>DGVE01000013.1 GCA_002395865.1 Lachnospiraceae bacterium UBA4292 | reverse complement strand
CGCAATCGAAATACCGATGCCGGTGCCGCAGATGAGGATGCCCCTTTCCGCTTCCCCGGCGAGGATGGCCCTTGCCACCGCCTTAGCGTAGTCGGGGTAATCGCAGGACTCCTTTGAATATGTCCCGTAGTCCTTCACATCCAGACCTTTTTCCTTAAGGTGGGCGATGATGTCCTGCTTCAGTTCAAATCCGCCGTGATCCGATCCTATTGCGATCATTCTCTGTGCCTTTCTTTTATACGTTTAATATTCTTTGTGCCGCCATTTTGACCATGAGATCGATGTGCTCATATACTCTCTCATAGTCCTCCTGCGTGCCGCCGTACGGTTCGTTTATGTCACCGCTCTCGCCCACATACTCCCTGAGTGTGTAGAGATTCGACAGGTGAGGGACCATCTCCTCCACCATTCTCTTCTCCCTGTCTGTCATGGTGAGATACAGTGTTCCATCCTTGCAGTCGCCCGGCGTGAACTGTCTGCTGACAGTCTTGGACACCTGCAGGTGGTTCTTCTCTATGGCCGCCACCGCCTTCGGGTTCACGGGCTCCGGAAAAAGCACCACAAGTCCCCTCGAGTGCACATTCACCCTCTCGCCGGGCTCCATCCCCGCCATGATGCTCTTCATGACGGTCTCGGCCATGATGCTGCGGCAGGTATTGTCATTGCAGATAAATATTATCCTCTGATAGCTCTTCATATGCTCCTGCCCCCGGCCTGTCCTCTCACTCACACAGTATCTGGTGTCCACCGGCAGCCTTCATAAGCCTGTTTCTTATGGCGTAACCGAGCGTGGAGGAATCCCCCAGCCCGAAATCGTCGCTGTAGATGACATCAAGGCTGTCATAGTCGCACTGCCTGAGTATTCCGTAAAGTGAGGCCGCTATAGCCTCCTCATCGCCCCTTGCTCCCGCGCGGTAGACTTTCGCAGCGCCCTTAGGCGCCTCCATATCGTCCGACAGTATATATCCCGCCCTCAGCCCGCGCTCTGATGCCTGTGACTCAAGCTCGATGAGCTTTCTCTCTATGCTCTGCCTGCTGCCCCTCACTATATAAAGCGGAGACTTCGGCGCGTAGTGCCTGTACTTCATGCCCGGAGCCTTCGGCGCGGTACCGGTGGCCATAACCCCCTCGTCGGTGTCCCTCACCGCCGGGTCGATATCCGTCTGTCCGACAGCTTCCTCTATCATCGCCTTCGTGATATAACCGGGTCTCAGTATCATCGGGACCTCACCGGTAACATCGACAATGGTCGATTCCAGACCGATGCCCACGCTTCCACCGTCCAGTATCATGTCGATCCTGCCGGATAAGTCCTCCACGACATGCTCTGCCATGGTTGGACTGGGTCTGCCCGATGTATTCGCGCTCGGAGCCGCTATGGGTACTCCAGACGCTCTTATAAACTCCGCAGCCACCGGATGCGAGGGCATCCTGACAGCGACCGTCTCCAGTCCCCCGGTAGTCTCCTTCGGAACGACACCGGTCTTTCTGAAAATAAGTGTCAGCGGGCCCGGCCAGAACCTGTCCATCAGTTTCTCAGCCGCATCCGGTATCTCGCGCACCAGTGGATAGAGTTCCTCCCTGTCGGCTATATGCACTATAAGCGGATTGTCCGAGGGTCGTCCCTTCGCGGCATATATCTTAGCCGAGGCATCCGCATCGAGCGCGTTGCCGCCGAGACCGTACACTGTCTCCGTGGGAAATGCCACCAGACCTCCGCTTCTTATGATCCTTCCCGCCTCATCGTAGGCGTTTTTCAGATCATTTTTATCTATCAAGATCGTTTCCATAGTTTTTCTATTATAACTCTATATTATCCCTTTTTCAATAAGCGATATGGCTTCATCGAGACCGGCCGCCACTATATCGACGGACTTTTTAAGCTCCTCGTCCGGCTCCGACTGGTTCGGTACCATCACGACACGGCACCCCGCTCTTTTGGCGCTAAGCACTCCGTTCGGCGAGTCCTCAAACGCGACTGCCTCACACGGTTCTATCCCCAGCCTCTCGCACGCGTACAGATACACATCGGGCGACGGCTTTCCGCGCTCCACATATGCCGCGCTTATTATCTCGCCTATGTACTCGTACAATCCCGCCGTCTTCAGATACCTCTGCGACCTCTGGGGGTCGGTCGCGGTGACGAGTGCCGCATTCCTCCCGCTCTCCTTAAGAAACCGCAGAAGCTGTGCGGCACCGGGGAGCGCGTCTATACCCTGCTCCTCTATCAGCTGCTCCATATACCTCTTTCTGACAGCCTTTATCTGCTCGTACTTATCACCGCAGCCGAACATCTCCTGAAGATGCGCCGCTGCGTAGGGTCTTCCTAAAGATCTCATGGACAGCGCCTGCTCGTCACTCATTTGATGACCGAAGTCCGCAAGAGCCTTCGGCCAGCAGATCCGGTAATATTTTTCAGTATCTATCAGTGTTCCGTCCAGATCGAAAAGATATGCCTTCGCCACGACTTACAGATTCTCCTTTATTTTACGCAGATTTGTGCTATGATACGGCTATGGACACTTATTTCAAAAAACCGGACATCATATTATATCTGCTGCTGGTCATCGCCTGCGTCTGCCTCTTTTTATTCATACCGCGTGAACCCGGTGAGAATGTCGAGGTATACGTCGACGGAAAACAGGTCGCCGTATACCCTTTAAGCCGCGACACGACGCAGATCATAGAGGGCGTCGGCGGAACTGATACGCTGGTAATACGTGAAGGTGAGGCCATGATAGAGCAGGCCACCTGCCCCGACTGCCTATGCGTAAAGTCGGGTCGCATAAGCCGCGCCGGCCAGTGCATCATCTGCCTTCCGAACCGTGTCAGTGTACGCATATCGGGTTCGGGGACCGATGCGATAAGCTACTGATCGCTATGCCTCAAGCTCGTCGTGAAGGAGCTCCGCCATCTCAAGCGCGATCCTTCCGGGGGTCTTGTCTGCATCCACCACGTAGTCCGCTGCCGCGAGATACGCGGCATTTCGCTTCTCCATCAATTCGCGGATGTATTCGACCGACATATGACCATTGAGCAACGGCCTGGCGTAGGAATCCTTCACTCTCTCATATATTACCTCCGGCGTGGTCTCCAAAAGGACGATCACGCCGTTATTTTTCATAAGTGCCACATTTTCAGCGCGCAGGACCGCTCCGCCGCCGCATGATACGATGCAGCCGCCTCGTCCGGATATCTCCTCGATGAGTCCTGTCTCCATCCTCCTGAAGCCCTCCTCACCGAACTGCTCGAATATCTGCGCGATCTTCATGCCCTGCTGCGACTCTATGGTCTCATCCATCTCTATGAGCTCATGTCCCGTGAGCCTTTCGAGCCTTTTTCCGACGGTGCTCTTGCCGCACCCCATAAAACCTATAAGATAAATATTCTTCATACACTAACTAAAAAATCTTTCCCTGACTTCATCCACCGGCATATCGAGCCCGGTGAACAGCTTAAATGCCGCCACTCCCTGCCACAATAGCATGCCCTTGCCTCCTACGCACACGCATCCGCGCTCCCCCGCCTCCTTAAGAAGCCTCGTCTGTGCAGGGTTATACACCGCATCCGCAACCACGAGTCCCTCATGGAGCATGGCGGCATCCCTTATCGGGCTCTCGCTTTCATACGCCGGCCTCATGCCCAGAGGCGTTCCGTTAGCGAATATATCCGCCGACTCCATCACCTGTGCCACGAGCGGCGCATCGTCCGCGTCGCACACATCGAATCTCACGCCGGAGGCCGAGGATATCCTTTTTGCGTTTTCTACCGCCCTTGCAAATGAATTATTCACTCTTTTTAACATCACGAGGCTTCCCGCCCCGTCCAGAGCGCACTGCGCGGCAATGGACACCGCAGCGCCGCCGCTTCCGGCGATCACTATCCTTTTGCCCTTTACGCTTACTCCGTGGCTCTTTAGATTATTGACGAAGCCCTCGCCGTCGGTGTTGTGTCCCGTCAGCACTCCGCCGTCATTTACTATCGTATTGACCGCGCCGATAAGCTTGGCTGCCGGGGAGAGACGATCCACGCACCTGGCTGCCGCCGTCTTGCACGGCATGGTGACATTGCCTCCACGGTAGTTAAACAGTCTGAAGGCATCGAGCGCTCGTCCGACCTCATCCTCCTTCACATCATACGCCACATACACAAAGTTTTGTCCCAGCTTTTCAAAGCTGAGATTATACATGGCCGGTGAAAATGAGTGTCCCACGGGCGATCCTATAAGCGCGAGGACGCGGGTCCTGCCGTCGATTCTGTCCATAATGCCTCCAAACAGTCCAAAGTTCCCTTAATAGCATATGATAGCACATCTCGCAGGAAAAATAAACAAAAAATTGAGCGAATGCGAAAACATTTGAAAAAAATGTCGGGATGTGATATAACCTCTTGTAAAACCTCTTGTAAAGAAAAGATCCATCAGAAAGGACCACCATGCCCCGATACAGATTAGCCGTATTCGATATGGACGGCACCATACTTGACACTCTTTCAGACCTTAAAAACGCGGTCAATCACATACTCCGCGGCGCCGGATACCCCGAGCACTCGCTCTTGGAGATACGCTCCTTCGTGGGAAACGGAAGCCGTGTGCTTTTTGAGAGAGCACTTCCGGAGGGGACGGACGCGAAGACCGTGGACAGGCTCCTCGGCGACTACCTTCCCTATTACAGAGCACACTGCGCCGAGCTGACTAAACCATACGACGGCATAGTGGAACTTCTTCAGAAGATCCGCGCTAAGGGCATAATGACCGCTGTCGTCTCCAACAAGCCGGAGCCCTCGGTCGGTGAGCTCTGCCGTAAATACTTTGACGGGCTCTTCGATATCTGGGCAGGCGACGTGCCGTACAGAAAGACCAAGCCCGACCCCGCCATCGTGGAATATGTCCTGAACAAGCTTAATGTGCGCCGCGAAGATACCATCTACATAGGCGATTCCGATGTGGATATACTCACCGCAGCTGCTTCGAAAACGGATATGGTGGCCGTGTCATGGGGCTTTAAGGACCGGGACTTCCTCATAAAAAAAGGTGCCGTGGTATGCGACACCACGGCACAGCTTATGGAACATATTTTAGCTTAACGTCAGACTACCCCTGCCTGTTTCTCGCCTCGGTGACGGGCAGGGCTCTGGCGGCGGCAGCCTTTCGGGCGCGCTCCGCCTTCTCCTTTCTCTCCTTCCTTCTCTCGAGATCCATCATCTTAAACTGGATGGTCCTCTCCCGAAGTGCCGCTGCGTCGGCATTTTTTCTTCCCTCGAGCTCGCCGTTCACGAGCTTCTGGCACTCCTCTTCCTCAAATCTCAAAAATCTTTCGAAGGAATCCGGATACGGAAAGGCCTTCTCCTCGCCGTCGAAAACGATATGGATCCTTCCCTCCGAGATACCTATAACTTCTCCGCTACCGTATTTTCCGTGTACGACCCTCTTTCCCTTAAACATAATCTGTATTACCTCATTTCCAGTGAGCGCATATTATGCATTCTAACGATCACGTTCTGCAGTATATTCAGTATCTTAACAGATTTTCGGTGGCTTGTCAGCAAATTTCTGAAAATTTAATATTTTTCGGCAATATGCACACTGAAGCGCGGCTTTTCATTGTAATAAATAACCAAGGATGGTAATGCGTTAAAAAACTGCTGCCGCCTCCTCAAGTGAATGAACGTTCTTGTACTGCGCCCATGCGTCACCGACTGCGGTCGCATCCGCATTTACCAGCGCATTCATAACATCCTTCGACATACTGCTCATGAAATTTTTAAATCTCGGATCGGCCAGTACACTCTCGGTCTTTGTGAGAAGCGCCTGCTTCTTTTCTTTGGAGGCGCAGCTCTGTGTCAGATCGACTTCGCCGTTGATCACCGAAATATCTGCGCAGGCAATGAGCCTCGCATAGTCGCGGTCACCGGCACTACCGGCATTTATCTTCTCCCTCGCGCTGTTTATCACATCGTTGCAGGTCGTATCGGGTGTAAGAAAGCTCTCGGGTCCTATGAACTTCTCGTGTCCGGCACTGACGCCTCTGGAAGCGTTTATCTGTCTGCAGTACTCCGCGAATTCCGCCTCAGGCATGACAAGTGAAAGGAAGCTCATGCACTCATTGAATCTGGTCCTTCCGAACGCTCTTGTCCGGACTCTCGACTTGCCCTCGAGATAACCGAGCACTGTTTTGCAGGCTTTTCTGGTATCTCCCGCGCTGGGCGATTTCTTCTTCGAATAGTTTCTGATCGCCTTCTTCACCTTATCGAATGCATCACTGTTCTTGCGTCTTGAGATTATACCCAGACCTGTATATGAACCCGTCCCGGTCCGTTCCAGACGGTCTGCGATCCCGGCAGTCTTCATCTTTATCTCGGGCTTCTTCCACTCCGGTATCTCATAACGAGCCAGATCCTGATCATCAAGCTCGAAGGCCTTGGCATTCTCCGTATATTCCCTGAGGAACTCCTGCATGCAGTATTCCTGCTCATTATAGGTCCAATCCCTTGATTTTCTCGGATTCTCGAGCCAGGCTCTGGAGCCGTTCAGCGTCATCTTAAATGCTTCCGATTCCTTCATCTTGGGAACGAGGGCATAAACCTCTTCCTTGTCGGGATAGGGAGGATTGATATTATTATCCAGCATCCTCTTCTGAAGCACCCATGCTGCAGCTACGTAGGCCAGATTGTTCTCGATAGCCTCGTCCGAGCTCTCAATTACCGCCAGCCTCATGTCCCCATATTCGTTTTCCCCGAGATTGTCATACTTTTCTTTTGCAATCTCCAGTGTTTTGACAAAAGCACTGCGGACGCTCTGTTTAAAGGCGATACCCAGCGATTCCTCTTTAGCCTTTTCTTTTTCCCTCTTATACGCTTCAGCAAGATCTTCATGTATCTCGCGGAAGCGCTTTATATCAGCATCCCTTCCCAGTCCGAACAGATCGTTTACCTTCTTCAGCTGCTCTATCAGTTCTTTCCGGGCCTTGTCGTTTAAGTCGGAGGTGATGACCTCAAAATTACACTTATCACCTTCCTTATCCTTCTTTGTCAGCAGATCATAGAAGCCTTTGAGTCCCGCGATTTTCTCCTTCTTCTCTTCCGGAGTAATGTCGTCATTTGAAACAGCGCGAAGAAGCTTTCTGTATTCCTTTAACTCCTTTAGGGCATCCTCCGTGAAAATACGCTTCGAGATGGTATCGTATGCAGCCTCGAATGCTTTTATACCGTTACTATAGGCCTTCTTGACCAGCTTTGGATCTCCCAGCTGCACAGTATTCTTCGGATAATATGTGCTCTTGCTGCCGATCATCACCTTGCCGCCGGGTCCCCATCCGGTGACCTTCTGACCGCCGAGGGCCTCGGAAAGTTCCTTCGAATCAAGCAGCATCATCTCATCGACAGCCTTGCCGTTCATCTGTCCATCTGCTGATTTACCGCTTTCGGAAAGACCCGAGACATCGTCGGGGATCGATATTTTTATAGAACCGTCATCACCCATTTTGACATAGTCGCCGTGCTTGTTGCTCATGAGTGGCTTCTGAGGATCAGCATAGTGTGCCTGCGGCAGATCACTTAACCAGGTGATCTCAATACCTGTAGGCATGACCTTTTCGCCTTTATGCTCATGCAGGTACAGACCGTTATGTATAAGCTCGTCAAGCGACATCGTATTTGTTCGAGGAGAATTCTTTTCCGCACCGCGAGAATCCTCATAGCGGATCGTGTTTCCGTCCTCGCTGATACCGGTAATGGTCACATAATGGCCGTCCAATGCCACAGCTATCGGAGAGCGATGCACAACAAGTGCCTCAGAGATGGTATCCTGAAGCTGTCTCTTGACCTGATAATTGTAAGCTTCAGCGGCTGCATCAACCTGAAAATCTTCAAGTTGCTTATCATCTATAGAAAGCTGTTGTTCAGAAAAAGGTTCCAGCTTAAAAGTATTGACCGCAGTATTCGGCAGCACTCTCAGAGCCAGATCCGCGTTCTGATATATTGAATTGATATCGTCGGTATTCATAAGGATCATGCGCTCCTCGCTCGGCTTCAGGTCATCAGACAGATTCTCATCATAATCCGGGCGCCACTGACGTATCTCCTCCTGGGACAGGTCCACTCCCCTGCTCATTAACAGAGCGGAATACGATATGGACCAGCATCCGTTTGAGCTGGTCTGATAATCCGGGTACTTGACAGAAGCCAAGCCGATGAAACCATCCTTTTCGTCCAGCTCGGGTTTCTTCGGCGCTACACCCAGAGCCGCCTTCTGCTTTGCATCGGCTCTGAGCTTTCTGAACTTTTTCTCAGTTCGTATGCGGGCTTTTATGTATCTTTTCGCCGGAGCATTCTCAGGCTTTTCAAGTTCATCCTTATTCTCTTCGGCGAACTTATTCAGAACATCGAGATTATTGTTTGAAAGGACCTCATCCGTCAGGATATCAAAACCCATTCCGGGCTTGGGGCGCTTAATCGTAACCTGCTTTTTTTCTCCGTTCGGCAAGGTGATCGTCTTGTCAACGTTGACGAAACCGGGTATTGTTGTTGGATTTTTCTTTTCGTAGAGTGTTGGCATATATTACCTCCTAAGATCATTTACATAAGTATCAGATCACTTGCCACGATTTTAATATATCCTGTCCAGCAGATGTCCAGCAAACATAATAAAAAAACATAAATTCAGCTTTTTCCGAAAAAAAACGGACCGCAAAAGCTGCGATCCGTTCAATATCTTTTATACCCTTGTAACTACGAAAATATCGTATATGGCTCTGATGGCAAGCTCGAAATCCTTGTTCTCCACACCGATGATTATGTTCTGCTCGGAGGAGCCCTGATCGATCATCCTTACGTTAATTCGCGCGTGCGCGAGAGCCGAGAAGATACGTCCCGCAGTACCGCGGTTGTCCTTCATGCCGCGTCCAACGACTGCGATGAGCGCAAGGTCTGTAACGAGGTTCACTGTGTCGGGCTTGGCCAGACGATGGATGGCCGCGAGCACTCTCTGCTCCTTCTCCTCGAACTCACTCTGATGAACGACTATGGTCATGGTGTCGATGCCTGAGGGCATGTGCTCGAAGGAGATGTTGTTGTCCTCGAATGCCTGCAGCACCTTTCTGCCGAAGCCTATCTCGGAGTTCATCATATCCTTCTCGATGAACACTCCGACGAAGCCCTTCTTGCCGGCGATACCGGTGATGGTGTAATCCGACTTCGCGCAGGTGCTCTCGACGATCATCGTACCCGGATCCTCGGGAGCATTCGTGTTTCTTATATTGATCGGGATGCCCTCGCGTCTTACAGGGAAGATGGCATCCTCATGTAGCACAGACGCGCCCATGTACGCAAGCTCGCGAAGTTCCTTATATGTGATCATATTGATGACCTTCGGCCTGTCGATGATCCTCGGGTCCGCTACCAGGAAGCCGCTCACATCGGTCCAGTTCTCGTAGATGTCCGCGTGGATGGCCTTGGCCACTATGGAGCCGGTCACATCCGAGCCGCCTCTGGAGAAGGTCTTCACCTTTGTGTTGAGCTGCGAACCGTAGAAGCCCGGTACCACCGCCCTCTCGACACCCGCAAGTCTCTTTGAGAGCACATCGTTTGTCTCATCGGGCAGAAAATTGCCGTCATTGTCGAAGAAGATGACATCCGCTGCATCTATGAATTCATATCCGAGGTACGCAGCAGCCACCTTTCCGTTTAAATACTCGCCGCGTGAAGCCGCGTAGTCGGTGCCGGCCTTCTGATCGAACTGCGCGGCTATGATCTCGAAATCCTCCGAGAGGTCGAGCTTTATATTAAGCCCCTCCACGATCTCGTCATAGCGCTTCAACGCCTTATCCATGATCGTCCTGAAGTCTCCCCCGTTTACACACAGGTCGTACGCGTGATAGAGCATATCTGTGACCTTCGTGTCGCTGTTGTATCTCTTGCCCGGAGCGGATACTACAACATATCTCCTCGCAGGGTCTGCATTTATTATCTGTCCTACCTTCTCAAACTGTGCGGCGCTCGCGCATGAGCTTCCGCCGAACTTAACTACCTTCTTCATTTTATGATACCCTTTCTGCAAGATCTTTAGATTACCCCGAACACGCCGTAGCCCATTATCAGGCCGACGACAAGGCCCACGATAAACCCGGCGGCCACCTGAAGCGGTGTGTGCCCTATGAACTCCTTAAGCTTCTCCTCGCTCCACTTTCCGTCGACCTGCATCGCGGAAAATGTCTCCATAATGTTGTTCAATACCACCGACTGCTTACCGGTCTCCCGCCTGACCCCGTGCGCGTCATGCATCACTATGATCGCGAGCATGGCTGATATCGCAAACTCAAAGGAGTTAAGTGTATAGGTTATGGCCGCCATGGTAGCCATGGAAGTCACTGTAGCCGAATGAGCGCTTGGCATTCCTCCGTCGCCGAACAGTCTCTCAAGCCTGAAGGCCTTGTCGATCGCGCCGTGGATGAGGAACTTCACCACCTGGGCAGTCATCCAGGCGATGATGCCGCTCATCAGCACCCTGTTAGTCACTATTTCTTCAAAAAAATTCATATTTTGTACTTTCCCTGTATGAGGCCGAACAGGCCCGAATAAACACGGATAGTAGTCTATTACAATTCTTCAAAAAAAACAAGTGCATTTTTTACCAAAAAAGCGTCCAAAAAGCCGCCGAAAAACAATGATTGAAAAGACTTTGCATTTTTGGTATTATCTAAGCAGCATCCGGAAGGAGTGAAAGAAGAATTGAATATCATGAAGAAACTGACCGATAATCACGTACATTCCCGCTTCTCAGCCGATTCTGAAGCGGCGCCCGAGGAGATAATAGCCGCAGCAAAGGCAAAAGGCCTTGGCGGTATCACATTTACGGACCACTGCGACCCTGACTTTCCTAAGGAGGGCGGCTCATTCGATCTGGACTTCGAGGCATATACGAAGTACATGTCCGAGCTGAGGCTTCTTTACCGTGACGATATCGATATACGCTGCGGCATCGAGCTTGGTCTTCGCGTCGACCAGAAGGAGCTGCTTGAGGACATCGCCGCGCGGCCGTGGGACTTCGTCATCGGCTCCATACATGTCGTGGACGGCTACGACCCGTACTACGAGCGGTACTGGAAGGACAAAGGCGAGCGCGAAGGGCTCAGAAGGTATTTCGAGACCGCTCTCGAGTGTGTTATGAAATATGACTGCTTCGACAGCTTCGGCCATCTCGACTACATATTCAGATATGTGCGCGGCGGCTGCCTCTACACCTGGGAGGATTATAAGGAGCTCATCGACGGGATACTCGTCACTCTTATCAAGAAGAATAAGTGCCTCGAGGTCAATACCGCAGGTCTCGCCTACGGTCTGGGCTACGCGCACCCCTGCCCCGGTATTCTGAAGAGATACCGCGAGCTGGGCGGAACGCTCATAACACTGGGTTCGGACGCACACAAGCCCGCGAACGTGGGCTTTGGCTTCGATGAGACCGCAGCGCTTCTTCGCGAGCTTGGGTTTGATTCATATATGAGATTTTTCGGCCGCTTAGGGCAGTCACAGCTCCTCGGCTAATGCCTTAAGCGCCTCTATGTCCGCGCTCTTTAACGCGGACTTTATCGTTACGGGCTTCTCCACGAATGTGCAGTCCTTAAAGCCCTCCACCGAGGCTCTCATGAGCTTGGCCGCCATGGGAGCCCAGGAGCCGTTCTCCACGAAAGCGATCCTTCTCTTCTGATATGCCTTCACGGCCAGAAGGTTTATGAACTGTCTCATGGGAGGGAATATGTCCGCGTCGTACGTGGACGCGCACAGGACGAGCTTCGGATACCTGAAAGCATCCTCCACCGCCTCGTGGATGTCGTCATTGGCCAGATCCTGAAGGCCTACCTTAACTCCCTTTTCCTCAAATATCTTCGCCAGAGCCTCGGCAGCCTGCTTCGTGCCTGTACCGTGGATGGACGCGTAAGCTATGGTCACACCATCATCCTCGGGCTCATACTTCGACCAAATATCATACTTTTTGATGTAGAAATCGAGTGGCTCGTTCTCCGGCAGGATCGGTCCGTGAAGTGAGCAGATATGCTCTATATCGAAAGCCGCTGCCTTCTTTAGCACCGCTGCCACCTGGGTACCGTACTTTCCTACGATATTGAAATAATACCTTCTCGCCTCGCAGGCCCAGTCATCCGCCTCCGCGCCCTTCACACCGAATTTACCGAAGCCATCGGCGGAAAAGAGCACCTTGTCCTTCGCGTCATAAGTCATCATGACCTCAGGCCAGTGCACCATGGGAGCGGCGATGAACTTAAGCTGCCTGCCTCCCAGATCCAGTGTATCGCCCTCCTTGATAAGCCGCAGGCGCGAGCTGTAGTCTTTGTCAAAGAACTGCCCGAGCATCTTAGCTCCACCCGCGCTTATGCACACGTTCGCCTCAGGGAACTTCTCAAATACAGCCTCGAGCGCGCCTGAATGGTCGGGCTCCATGTGCTGGACCACTATATAGTCGATGCTTCTTCCTGAAAGCGCCTCATCCATATTCCCGAGCCACTTATCCTTCACATCCGCATCCACACCGTCCATAAGGCATACCTTCTCGTCCATGATCAGGTATGAGTTGTACGCCATGCCGTCGGGCAGATGGTACTGGTTCTCAAAAAGAGTGATATTTCCGTCATCTACACCGATATTGATTATCTTATCAGTTATATGATCCATGCTCTACACCATTCCTTTCTATTTTTTGTCATTAAACGGCAGGTTCTTATCAAATACATAGATATAGAACCCGCCTTGTTCGTAGATCTCCTGAGCCTTCAGGACTGTCTGCGCCCAATTTGATGCCATGACCTTACTGTTCTCTGACTTGGACAGCATCAGGAAATAGTTCTCCTGCCCCGGTACATCTTCAAACCAGGCGTATTCGTTCTGGTAGTAATACGGCTCCACGCCCTTTTCATCCGCATTTACGGACACGACGTGAGTTTGTCCGTTGGAGAACACCGTCACCACAGCCGAATGCCAGAACGTCGCGTAACCCTTCGTAAGCCCCTTCTCGGTCAGAAACTGTGCCAGCTTGTAGTTTTCGTTCTTTTTCAGGTCGTCGGCCTTCAGCGAATACACGCAGGTGGAACCGATTATCGAAAATGTAAGGACCACCAGCCCCGCGGGGACAGCAAGCCTCGGCAGATTCTTCAGCCTCTCGACTATGTACATGAAACAGGTGATAAGCGCTGTTGAGTAGACAGGTATCAGTCTCCAGTTCGCTGCTGAGAGCTTGCCGAAGATGTACCCGAATATAACGAAGGCGCTCATGGCAAAATGCGCCACGCTCATGTACTTCAGATTATCGCTCTCGAGCTTTTTATACCTGATGAGCAGCACGAGCGGCATGATAAGAAGCATTATCGCAAAAGCGAGCTTTATCATGATAAGTATCGAGACGCCGCTTATCAGGTCCTCGGTGCCCTTGACCTCTATTCCCAGCAGTGAAAACCACTGGTTCGGGAACTTCAGAAGATTGTCCGTCCACTCCTTCATGTCTGAGTATCTCGAGTAGGCCGTCTGGTATCCCGCGCTCACACCGTGGCTGACCACAATTAGGGCAATTATACCGAATACAGTCGCAAGAGACACAGCGCCCATGCAGATATACTCCGGAGCGTTCTTCTTCGTCACGAAGCTCCTTCCATCCAGATATATTCCGCCGATGAGTGCGGCCATCACGGGAAAAACGGAGAGCAGAATGATCTGCATGCCGTTTGCCGCCGCGAAAAATGTCGCAAGCACCCCGAGTCCCACAGGTACCCATGTGAGGGGCTTTTTATATCCCCCGGTCTTTTTTAAGGCTCTTATGGCATGATTTATTGCAGCGGCGATCAAAAGGAAGAATATTATGCCCAGCGAATAATACAGTATGTGCTGCCACCATATCTCGCGAAGCTTCTTGCTCGCGCACATCGACAGAAGAAATACCGCCGTTCCGGCGAACGCCACATGCAGCCGGTAGCCGAAGCTCCTGAAGAAAAATACCATCGCTATCGTGAACAGGCACAGAAAGAGGCACATGGCCATGATCTGCGCACTCATCGACAGCCCGTATGCCCTTACAAAGGGCTCAAAGAGCAGATTGCCGCCGAAGGGAAGCAGCGCAGCGTACTTATAATCCGAGCTCACTATCTGCCCCGCGTCGATGCCCGCCTTCGCCCACAGCATGGTGTCCGCGCAGTCGGAGTGGTAGTCCGCCCACCCGAGGCTTATGATGAACCTCAGGACCGTAAACACCGCAAATGCCAGAAACAGCGCGCTCGCCGTCGTCACGGCGATATGCATTATGCGTTTTTTATCCATATTACAAAAGCTCCACACCTCTATTTCTGCAAAGCTCCACGGTCTCATCGGGCCACAGCGAAGACTGGACCTCACCTATGTGAGCTTTTCTGAGGAAGAACATACATATACGTGACTGACCGATACCGCCGCCGATGGTGTATGGCAGCTCGCAGTTAAGTATCGCCTTCTGGAAGGGCAGCTCGGCTCTCTCGGGGCAGCCCGCCTTCTCAAGCTGGCTTGCAAGAGAGTTCTCGTCGACTCTTATACCCATGCTCGAAAGCTCAAGGGCAATGTCAAGCACAGGATAGTACACCAGTATATCCGCGTTCAGAGCCCAGTCGTCGTAGTCCGGAGCTCTTCCGTCGTGGGGCTTTCCGTCGCCTAACTTATCGCCTATCTGCATAAGACATACAGCGCCCTTCTCCTTCGCGATCAGGTACTCCCTCTCCTTTCTGGTCTTGTCGGGATAGAGAGCCTCCAGCTCGGATGTGGTTATGAAAAATATATCGTGCGGGAGGATCTCCTCGATATAATCATACTGTATGGACATATACTTCTCTGTCTTACGAAGAGCGGTATACACATTTCTTACGACTGACTTGAGGGTATCCAGATTCCTCTCCTCCTTAGAGATGATCTTCTCCCAGTCCCACTGATCCACGAAAACGGAGTGGATATTGTCGGTCTCCTCATCGCGCCTGATGGCGTTCATATCGGTATAGATGCCCTCGCCGTAGTCGAAGCCGTACTTTTTGAGAGCGTATCTCTTCCACTTCGCAAGCGACTGAACGACCTCCGCGATCCTTCCTCCCCTGTCGGGGATATCGAACCCTACGGGTCTCTCGACACCGTTCAGATTATCGTTGAGACCCGATGCGGGATCCACGAAAAGCGGAGCCGAAACTCTGGCCAGATTCAGTCTCTGTGAGAGCTGAAGCTGAAAATAATCCTTCACTGTCTTGATGGCGATCTGCGTATCGTGCAGATCGAGTCCTGATCTGTACCCCTCCGGTATCACTGATCTACTCATTGTCTTTTCCTCCTGACGCCCCTTCGGCGTCCTCCCTATTTTTCCTGTTCCTCTTCAAGAGGTCGGCCAAGACCTTGCCTATGTGGAAATACACGGCGAGGTACGATATTATCAGAACACATGTCATGGTCAGCGGCACCGCAAGACTTCCGCCCATGGCGGCAAATACGAGGGATGCCACGTAAAGGCCTATTATAATTACAACGGCAGAAAGTGCCAGAATCCTTCGAAGTTTTTTGTCCATCTATCTTACCGCCCTGTCATAAAGCGCCTGTATCTCCCCGACGGAATACTCATACTTCTTCCCGCAGAAATGGCAGCCCACTTCGATGCTCTTTCCCTCATCGAGAAGTGACTTAAGCTCCTTTTTGCCCAGACTCACGAGCCCTGCGGCGAATCTGTCCTTGCTGCAGTTGCAGTAGAACCTGCACTCATCCTTCTCGGTTATCGCAAGTCCCATATCTCCCAGCAGCCTGTCCAGTATGTCCTCGGGTGTAAGCCCTTCATCGAGCAGCGCGGTGATACTGCTTATCTCCTTCAGCCTCTCCTCGAGCTTTGAGATGACCTCATCGCCGGCACCCGGCATGAGCTGTATCATAAAGCCGCCTGCGCGTTTTACGGTATTGTCCTTATTCATCAGGACTCCGAGCGCCACGGAGGAAGGTATCTGCTCACTGGTCGCGTAGTAATATGTTATATCCTCGGCTATCTCACCGGTTATCAGCGCCACCTGCCCCACATAGGGCTCCTTGAGTCCCATATCTTTTATCACGCGAAGCGTACCGTTGCCGACGATACCGCCGACATCGAGCTTGTGGTCGTATCTTGGGGGATTTATCGCCTGCGGATTGTCCGCGTAGCCCTTCACATTGCCGTCGCAGCCTGCAGTCACGCAGATATTGCCCGCGGGGCCGTCCCCTGCCACCGTGAGAGTCAGCAGATCGCTCTCGGACTTTAAAGTCGAGCCCATCATTACGCCCGCCATAAGAAGCCTTCCCAGCGCCGCCGTGACCACAGGGCTCGAATCGTGCGCCCTTCTGGCCGTCTCAACTATCCCTGCTCCCGTCACCGCAAATGCCCTTATCTGCATATCGGCGGCAGTCGCTCTTACCATATAATCTCCACTCATTTCATTTCTCCATAGCTGCCCGACTTCAGGTATACAGCTTCCCCTCATGCCTTACCTCTCTGGCAATGAAGTACACTCGCATATTCTCTTCCTTACCTTCCCGGTCGGTAAACGCCTCATAGCAGGCCTCCACCTTAAGCCCGGCCTCTCTCAGCAGCTCCTTAACTCTCTCTATCCCATACGCTCTCTGCACGTGGACCTCGTCGCTCCTCTCATAGAGTCCATCCTCGGCCTCCTCAAATATCGTCAGCGCGTATGTATTCGTCATGGACTTCGCGTCGTACTCATTTTCCCAGATGAGCGCGCAGTCCTCTCTCACATCGGTATATGATCTGTTTCCCAGCCCCTCGAAATACGCGGCGGTCTTCATATCGAAAATGAACACGCCTTCCTCGTCTAAATAGTTCGACACAAGCCTGAAGACCTTTAAAAGGTCCTCCTCGCTCTCCATGTAGTTCATGGTATCGCACACGCTCACGAAAGCCCTGACAGTTCCGAACAGTTCAAACTCCCTTATATCCTGGTTGAGATACAGTATCTGTTCTCCTCCGCCCTCCCAGAGCTTCTCCTGGGCCTCACTGAGCATCTCCTCGGAGGCATCTATCCCTATCATGTCGTACCCGGCCGCAGAGAGCCTCTGCGTCACGTTTCCGGTGCCGCAGCCGAGCTCGCACACTATGCCGTCGCTTACACCGCGCGCTTCAAGCAGCCCTCGCAGGTACGCACACCACTCGTCATACGGTATCTCGTCCATAACCGCGTCGTACACCCGCGCAAATGCCCCGTACATACTTACTCCTTCTCCGTCTGTGGCCCTCCACGCATCACGGGCTCTCCACGCGCCGGTGCTGTTTATTCTCCCCCGGCGGCAGACTCTCACAGCACAGGCCTGAGGAGTAAAAATACTCCGGGGGACCATCACGAAGCGAAGCGGAGGTTGTGTCCCCCGGGGTTTTTTTACTCCGATGGCCGTCCGCCTTAAATGACCAGCCGGGGGAAGCCAAAAAACTACAGCATAAAGTCTGCGAGGATGACGTTGGAGACGTCGATGCCGGCCTCGGTGAGGCGCAGCCTGTCCCCGGTGAGCTCCATAAGGCCCATGGATGTGTATTTGTCGATGGGGGTGCGGTAGACAGATGTCAGCCGCTGGCCGAACCTACCCGCAAAGCCCGCGAGAGAAATGCCCTCCGTGCGGCGAAGACCCAGTATGCAGTACTCAGTCTTGCGGTCATCATCTGTGAGGTGTTCGATATTCTCCAGAAGATCCCCCCACTTGTCCTTAAAGGCCAGATTCATGTATTTGTCGCGGTCTTTGATGACCGAGTAGCGAACGCCGCGGTCATATGAGGCCGCCCCTATCCCAAAGCCCAGATAGTCATTGCCCGACCAGTAGAGCAGATTGTGGCGGCACTTAAAGCCTTCCTTCGCGTAATTCGATATCTCGTAGCGCTCAAAGCCGCTTGCAGCCAGCTTCCTGCGCGTCAGATGATACATCTCTCGCTCCGTGTCCTCGTCAGGGAGGTTCAGCTTCATCTTCTCAAAAGGCGTGCCCGGCTCGATGATCAGACTGTATGCGGAGATATGCTCCGGTCCGAGAGCGCACACCAGATCGAGAGTCTCCTCATAGCCCTCCAGTGTCTGATCAGGCAGACCGCTCATCACGTCGACATTGATATTCGTAAAGCCGACGCGCCTCGCCCTTCTGTAAATATCCAGGAAATCCGCGCATGTGTGTATGCGCCCGAGAGCCGACAGTATCTCGTCATCCGAGGACTGAAGCCCTATGGAGAGCCTGTTCACACCCGCCTCGATATATCCGTTCAGCTTCTCCTCATCCGCGGTGCCCGGGTTCATTTCCATGCTTATCTCCGCGTCAGGCTCGACATTGAAATACTTGCGAACGGTGTCGATGAGCTTTTTGATCCACTCGGGGCTTACTAAAGAGGGCGTGCCGCCGCCGAAGTAGATGCTCGTCACCGGATGGGTCCGGTTGTACTCCTCCTCGTAGAAGGATGCTATCTGCCCCTGAAGCGCGCGAAGGTAGAGCTCCTTCACGGCATTGTCCGCCGGGGAGGAGAGGAAATCGCAGTAATTGCACTTCTTTACGCAAAAGGGCAGATGTATGTATATTCCTATGTTGTTATTCATCTTCAAGCTTCAGTACACTCATAAATGCCTGCTGGGGGATCTCCACATTGCCTATCTGGCGCATGCGCTTCTTGCCTTCCTTCTGCTT
>DGVE01000127.1 GCA_002395865.1 Lachnospiraceae bacterium UBA4292 | reverse complement strand
TTAAGATCATAATGGATCTGGTGATCAACCACACCTCCGATGAACACGAGTGGTTCAAAAAGAGCCGGGAGAGGATAGAACCGTACACCGACTACTATATATGGCGCGACAAGCCGAACAACTGGGACTCATTTCTGGAGGGAAAGGCCTGGGAGTACGACCCGGTGAGGGGGCAGTACTATCTGCATCTTTTCGCGAAGAAGCAGCCCGACCTGAATATGGATAACCCGAAGGTCAGGGAGGAGATCGAGAAGATACTGCGCTTCTGGCTGGATATGGGTGTGGACGGCTTCAGGGAGGATGTCATCAACTTCATCTCGAAGAAGGAGGGACTTCCGAACGGACTTCCCTTTATACCCATTGCGAACGGTCTTCCCTACTACAAGGACGGTCCGCACATACACGAGTACCTGAAGCAATTTCGCGATGTGTGCAGACCCTACGGCGCTCTGCAGATAGGTGAGGGACCTCTGACGACGGTGAAGTCTGCCCTTAAGTACGAGAGCGGTCCTGACAGGACGCTCGACATGATGTTCTCATTTGATCACATGATGGCAGATTGTATATTCACGGAATATATACACAGGCCGTTTTCACTTATAAAATATAAAAAAGCGTTAAGTAAATGGCAGCACGGTCTGGCCGGCAGGGGTTGGAACACTCTCTACATCGAGAACCACGATCATCCCCGCATCGTCAGCCGTTACGGAAGCATGCACCATCACGAGAAGAGCGCGCAGGCTCTGTGCGCGAGCTACATCTTCCTGCAGGGTACGCCTTTTATATATCAGGGGCAGGAGATAGGCATGACGAATATCCGGCTGAAGGATATCGACCAGTATGTGGATGTCTCCACGAAGAATAATTTCAACCGTTTCAATCTGAAGAAGTCCATAGAGGAGAGGATGGAGCTCATCTATCACTCGAGCCGCGATTCCTCCAGAACACCGATGCAGTGGAATGACACACAGAACGCGGGCTTCTCGGAACATGAACCGTGGTTCTATGTCAATGAGAACTACACTCAGATAAATGTCGCAAGACAGCAAAAAAGCAGCAAAAGTGTCCTCGGGTTTTATAAAAAGGCGCTCGCACTCAGGAAGATGAGCAGGACGCTGATCTACGGCAGATACAGGGAGTTCTTCCCGAAGCATCCGCTCATATACATGTATGAGAGGGCGTACGGAAATATCCGCTATCTCGTGGTGATATCATTTTCGGACGCTCCTCTGCCCGTGAAGCTCCCGAAGCAGTACAGGGGACTTAAGCTTCACAAGATACTGACCAACTATGACGGCACATCGAAGCTGCTTCGGCCGTGGGAGGTGCGCGTCTACAGGGCGCACTATGCCGTTAAAGGCTCGGATTTATGAAGGAACTGAAAAGCATTCTGGGGGTCGCCCTCAGCAATATCACAACAATTCTTTCGGGCATCGTCATAAGCTTTATAGTGCCCAAGATAATGTCTCTTTCGGGTTATGGCCTCTACAGGACTTTTTCTTTGTACGAGGTCTATCTTGGCATGTTCCATCTGGGCATTATCGACGGCATCTTTTTAAAGTACGGCGACAAGGACTACGAGGAGCTCGACAGGCCGATGTTTCGGTCGTATTTCAGGTATTTCCTGCTGCTGAACCTTTTCTTCTGCGTTCTGGCGATAGCGGGTGGTGTGCTGATATTCGGTATAAGCGACATGGGCTTCATATTCGTGAGCCTCGGTCTGAACGTGATCGCTTTCAATGCGACGGCTTATTTTCAGCACATCTCGCAGTTTACGAGGCGTTTTAAGGAGTATTCCGCGAGAAAGGTCATACAGTCCGCCGTCAATATCGCCATCGTAGCGGCGATGGTGCTTCTGTATCTCAATATCGGAGAAGTTGACTACAGGGGATATATTATCGCCCTCGTGACGCTCAACTATGTGCTGATGGGGTGGTATGTGTTCACCTACCGCGATATAGTGTTCGGTAAGAGCGCGGGGCTCGGCAGAGCCGGGGTAAAGAGCGTGATGCTCCCCCTGATAAAGAAGGGTTTTCCTCTGCTGGTGTCGAATCTGTGCGTAAACCTGCTTCTGGTCATCGACAGGCAGTTCGTAAATATACTCTTCACCACGGAGGAGTACGCGATATACGCCTTCGCCTACAATATGCTCTCGCTCGTGGCTTTCGCGACCACGGCGGTATCGACTGTTCTGTACCCGCTCCTTAAGAGGCGCGACAGCGAGAGGTCGATGGAACTATACCCCCAGATATGCGCGGCGGTACTGGTGATGGTATTTATCATCATGACGGCATATTTTCCGCTTACCGTAATTATCGGCTGGTTCCTGCCGAAATATACCGGCTCGCTCAGTATCTTCAGGATAATCCTGCCGGGCATCGCGGTCAGTTCAGCGGTCACGGTGATCATGAACAACTACTACAAGGTGTTCGACATGGTCACGGATTTCTTTAAAAAGAGCGTGGTGGTGCTGGCGCTTTCGATTGCGGCGAATCTCGCGGCATACATGATCTTCGGAACGATGGAGTCCATCTCCGTGGCATCGATAGCGGTGATGCTGTTCTGGTATCTGTTCACCGAGACAAGGCTCAGTGAGGCACCTCGCGCGGCCCGCATCAAAAATTTCACATTCATGATCGTGATGATGGCAGGCTTTTACGCCGCGTCCATGATCGGGAACGTGTGGCTGGGCATGGCGGCCTACATCGTGATATGCGCAGGCGCAGTGCTCGCGTTCTACCTGAGGAGTATCAGGAAGTGGATAGACATTGTCAGAATCCGGTCTTGACATCATCCCTTTAAAGCGTTATAGTAATAAAGCACGCGGGCAGGCGATGCCCGCGTATTATATTTGAACGGAGATATGTATCATGCCTGTAATGGATTATCTTGAGAGAAACGCGAAGCTCTACACCGATGAGGTGGCGCTCGTAGAACTGAACCCCGACGAGCCCGACAAGGCGCGAAAGACATGGAAAGAGTATGACCTTATAGAATCTCAGACCTTCCGCCCTTACAGGAGGGAGATCACCTGGGGCGTGTTCAACGAGAAGGCAAACAGATTTGCGCACATGCTCGTGGAGCGCGGCATCAAGAAGGGCGACAAGGTCGCCATCATCATGTACAACTGTCTTGAGTGGCTTCCCATATATTTCGGTATCTTAAAGACCGGCGCCATTGCCGTGCCCTTTAACTTCCGCTACGACGCTGACGAGATACTGTACTGCGCGGAGCTCGCTGAGGTTGATGTGATCGTATTCGGCTTCGAGTTCATCGGACGTATCGAGGCGAATGCGGAGAGGCTCTCAAAGGGACGCCTTCTCATCTATGTGGGCGACAATTGCCCGCCCTTCGCGGAGAGCTACAGGGAGCTCGTTGCGGATCACTCCAGCAAGAACCTGAACATACCGATCACCGACGACGATTTCGGCGCCATCTACTTCTCATCAGGTACGACAGGTTTTCCTAAGGCTATACTGCACAAGCACCTTTCACTCACGCAGGCTGCCGAGATGGAGCAGAAGCATCATGGCACGGACCGTGATGATACATTCCTGTGTATACCACCCCTTTATCACACGGGTGCGAAGTTCCACTGGATGGGAAGCCTTATCGCGGGCAGCAAGGCCGTGCTCTTAAAGGGCACGAAGCCTAAGGCGATACTTAAGGCTGTATCAGATGAGCACTGCACCATAGTATGGCTGCTTGTTCCGTGGGTTCAGGATATACTCGATGCCATAGACAGAGGTGACATCGATCTCAATGATTACAAGCTCGACCAGTGGCGTCTCATGCACGTGGGAGCTCAGCCCGTTCCGCCCTCACTCATCAAGAGGTGGAAGGAGAGATTCCCGAAGCACGATTATGATACAAACTATGGTCTTTCAGAGTCAACAGGCCCCGGCTGCGTGCATCTCGGTGTAGAAAATGTCCGCAAGGTCGGCGCCATCGGTGTGCCCGGATATCGCTGGCAGTGCCGCATAGTCGATGAGAACGGCGCGGATGTGGAGAAGGGAAGCGTCGGAGAACTCATAGTCAAGGGACCCGGTGTCATGACCTGCTACTACAATAATCCCGAGGCCACCGCCGAGTGCCTGAAGGACGGCTGGCTCTACACGGGTGATATGGCTATGCAGGATCCCGAGGATTTCATCTATCTCGTCGACAGAAAGAAGGATGTCATAGTATCGGGCGGTGAGAACATCTACCCCGTACAGATAGAGGACTT
>DGVE01000216.1:31831-40264 GCA_002395865.1 Lachnospiraceae bacterium UBA4292 | reverse complement strand
TAGATTCTTCGACTCGCTGCGCTCGCTCAGAATGACAGGCATGATGTACAAAAAAGCATCACTCCTTAATAAACACTGCGCTGACACCGTTAACTGTGCACACGCCGTCCTTTATCTCTGCACCGGAACCGACAGTGAAGAGGATCTCGCCTGAGGTCTTCACCTGCGCGAGCGCGTCGGCGGGCTGGATGATCACGAGTATGGACTCGTTTTTGTCCTTTCTTCTATATATAAGAGGATATGTGTCTGAGATGAACTCGACCTCGCCCATGCTCTGAAGGCAGGTGTGTCTCCGGCGGAAGGCGATCATGCTCTTCACGCTGTTCCAGAGGGATGCGGGATCCTTCATCTGCGACGCCGCGTCGGGTCGGTTCTCATCCGGGTCGATGCGGATGTAGAGCGCATCTGCGGGGGCGGCGGAGAAGCCCGCATTGGCGCTCCTGTCCCACTGCATGGGAGTTCTGGAGCCTGTGCGCTCGTAGCCGCCCTCCACCGAGGGGATGTCGGGCAGGTAGCGCATACCTATCTCGTCGCCGTAGTAGATGAAGGGCGCGCCCGGCATCGACAGTATGAACGCAAACGCGAGCGGCAGCTCGCACGTCTCGAGCTGGTATGAGAGCCTGCTCATGTCATGATTGCCGGAAGGTATGCAGATGAGACCCTTGCCGCCGGTCTTCTCGTAATTGCCCACATAGGTCTTCACGAACTGCTTCGCGCTGCCCTTGCCGCGCGTGCAGAAGAACGGCTCATCGCAGCGGAACAGATCGTTATAGTGCGAGGGTCCGAAGTGCAGCAGGAAATCCATGTGAAAGCCCCCCGCGAGCGACTTGTCCGGCTCGCCCCACTCGCTGACCATGGCGGCGTCGGGGAACTCCACATCGAGGAACTTCCTTATCTTATTCCATATAGCGATCGTTCCCTTCGCGTTCTCGTCGCGCTTTACGAGTGAGTGCGCCATATCGCATCTGAAGCCGTCGCAGCCGAGCTTCAGCCAGAAGCGCATAACATCCATCATCGCCTCGAGCGTGGCTGCGGGTCCCGGATCGTTCATCTTCTGCTCCCACGGCTTCTTGGTCTTGTAGTAGCCGTAGTTGAGCGCCGGCTGGTGTGAAAAGAAATTCACGCCCACCGAGCCGCATCTCTCGGAGATGCCGTGCAGGCTTCCCATGTTCTCGGGTCCCTCCCACGTGCTGTCGGTCCAGATATAGCGGTCGGTGAACTCATTTTTAGCCGCCTTGCACGACTCCTTGAACCACGGGTGATCCCACGAGGTGTGTCCGGGCACCAGATCCAGGAGGATGTGCATGCCCCTTTTATGAAGCTCGTCAAAAAGCCTCTTGATGTCCGCGTTCGTGCCGTATCTGGGTGCAGTCCTGTAATAGTCCGATATGTCATAGCCCGCGTCAAGGAAGGGGGACATGTAGCAGGGGTTCATCCATATCGCGTTGCACCCGAGCTCCTGTATGTAGTCAAGTCTGTCGATTATTCCCTGGAAATCACCTATTCCGTCCGCGTTCGTGTCGCAAAACGACTGCGGATATATCTCGTAAAATACTGCGTTCTCAAGCCATTTCGGCTGCTTTGTCTTCCTCATAGTTCCATGTCTCCTTATTGTTGTGCTGCGTAGTTCCACACCGCGCTGTGTTCAAGTCTTTTAAAGCACTCGTTCTCCTCTATATCTCCCGCGTAGACCATATCCAGCTGTGCCAGCTTCGGTCCCGTGAGATAGATAGTCTCGTTCTTACTTATATTAAAGGAAATGTGAGGAACTGCCTCCTCATTGTCCTTTCCGTACAGTCTCAGTGTCTGCCCCGGCGCCAGAGTGGTCTGCGGCAGCCTGGACTTAAGAAGCAGCTCCGGATCATCGCTCAGATAGCAGTCCGAGAGCACCGCCTCCTGCGTTCCCGCATTGTATATGTCCACATAATCGCCGTGTTCGTACAGGTATACGGCATCGATCACGAGCGCCTTCTCCTCGCGCGACAGAACCGCTTCGACCTTTACCGGGTCGGTCCCGCAGACCTCGGGGCTGACATAATTCTCTCCGCCTGCTAAAAATACCGCGCCCGCATTGACTCCCTGCACACTGTAGCCGGGTGACGGCAGGACCTCGATGAGCGCTCTCGTACCGCGGTAATATGTCGCGCTGTACTCCTGTCCCGGGAAGACGCTTATCGTGTGATTTACGCGTATGACGCAGCCCTGGGTTCCCTTCACATTTACGGTGTAGACATCGGAGCAGTCCACGCCCAGATACTCCTCAAAAAGTGCCTCCAGCTCGTCCTGCCTCTTCAGCGCCTGCGTGAGCACCGCGGCAGACTCCTTCTCCCATGTCTCGTATACCGTGGGATGGGCGGTCTCCTTCTCGGCTCTTTCTATGAGACTCCTCTCGCCCTCTATTATGCTCCTTAAGCTCTCCTGCGAAAAAGCGGTCCCGAAATAATCGCACATCATGCACAGGAAATAGTTTCTGTAGTAATCGGAGCTTATAACCTCGTCGAACATGCTCATGCACCTGAACATCCCGTCCGTAAGCATGAACTCGAACATATCCCCCCTGCTGCCGGGGAACATCTCGGGTGAATCCTCCGACTGGAAGGTGATGTCCGTGTCGAACTCGAGAAATCTCCATCTCCCGTCGGTGTACGGATTGCCGGGAACGTACTCGCCCTCGTACTTCCACATCTGATAGTTGTTCTGAGGCCAGTCGGTGTTGTTGCAGAAGATATTGAGCGCGTAGTAGCGCATCATATCGTCCATGTCCACGATAGCCTCTACAGCCTCCCTGTTCGCGGGGTCGTCCAGATCCTTCACGAAGAGTTTTCGTATACCAAGAGTCGAGTCTATGATCTCGTCCTCGCCGCTCTTTAATCTATACACCTTCTCCTTGTCAGGCAGCCCGAAGCGTCTGGAGAGAAAGCGGTCGGTGTAATTCTGCTGTATGTCGAAGATGCCGTAGAACTCACCGTTCAAAAACACCAGTGCCCTGTGCGTGGCCGTGCAGCCGTCAAAACCCATCGCCTCGCAGAGTCTGGAAATGACCGCCGAGCGGATGTTCCCCGTAGGCATATCCTGCGAACCCGACCGCAGCCGCAGCTTTTTGTAGTTCGTGACGAACGAGTACGGCGCCGTCTTGTTCCGGTAGTCATATCTCTCGAATGTGATATGAGTGTTCTCCTCGTCGTACTCCTTCCCGGCGCTCACATTGAAGGACTTCGTGTTGTGCAGAGCGGAGGTATTGCCCGCTATGGCTATACCGACGTTCTGGTCCACGAACACCTCCCCGTCACCCAGCATGGTGATATGCGCGGGTCTCACCCACTCATCGCCCTCCATGCTGTAATTGCCGCGTATGAAGCCCTCGGTATTGCCCTCCTCCACATTCTTGTCGTGGATGTATCCTGGCACCATAATGCCGCGGTAATAGTCGTAGAGTCCCTCGGAATCGCTCGTCAGGCTCACGATATCGAGCTCCCTCGCGAAGCTGTCCGCGTCGCACAGAACATATGTCAGGTCGAGAACCCTGCTCGCGCGCTCGCCCGCTATCGCCACCGCCCTGACAGGGTATAGCTTCACGTCCCCCGTCTTCATTATGGCTATGCCGTCCGTGTACAGAAAGGCCTCCTCGTCGGGGTCGTCGCCGTCTAATGTGTAATAGATCTTCGCGTCCGCAAATTCACCTTCGCACTCGAGCCTAAGTGTAAAGCTCTCATCGTAGTACCCGGAGGGGTGGGACGCCGTGATGAGCGCAGTATTGCGCGGCTCCTGTCCGGTCGTCTCCTCCTCACCGCTTTTTGCAGTCTCTCTGTGGATATTCGGGTCTATTATAATGACCTCGGGGTCGCCGTTCTCACTCGTGTGAGCCTCCGGTTCCTCCGCTTCGCTCCCTGTTGCATCCGGGGAGGTCGTCACATCCGCCCCGCCCGAAGGCGGCTGAGAACCTCTGTCATATACCGTCGCCTGCGGCAGCTGCTCTGGATAAAGGGCGCACGAAGAAAACGTCAGAGCCGCACATATGGATATGATCATTACGGCGCGTCTTCTCATGCGTCCCTCCTGTGTTTTCCTCTTATCCCGTTACCGCTTTTCTTAACTCAGACTTTCTCCAAAAATATCGGGTTCACATGCATATGGCAGATCTCACCCGTTATCTCATCCATGAATTCCACTATGAGGGCAGCGTCGCTGTAGTCCTCGAAAGCGCCATCAGCGGTGGCTCTCGCATTCATTTCCGCGTGGCCGAACCGCATTTTCGCTATCCGCCCCGTTCTTCCATTCATATCTTCATCCGTTCCCACGACTCTGACCGGATCGCCCTCAGAAAACACCTCAGGAAATACTACATAGCTGTTCTCATACCATTTGTTATCCAATGTATGAACTTCCCTGTATCTCTCCTCGCCGGGCTCCCTCGACCACAGTCCCGTCAGAGTGCCGTCGCTGTCGTAGCAGGCCTTCGCAACGCAGGAGTCGTATCCCTCCGCCTCCGCAGAAGCGTCTTCTCCCATCAAGGGAGAGCTGATAATGATGGACTTCTGTCTTACACTTCCCTCCGATATGACCTGATACTTCACTATCTCGAAATCCGCACCAAGCTTACAGCCCTCCTCATAAGCGAGTCCGGACTTCGCGTAGTATCCCACGATATCCTCCTCGGGGGCAAATTCAAGCGAGTTCAGCGCATAGACATAGCCCTGCGTATCATTAGTGAAGAGCTCCTGTGCGTCCTTCTCGAACGAGAGCCTTTTACCTATCTGCTCCGCCAGGGACTTATCGTCCGTGGAAGCGGCTATATCTCCCAGATCCGCAAGCCTTACCCCTATCGGCTCAGTGCTGTTCCAGATGATCGCAGCCATCTCGCGTTCCGAGAACCTGTGTCCGCTCTCCTTCAGCTTAGCCTTAAGATCTTTCGAAACGATGTACCTCTGTACGAACGTGTCCTGATCCATTTCCCACTCCTGTTTCTGTGTATTTATAAGCGCATTAACCTCTTCTGTCTTCGGCGGATAAAGCGGCAGCGGAAATCTCGATATTGCCACCCCGGCGCACGCGCTCGCAAACCGCACCAGTTCATCGTCACTCATGCCCTTTAACAGTCCGTACACGCATCCGGCCTTGAATGTATCACCCGCGCCGAGCGTGCTCTTTACCTCCACCGAAAAAGGCTTCATCCGCTTTATCTCTTCGCCCTTCCTGCCGTAGAGCATCTCACCCGCGCCCTGCGTGAGTATCACGAGCCCGTCGGTACTCTCCTGAAGCAGCGCCATAATCTCCTCGGGAGCCATACCCGCATAGTGCTGCGATGCAAATTCCACCGAGACCGCATTGACAGCGGCACCCGCGTGAAGAGGCGAATCGTGCGCACAGTCTATCGTGACATAGGGCACGCCCAGCCTCCCGCAGATATCGGCCGCGCGAAGAGAAGCCTCCCCGAAATACGGGTCTATCGCCGCAACCTTACAGCCCCTTATGTCTTCCTCCTCGGGTATGTTCCACCACCTCTTTCCCGAGGAGAACAGGGTCTGAAACCTCCCCATCGGCGACCTGACGAGTCCCGCGATAACCACATAATCGACCACTCCCGTCTCGTCCGTGCAGTGCATGAGCGACAGGTCCACATTTTTATCCTTATAAAAGTCCTTAAGCAGCGGCGCCACATCCGTTCCGAGCCATGTTCCGTCCATCCTGGCCGATACGCCCAGGCTGCTCAGGACCGTGGCCGCTGTACCGGTCTCCCCTCCGGGCAGGCAGTAGTGCGCGTCTATCTCCGAATACTCATCCGGCTTCAGAAAACCGCCCCGAAGCAGAAACGAATGTGTCGCAAGCACCTGTCCAAACAGATAAGCATCACAGTTCATAGTCATTACCCTCCCTGACGATCTGCAACTCCTCCCTCAAAAATATACAATCTGCGCGCAGCTATGTCAACGATTCTTTACCATAGTTTTATTTGAAATTCTGCGCAAACTGTGCTATTATTTATGCAACAATTGAAAGGAGCATGCAAATGATATCCAATTTAACGCAAATCAGACATTCAGGTACCGAAAGGGCTTGGTCGTGCGTTCTACTCGCCCTTACCCTTATCCTGTGCATCAGCTTCAGCGCGGCAGCCGGGGGGTTCACCTACGAGCACGACCCGCTCGACAACCCTCACGCCGCAGCCGATATCGTCAGGGACGATGAAGCCGTCTACGGCTACAGGCCAAGCACCACGGGAAGCCTCGCAGTCTACGCCGACGAGGACTGGTCCGACGCGGAGAAGGTGGAAGGCTGGCGTCAGGAGCGCATCGCATACCACAAGAGCATCGAAGCCATGTACACACTTCTCGGGGAGATGTCGGCCGCGGGCAATACTGCCGAGGAGATCGCCAGAGCCGTAAGCACAAAGCGAAATGAGCTTCGCCTGGCAGCCGTTGCAGACGACCCCGAAGCACTCGAAAAGCTTAAGGCCCGAAACCTTGAGAAGTATGGTCATGAAGAAGGCCCCCTTCCCGATGAGCTGTACGCGCAGTACGGCTCGTGGGAGACTGTCGCGCAGAAAGCCTTCAGCCCGAACCCCGGAATGGACGCCTGCCTCGGTCTCTACGATGATTACTACGACGTCTACGTGGCACTCGGCCAGATCGACGACGCCGCGGCTCCGACATCGGACACCGCGCCCGCGTACATTTACATCCTTATCACAGCCGCCATCGCCGCGGCGGGATGCATTACGGCGCGGAAAAAACTTACAAAGTAACTATTCAGCACCCGCCCATCCCATTCGCAAAACCTCTGCCAAAGGCATCGGTTTTTGCTCATGTGACGGACGTCTGCTATTAGAACCACATATAGATGACTAAAGGGCTGCCATATGACAGCCCTCCGTTTATAATTATACTAAACCTTTCATCACTCCGACACAGCCTTCAGATATATCCCGAAATAATTAGCCTTGTCGGCATCTGTTACGACCGTTACATTGTGATCGAAATCGTTCTTCACCAGATCGTAGGTGAAACCCTCCTTGTAGAAGAGCACCTGCGCGTAGCACTCGCCCTCGTCCGTGATGCAGCTGCCGTGGGTCTTGACGCTGTCCTTTATAAAACCGGGATAGAGCACGCATGTCATCGCGAGAGAGTCGCAGTTCATGGTCGCATCGGCGCTGCCGTTTGACGCGTAGAACTCCCTGATCTTGGCGAAGGATCTCGCCACGAAGCTGCCTGTCGCGCCGGCTTTTTCAAGCTCCGCAAACTGCGCACCCGTCCACATTGCGTCACCGTCGCACATATCCAGTCCTATAACAGTGACCGGGAGACCCGACTCCAGCATGTACTTATATGCCTTCGCATCTCCGTATACATTGAATTCCGCCACGGGGGAGGCATTTCCGGGTCCGAAGCCCGCTGTACCCATCGACCATATCATCTTTACCTTTTTCATGGTCTCGGGGTCCTTCTTGATCGCGTTCGCGATATTTGTAGCGGGACCAAGCGCCACCAGTTCGACCTCGCCCGGGTACCTGCTCACGGTCTCCAGAATGAAATCGACCGCATCTGTCTGCTCGGCACTGCCCTTAGGTGAGATCAGTCCCGCGTCGCCCATACCGTCACTTCCGAACACAGAAAACGCGTTTATCTGTGCCCCGTCAAATCTCTGCTCACTGCCCCTGTACACCTTCGCGTCACAGCCGGCCACCTCAAGCGCCATCAGGGCATTTTTAACGCTCTGCTTTAAATCTACATTACCCGCCAGCGTGGTCACGCCGAGTATATCGACGTTTTTATTCTTCGCCGCAAGTATCAGCGCGGAAGCGTCGTCCGCTCCGGTATCGGTATCGATGATCAGCTTTCTCTTCTGACCGCCATTGATATATATATCATCGTATCCGTCGGCGGGCTCGTTTTTATTGTTCTTTCCGCCCTGCCCGGCCGTCATTACGCATATGACCGCCGCTGTGATGATCAGCGCCAGCTCGACCAGCGCAAATAATTTCCATCCGTTGTTTTTATTCTTCATGTTCTGTAGCCAAAAACCCCTTCATTCTGCAGCACTCGCATTATCAAAATGCGATCATGTCGTTTCAGGCAAAACGGCTTTCCGCCACTGTGCATGCACGTGATCCATTTATCGCAAAAAAGTGCAGACCCTTTACTGATCGGGTCTGCACTCTGTTGTCTCGAAAAAGATGATTACTTAAGTGTAACCTTAGCGCCTTCAGCCTCAAGCTTAGTCTTGATGTCCTCAGCCTCTTCCTTGGAAACGCCTGCCTTAACGACCTTGGGAGCGCCGTCAACAACGTCCTTAGCCTCCTTAAGTCCAAGACCTGTAGCCTCACGAACAACCTTGATGACCTTAACCTTGTTAGGACCAACCTCGGTAAGCTCTACATCGAACTCTGTCTTCTCTTCCTCAGCTGCTGCAGGACCTGCTGCTGCAACTACAACGCCT
>DGVE01000216.1:0-31771 GCA_002395865.1 Lachnospiraceae bacterium UBA4292 | reverse complement strand
CTGCTGCTGCAGATACGCCGAACTCCTCCTCGCAAGCCTTAACAAGCTCGTTAAGCTCGAGAACGGATAACTTCTTGATCTCCTCGATAAATTCTGCTGTTGTCATTACGATTTTCCTCCAATTTAATGATCAATTTGTGCCGCCTGTAGCGGTGTGTCATGCCGCTGTTAAGCGACCTCTGAATTCTTCTCCGCGATCTGCTTGATAACGCGTGCGAAGTTTGCAACCGGGCTCTGGATGCTGCCGAGCAGTCTTCCGAGCAGTACATCCCTTGAAGGGATGGTTGCGATGACCTTAATGCCCTTCTCGTCGTAGTATGTACCCTCTACGACACCGGCCTTAAGAGTAAGAGCTTCCGCAGTCTTTGCGAACTCGGAAAGGACTCTGGCGGGAACAGCTGCGTCTGTCTTGCAGAACGCAACCGCCGTAGGACCGTCGAGAGCCTTTGCGAGGTCTGCGAACTCAGTTCCCTCGATGGCGCGCTTTACATAGGTGTTCTTGTATACCTTGTAAACAACGCCGGCCTCTCTGAGCTTCTTACGAAGCTCGGTATCCTGATCGACCGTAAGTCCACGGTAGTCAGCAAGAACCACTGCCTTGGCTCCGTCAAGGTTTGCCTTGATCTCCTCGATAATGGGAGTCTTCAACTCTACCTTTGCCATTTTTACCTCCTTGTAGAATAAAGCCTCTAACCGGTAAAAAAATCCTCACTGCCAGTGACAGTGAGGATGAAAAGTCATATAGAACTTTTACCTCGGCAGGCGATACGCTTACGCACAATGTGCACCTGCTGTCTTCGGCTTGTTATTTAGCTGTGACAATATAGCACACGAAATGTGCCCTGTCAACAGTGTTTTTGCATTTTTATTCAGATATTTCGCATTTTGTTCATGCTTCCCGTTCTGTAGCCCAGTATGTCCATTGCAGTATAGCGAAAGCCGATCTGCGAAAAGTAACCGCTCACCGTCTTTGCCGTATCACTCTCAAGCAGTCGTGAAAAGTCTTCCGGAACCAGTTCGATACGCGCCACTTCACCGTGTGCTCTCACGCGGAACTGAGAAAAACCCATCTCAAATAATTTCTGCTCCGCCAGCTCCACTCTCTTTAGCTTTTCGGCTGTTATCTTCTCACCGCATGGGATGCGGGTAGCCAGACACGCAAATGAGGGCTTGTCCCATGTACTCAGTCCTATCCGGCGGGAAAGCTCTCTGATGTCGCTCTTGGTAAGACCTGCCTCCTCGAGCGGACTTCTGATGCCCAGCTCCCGGATCGCAGTCTTACCGGGCCTGTAGTCGGACGCATCGTCGACATTCGAGCCCTCTGTTACATAACTAAAGCCGCGATCAGACGCGACGCGAAGCAAGGTCTCCATTATCGCCCTCTTGCAATGATAGCATCGGTCGGGTGGATTTGAAGCAAATTTCTCAAGGCCCATCGCGTCAAATGCCACTGTCTCGTGCTCTATGCCGTACTGCGAGCAGAATTCCCGGGCCTCATTAAGCTCCCTGCCGGGAAGAAAAGGCGCTGACACAGTCACCGCCAGCATCCTGTCCCCCAGCACATCAGCCGCGACCTTAGCCAGAAGCGCAGAATCCACCCCCGCCGAGAAGGCCACCACGGCGCTCCCCAGCTCCCTCAGGAATTTCTTCAGCTCCTCATACTTCGCGTCGATCGTATCCATATCATCTCTCCGACAGCCTGCGTCTCACCTGTTCGATACTCAGACCGTTCTCTTTCGCTATGCGCTCCAGATCGTCGTGTTCGTACTTCTCTCGCACCACGCCGTAGCCCTCCGAGATCTTCTTCCTGACCTCTCCGAAGGGTGTGTTCTCCACAACTATCCGTCTATTAAGGACATTTCTCTTAAACGGTATCTCGCGTATGCCCAGTGTGGACGTGTGCGTGAACATCACCTTAAGCAGTTCCTCTCGCTTTCCTCCGTCGCATATCACCGTGATCACCGTTCCCATGCGTGACTTTTTCATGCCTGCCGGCAATGTGAACACCTCATTGGCGCCTGCCGCCAGAAGTGTGCTGCAGGCATACGCGATGTCCTCCGCCGTCATATCGTCCACATTGCAGGAGAGCATGAGCATCTCCTGCGCAGAATCCTGCGTCTCACCGAGCATGGCTCTCACACAGTTTGCCCTCTCGAAATCTTTTTTTCCCATGCCGAGACCGATGGTCTCCACCTTCATCACGGGCATATCTCCGAAATCCGACACGAAATGCTTAAGCAGTGCCGCCCCGGTTGGGGTGCAGAGCTCGCCCTCTATCCGCCCTCCGTAGATAGGCACTCCCTTAAGTATATCCGCAGTGGCAGGCGCGGGAACCGGAAGTATTCCGTGCGCGCAGCGCACGCTGCCGCAACCTACATGCACGGGCGAGGCCAGCACCTTCGCGGGTGAAAGTTCCTCCATGAGCAGGCACACCGCCGTCACATCGGCCACCGCGTCCATGGTCCCGACCTCATGGAAATGTATCTCCTCCACGGATCTTCCGTGCGCGCGGCTCTCCGCCTGCGCTATAAGGCCGTATACAGCCATTATATCCGCCCTGACCCTGTCGGATACGGGCAGTACATCCACTATCTCCCCTATATCCCTCATGGACGCATGGTGGTGATGGTGTTCATGCTCTTCACACCCCTCCTCACATCCGTCCACCGTCACCCTCATATGGGTCCCCGTTATTCCGCATTTTACGGAAGGCTCCGCCGCAAATCTCACGCTCGGTATACCGAGGCCGTTCAGTTTTTCGATAAACCCCTCTCTGTCCGGCAGCAGCTCAAGAAGAGCCGCGCCAAGCATATCCCCCGCTGCGCCCATGCCGCAGTCTATATACAGTATTCTCACCTCTTCACCTCCATATGATTTATCATCGATGCCAGATATCCCGCGCCGAAGCCGTTATCGATATTTACGGTGCACACCCCGCTCGCGCAAGAGTTCAGCATCGAAAGCAACGCGGAGAGCCCCGAAAATGAAGCCCCGTACCCCACGCTCGTGGGAACGGCTATAACGGGACAGTCGGCCAGGCCTCCGATGACACTGGCCAGCGCACCCTCCATTCCCGCGACGGCTATTATCACGGAGGCGGTCATTATATCCTCCCTGTGCGAAAGGAGTCTGTGAAGGCCCGAGACACCGACATCATAAAGTCGCGTCACAAGGTTTGCGTGAAACTGCGCGGTCAGCGCCGCCTCCTCCGCCACCGGTATGTCGCTTGTACCACCCGTGGCCACAATTATATTGCCTATGCCGTCTGGTCTTGGCATTTCACCGGTGTATGCTATGCGGGATACCGGGTCGTACGTGATGGGTATTTTCCCTCCGATCACTGCCGCAGCCTCCGCTCCGAGCCTCGTTATCAGTATTCTCTCCTGCCCATGGGCTTTAAATGAAGCCATTATTCCTGTTATCTGTTCGGGCGTCTTGCCCGCGCCGTATATGACCTCCGGCGCTCCCTGTCTGAGCGCTCTGTGAAAATCCGGTTTCGCGTATCCCAGATCGTCAAAGGGCTCGGATTTAAGCCTTAACAGAGCCTCATCGACGCTCACCGAACCGCTCTTTACGCCCTCCAGCAGCTGTCTTATCTCAGTATTCATGTCCGCCACCTCAATGCAGTTCTGTCCCAACACTTCAAAAACGGCTTCAACAGGCTGAAGCCGTTTACAGTTTTCATATCAACTCAGTTTATAATTCCCTGTCAATTACCCGCGGGAGCCCTCCTGATGACTCTCCTCGGATCCTTTGCGAGAAGCATGATGAGCCATATCACAAGGCCGAGAGTAACGACGGATACTCCCAGAAAAGCAGTATCGCTCCGCCCCAGAGCATCATGTTCAGCCAGCCGAGCTTCTCGGAGAATTTCACTCTGCCCGCAACCATCTCCCCGGCAGCATTTTCATTCTTCTCCTCTGCCTCTTTTCCTTCTTCTTCAACACTGCCTCAGCAGCTGTAGTGATCACCGCCTCAGCGGCAGGTACCAGAAGACATGCCATAACCGACCTCGTATTAAATGATCAATCCTCCAGCTCGCTGGCCGCATCCTTTAAAAGCTCTATGATGGGCAGATGCTGCGGACATACGCCCTCGCACTGGCCGCAGCCGATGCAGTCCGACGCCTTGGCCTGTACAGCCACCTGGCTCCTGTAGAAGTTCTTAGCCCTCCAGCCCTCATTGTAGACACGTATCGTATTTACCAGGCTGAATATGTCCGGTATCTTTATACCCATCGGACATCCGTCGCAGCAGTAGCGGCATGCAGTGCAGTCGATCACAGGCTGCCCCTGCATGATCTTCTTCACCTCTTCAACCGCCCTGCTCTCCTCGTCGGAAAGCGGCTTGAAATCCGTAAATGTGGCCAGATTGTCCTTCATCTGCTCCTCAGTGGACATACCGGACAACACCGTCATGACGCCCGGAAGAGAAGCCACATAGCGAAGCGCCCACGATGCCGCCGAGGCACCCGGTCTTATCGCATCGAACTTCTCCTGTGCTGCGGGTGGAACGTTCGCCAGAGATCCGCCCTTTACAGGTTCCATGACTATCACCGGTATCCCTCTGTTCGTAAGTATCTCATACAGCTTTTTCGAGGCGATCACGGGATTATCCCAGTCCTTGTAATTGAGCTGTATCTGAACGAATTCCACCTCCGGATGGTCGTCCAGAAGCTTCTCTAAAAGCGCAGGCGAACCGTGGAATGAGAAGCCGAAGTGTTTTATCTTCCCCTCAGCCTTCTTCTGAAGCCCCCAGCTAAAGCAGTCGAACTTCTCGTATACATCGTAGTTATTGCCCTCCTCGATGGAGTGGAGCAGATAGAAGTCGAAATAGTCCACTCCGGCCCTCTCGCACTGCTCGTTAAACAGCCTGTCCCTGTCCTCTGCGCAGTGTATGCTCCAGCCCGGAAGCTTGGTCGCCAGATAGAAGCTCTCCCGAGGATAGCGCTTAACGATCGCCTCCTTCGCGGCACATTCAGACTTTCCCCCGTGATACACATACGCGGTATCGAAATAGTTGAGCCCCGCAGCCATATACGCATCCACCATGGAGCACACGCGCTCTAAATCGATGGACTCGTCCTTCTGCGGAAGCCGCATCAGTCCGAAGCCCAGCTTCGGCATTTTTGTCAGATCAATACCCATAAATCCCCCTTTTCCGTTATACTTTTCGTTCCGTACCGTTCCCTCCTCCGGACAACTCATCCGAAGGAACTTTCATAATTTGTTTATAACATATCAGACAAATAAAAGAACCCAGTTTATGATAATTTAATGTAACTATTCAGAACCATGCAGGAATGACCGGACGAGTCATGTCCCGCATGAACTCGGATGGTTATTTCTGCGTGGTTCTAATAGCAGACGTCCGTCACATGAGCAAAAACCGATGCCTTTGGCAGAGGTTTTGCGAATGGGATGGGCGGGTGCTGAATAGTTACAATTTAATAAAGCGATATAGCTCACCGCCTCGCATTGACAATGAATATATTCCGTGCGGCCTCTCCCGACCGGGCTGATACCACATAAAAAAGGCCGCCGCGCCTCTCTATCGGCGCGACAGCCCTTTATTCATGTATTATTCAGCAGTCTGATCAGTTCGACGTCTTTTTCTTTCTGACGATGATCACTGAGCAGGCAATGATACCCAGCAGAGCTCCCGCTCCGACCAATGCGTACACAAGGACATTCGGTTCAGCCGTTTCGACCTTTGAACCGGTAGTAACTACCGTATTATCAGCCGTGTTCTTCTGTGAAGTCGACTTCTCGGTGGCAGCGGGTACGGAACCTTTCCGCAGAGGTACTCCTCCGTCGCTGTCGGGGTCCATTCCATCCTCATCATAAGTCGCATACATGAGGTTCCAGAACTCCTCCTCCGTATACAGCTTATATGCCTCCATATCGCCCTCGAGCTCATGCTTGCCGCCGTATGTTGCGGTCATCAGCCTTCCTTCGTCGGTCTCCACCGAGATTATATACAGGTGATACAGCTCATTTTTATAAATATCAACATCTTTTACATTTCTGCCATCACTCCCTGCTACTTCCAGAAGTCTGGCCATATCCACAAGTCCGGACGCTATATCCGTATCGTACGACATACTCATACCCAGATATGTCAGATGCTTTCCGAAGCAGTCAAATGTGATATATCCCAGTCTGCCCTCCTCGCTCGTCACCGGAACGATCAGCTGCTTCCTCTCAGAAGCCATCTCCTCCAGAGTCCCACCATTCCTGTAAAATGTGATCATCTTATATTGCTGCATGGGTACAGCAACATACGCCTTATCCAGGTCATACGAAGCTACCGTAAACGGATTTCCAGTACTGTTTTTCCTGTCCTCCATGATCCTGTTCACTTCCCGCTCGATGATCTCGCGGTCAATGCCTGAGTCCCCGATCACATCGTACACGTAGTTGTCATGAGAATCATCCTGACTGCTGCTTTCGATGACCATCCCGTCCGACGTATTGCCATTATTCGAATCCCGAATGCCTGCTGTTTCCTTTTGCAATACATCGCCCGACATCTCCGAAGGCATATTACCGTCATCGGCCGAGCCGGCTATCCCGGCTCCCGATATCCGTACCGCCAAAAGCATACATGCTGCCAGTGCCGCAGCTAATATGGAATAAGCCAACGTTTTTTTGTAAAGCGGCGTTTCTCTCTTCATGGACTCCATCCCCTCCTCTAAATACCTGTCATCTATCTCGTTGAATGCGGATATCAGATCTTCTTTTGTCATACACACATTCCTCCTAAAACCCTTTTTTCTTCAAAAAACCGGCCAGTTTTTTTCTCAGTCTCGCAAGCCTCACATTCAGCGCGTGAGGCGTCATCCCGCATTTTTTGCTCAGCTCCTGAGGGCTGTCAAAAAACCAGTATCTCCTGATCATTATCCTTCGGTCAAGTTCAGGCAGTCCCTTAAGAAAATCCTCTATCGCCCGCCCCAGCTCCGAAGCTATATATTCATCAGCCGGGTCACCGGATCCGGCTATATCATCCATCTCATCGATGGCTACCATCATTTCAGACGACCGCTTCATGCTTCTGTTATATCTGAAAGTATCGATCGCCATGTTTTTAGCCAATCTTATAGCGTACGCCCGCAAATTCTCCGGTCTGTTGGAGGGTATATTCTGCCAAAGAGCCAGATATACGTCATTCAGGCACTCATCCGTATCCTCTTCGCTTTCAAGGATATTTCTGATAACACCCCTCAAAACAGCTCCGTATTGTTTGGCAGTCTCTCTTATCGCATCCTCGTCTCTGTTAAGAAACAGCAGGATCAGTTCTTCATCATTCATAACTATATACAGGTCTCCGTCCATAAAGGATCATAACCATGATATCAATCGTTTTCTACTGATACAGTCGTAAAAACGCTTAAAAAGTCACATATAATTTCTCGCAACGAGTATTTTCGTCACATTGTATATATTTAATCATCTCGCTTTGTCAGTATTCACCAAAGGGAAAGGCTCAAGCCTCATGCGTGAGACCTGAGCCTTTTTTCTATGATTTATTCATTTCCATGCAGCAACGATCACCCCATCACCGCACTTAAAACACTTCCCTCTTCCGCATCCACCGTTACGGAAAAAGCAATATAGGTATTGCCTGCATCCTTTCCTGTGATCAGGACCGTATATGCGGACTGTGAACCGTCATATGTCACCACGGCTCCGTCCATAAGACTGATATTTAATCCATATTCGCCGTTGAACTTTTCACTCACAGCCTTTCTGGCAGCATCCTCGGCAGAGCGGCCCGAGATCACGCCGTCCCTGTAAGGGATTATAAGCACGCCCAGAAGGTCGGTCTTATACTCTTCGGATGTCCCGATGGCGTCGTGTATCTCTGTCAGATACTTCTTCTCATCATCCGTCATTTTGTCCCAGACTTTATACTCTATGAGTGCCTCCAGTATCATCCTCTGCATCCACTGCTGCTCAGGAGCATATTCGGAAATGTATCCCGCATATCTTTTAAGCGCTGCCTCCTTCATATCCCCCCTGACGATCAGCTCCTGAAATACAGTTGATCTTTTTATCATATCCTCCAATCCGTCCTCATAATCGTCGAACATCATGAGATTGACACCAAGTGGGTAACTGACAGCCAGTTCAAGTACTCTGTCCGTAGAAGCGTTCTTCAGCCTTTCGGGATCGATATTAAACGCCTCGACGCGCTCCTCATAAGACATATTATAATACTCGTCCGACTTCATATCAACATCGTAATCCACGCTGTCATCAAAGTCATCCCCCTCCGTATCCAGATAAATGATCACACCGTCATTCGTTACAAATGCTCCCAGAGTCTCATCATAACTGAGGCTCAGCTTCTCCTGTGGCCTCACGTCATTTTTGATATTGATCTGCACGGTGTTTTGCTCCGGGCGGAATAGCTGTTCGCATTTTACCCCCTGCCCGAGTGTGGTGATGGTATTATTCATCAGTTCCGCCAGCTCATTGTATGATCTGTCCGCCTTTTCTATGACCACTCTGTCCGAATAATCCCCTGCGAGTCCCAGATAGTATTCAGAGCCCGAAACATCCGTCAGCATAAGGTGTACCGTATCTTTATCAACATACATGCCCGCGTAATTATCGGGGTATTGCCCCTGAGCCGCCGAAACGGCTCTCTGAATTTCTGAATATGCCATGATTGCATCGTGATCAGCCGCTTTATTTTCTGCATCCGCATCACCATTCCCGTCGTCTTCGGACTGTGCTATATCCGAGCTATAGCCATTCTTATCTGCCTGTGCTCCGGGATCAACCACGCTCTTCGGTTGGTTCATAGTATATGCCGCACCACCGATGATCGCCGCAGCGGCGAAAGCCGATACAGTCGCTGTAACCGGAAAGCTCTTTCTTCTCTCGATATCCTCCATTCCTTCCTCTATGAACCTGTCGTCTATCATATCAAATGCTTTTACAAATGTTTCTCTCTCATCGATCTTATTCATTTTCTTGTTCTCCCTTCATTTTCAATTCGTTTTTTAAAGTATTCTCTGTCTGTTTTCTACATGTTTCACAATTAATTATTCATTGCAATGTACCTCCCTTACGCACGATCATAATCCCTTCTTCTTTAAGTATCTCTCCAGTTTTTTCCGAAGTCTGTGAATTCTTGAGTTAAGCGCACGGGCGGACATATTGCATTTTCCGGCCAGTTCCTTCGGATCGTCGCCGAACCAGTAGCGCCTGATCATTATCTTTCGGTCAAATACCGAGAGTTTCATCAAAAACTCCTCTATCGCCGCCTTCATCTCTTTCAGCAACAATTCACTTTCGGGATCACCATCTCCCGCTATCTCACCGACCTCTTCAAGAGAGACCAGTATATCAGGTGATCTCCTCCGGCGATTGATACTCCTGAATGAACTGATCGCCAGATTCTTCGCGAGCCTCACTGCGTATGCCTTGAAATGCTCCGGGCGATTGGGGGGAATCCTCTCCCAGAGAGCCAAATACACATCATTAAGACACTCATCGACATCCGCTTCGTTATCAAGATAATTCCTGATCACCTGCCTGAGGATCGTTCCGTATTCATTTTCAGTCTCCCTGATCGCATCCTCGTCCCTGTTAAAAAACAGTTCGATCAGTTTCTCATCGTTCATAAATTACTCCGTTTTTCATAGCAAATGGCGAAGTCTTGCTCCGCCCCCCCCTAATTATATCTGATAATATATTTTATTATAAATTCGTCCCAATATATATCAATTGTTTTTGTATTCATAACACCTGTATAGGCCTTATTTAGCTTACCGCATATTATTCATGCACGATCTTGATATCCTTTATCATCACACCATCTGCCGCTCCAAAGCCGACTGATCCGAATGGCTCACTCTGATACGTCCAGATCACGCCCTTGTCCTCCCCGTTGAAGATCAGATGCAGGTCAAGGCCATCCAGTGTAAGCTTTACATTGTTCCATACAGATGAGTCATATTTTCCTAGTACATTTTTATCATCTTCGTTATTTATATCCCAGCCCACGGGAAAATCACCGGTACCGAGGCTTAGTCCATACTTGCCGATGCTGAAATAAAATGGAATAAAATACAGCTCTCCCGTCTTCTTATAATCCCATCCGGTCTTGCTGCTTTCCTGATACACTACAAATGACAATCCTCCCGTATCCTTGGCCAGAAAATCGAAGGAAAAGCTGTAATCCTTCCAGTCTGAATTGCCTATCCTCAGAGAAACAGGCGATAATCCGTCAGGTATTTCTTCGGTAGTCAGTTCCGGCACGAAGCTTTTCAACACCCGCACCGACTCCGACACAGTTTCACCCATATAATTCTTCGTCTCTGTTCCGACGGAAGCGACCATCCATTTTCTGTAATCATTCTTTACGGTATCATATGCCACACTAAGCCAATCTTCTTTTAATAAATCGATTTCACCTATGACATCCATTCCGGTAGACTTCGGTTTCTGAAGAAGAGTGAGAGTTGTTGAGTCTTTTGCTGAACAACCACACAGAAAAAGCGCAAAGACAATATAGATCCGTATTAATAATTTGGTCATAAAACCTCCCGATTCTTTATTACCTCACTGTACCATACAGGCTGAAGGTCAATGCACCTATATTATATCCCGAATTATAGTATATACTTACATAACTGGTCTCATTTGGGTCCATCACTGAAATTCTTTTTGAGGCAGGCACACTATCAGGGATAGATGTATTATAGTAGTAGCCCCTAATAACCATTACATGCCCGTAACTGGTATTATATTGATCATACGCCTTCCAATGGCTATACACAGGCATATCATAGTCAATGCAATTCATAATATCAAAATAAGAACTCCATCCATTTCCGTAAGCATTAAAGGTATGATTTGAAATAACACTTGCAAGTATATCCTTTGCACACAGCATAGAACCAATGGTGTGATTAGTATATGAGCTTGCATTTACAATCAGATAATTTCTGAGTTGTCTCGGTGTATAATCATCAAAATATCCCCAGTATTTTATTATTGATGCCAATGAAGATGCCCAACATACTCCCCCATTGTAATTCAAATTTGCAACAAAAGGAACATTTAAATACAATTCACTTATACTCCTATCATGGCCTGTTTCGGTAATTCGAGCAATACAACTGTCGGAAGCGCCTACCTCGACTGTATCATTAAATGAAGCAATCACGTTTTCCCTATCTAGAGATATTCTTTCATAAGTCCTCTCATTATAATCATCAAACTCCATCAATAGGAAACCCTCATTCCCATCATAGGTAACATAATACGCATCTTGGCCTATCACTAAACTAGCCGGACCAAATTCAGATTGGATTCCATTGATTGCTCTTGCCAACCTGGTTTTACCGAATTGAAATGAGATACTCCCATCTTCAGACTCAAACGAAGTAATTAATGCTATAATCTCCCCCTGCGATACAACTGGGTAATAATAATATACATCATCGCAATCGGCATCTTGATAAGCCGATATCGCAGGATAAAGCTCCAATGACGAAATCTCACTTTCAGAGAAGCCCAAATCGGACAGCTCTGTTACAGAATACGTCAAAAATGTCTCTCTTACAAATGCATCAATCTCGTCAGGTGCATCCGACGTACGAAATACTCTACCCCCTGTATTTTCATCCGTTTCCGACAGACTTTTCAACGTATGATTAAATGACTCGTCAGCAAACGCAGAATTTATCATCATCAATATTGCAATAATCAATGTCGATAATTTTATTACTTTTTCATTCATTTATTATTCCTCCAAATAACACAATTACCATTTCAAATGCCTACAGCACCACATACGGCACATAATACGATCCCGAATAAAAGCTGTAGAAATCAGACATCTTTGCAACATACAGTCCGGCTGTACCTGCCTTTGTCTGTACATATGAAGATGACATATATGCTGACATATTTGTTCCCGTAGAAGATGTATTGACTTTTACTGAATGAATACTTCCCGAGCCGGATACTATCATAACATACTCGCCGGTAAACAGCGGGTCATTCACATTCTGCTCTGAAAAATATGATGTTGCGTTACCAAAATAGGTTGGATCATTGAGCCAGTAGATATTTGAGTAAACGTCATTTGAGATCCATACATACGAATTGCAATTATACTTTTTAGTGGCCGGGCTCGAATATGTCCAGTTGGGATAAGCCGTGAGCATGGCATTGTATATGCTTGTTTTTTCTGCAGAAGTATAATCTCCGCTGTAATACTTGTAGCAGGTGCATGTCTTACCATATTTCTGATAAAACCCTACATAATAGGTGGCAGAATTCGGATAGGCCCATGTTCCTCCCCACGTAAAGCCATCGGCTGCTATTCCCCGATTAGCTAGCGGAATACCGCTATTTTCTGTCTGTAAAGACATGGTTCTGTATGGTATGATCAGTTCTTCGATATAATCTGCCCATATATCATTTGTTATGCCATCATGTGCAGATGCCACATCCATTCTCTCATCGAAGCTCATATCCGGCCATAACTGATATCGGATAATGCTTTCAAGCAGAACCTTGTTCAGCCATTCACCATCAGAGTCATACTCATGCTCATACTCTGCATATCTCTGAAGAGCGCACTCCTTAAGATCGTCCCTCGATACCAGCTCCTGATAAACAGTGGATATCCTTATCAGATCTGAAAAGCCTTCCTCGTAGGTATTAAAGCAGAATATATTAACACCAAGCGGATAATCCAATGCCAGTTCAAGAACCTTCTCCGTAGAAAGATCATTCAATATTTCGGCATCTATGTTGAAACTATCCACCCTTTCATCATAGGACATATTATAGTATTCCACGGATGTGATATCAACATCATATCCGACAGAGGACTCTGATACCTTACCATCAGCCAATGCCGAAATATCAAACAATGCTGACATCGCCAGTACCGTACCCATGATCATCATTTTCATTTTGAAATTACACATAGTTTTTTCCTCCTTGTATTCTTTTGTAATCTTTTTTACCTTTATAAAACTCATTAAAACAACAATATCCTCCAACATTTCATCCGAGAATACAGCCATCCTCCATCCTCACGACTCTCTCGGCTCCTTCGGCTATGGTCTTATCGTGAGTCACGACCACTATCGTCTTCTTATAGGCCTCGTGAACGCTGTGGAGAAGCTCTATCACCTCCTGGCCGTTCTTCCTGTCCAGATTGCCGGTTGGCTCGTCGCAGAGTATCACAGAGGGGTCGTTCACCAGGGCTCTGGCTATTGCGACGCGCTGCTGCTGGCCTCCGGAGAGCTGGGAGGGCATGAAGTTAAGCCTGTCCTCTATGCCCAGCTTCTTTACTAGATCGTCGACGAGATCCGTATCCACCTTGCGCTTTGCGAGAAGAACCGGAAGCACTATGTTTTCTCTCACGTTCAGCTCCTCTATCAGAGAGAAGTTCTGGAACACGTAGCCTATCTCCTCGCATCTGGCCTTCGCGAGCTCCTTTTCGCTACACTTGTTCAGGCAGATGCCGTTTATCCACACCTCGCCCGATGTGGGGAAGTCCAGCCCTCCGAGCAGATGGAGGAGGGTGGATTTGCCGCAGCCGCTGGGGCCTGTCACCGCGACGAAGCAGCCTCTGTCCACGGACAGGTCCACGCCGTTTAACGCCTCGACCCTGCTGTCCCCCACTGTGTAGACCTTCCCAAGGCCTGATGTTCTTATTGCCGTCTCAGTCATTTTCAACGCTCCTTTAGTATCTTTCGCTGTCAACGCTCTGAGCTATATTCTGCTTTTTTATATAGCCTATCTGGGGCAGGGTGGCCAGAAGTATCAGCAACCATACTATCAGGACCAGTATCCCGAGCACAAGCACCGGATGGTATCCGAAGAGGTCTTTGTAATACGGGACCGTTATCCACCACGGTACATCCCCTGATATGAACATTACATCCCAAGCGCCGCTCTCTATCTGTTTCGATATGTAATCAAACAGCATCTGGCAGGCGGCTACCGGAAGTATCGCAAACAGTGCCCCGATCACGGGATAGACCATGTTTTGTCTTATTATGATCTTTTCTATTCCGAAGGCGGGCATTCCGAGTGCTCTGAGCCTTGCTATCGTTGTGGCCTGGGATCTCACCTTGCTGTAAAACTTTATCCCTGCTGTCATTATTCCGACGGTTATGAGCGTGAAGATCATCAGAACGCATACCAGCATGACATTTCGTATGTCATTATTCATCTTCTCCCTGATCTCGTAGGAAGAGTTGTACTTTATCCCCTTACAGTCTCCGAAGGTCTCATACCATTTCACATTGGCGGCGGATATATCTGCATCCGATCCTATCTTGAAATAAGCCTCCGTGAACTTGTTATCGGGGAGTCCCCAGCTTATGAATGCCCTTGGAAGGCACAGTGCGGTCAGTGTATATAAACTGCCCCCGTCTGAAGCTGACAGCCTATAAGCGCTGCCGTCCATGAAGCTCTTATACTCTACGGCATATCTGCTCTTCAGTTCGGGATCTGACAGCACTATAACCGCCCCCACTCGGGTCTTTATATCCTTTCTCCTGCCGAAAGCAAATGACTCGATCTCTATATCCTGTCCGCTCTGCTGGTCCGGCACGCTCTTTTTGAATACGGGTTCGGCATACTCATCAGGGAGGAAATAGTTGAAATCATATCCGTCCTCTGCCTCAGACAGCACTATATCCGATAAAGGCAGCTCATCGCCTGCGTGAAATATTCCTGCGAGATCCTTTTCCATCTCCTTCGGTATGACGATAAGGACTTCCTCACCGCTTGAGAGCTTCTGTGCGTCTATCCTGCCGTCAGTGACATATTTCTGCAGGAGTTCCAGGTCATTCTCCATCACTCCCACTGTAGGAAGCGCGTAGATGTTCTCGCCGGCATCATACCCCAGGGCCTGTATCATCGCTTCCTGCGCTTCACACAGAGCCTCATCTATCTCATCACCGGTCTTATAGATATCCCTGAGATTCAGGTACTCCGGAAGGACCACTGTGCCGTCATAAGCAAGCCTTGTGGAGCGATTGACCATTCTGGCGAATGTATCCGAGATAAAGTCCTCCTCTGAGAAGCTAACATATTCATCATAGGGAATGCCGTAATCATGGTGGTTCTCCGTGACAAAGGTATAGTTTTCGGTCTCCTCGCTTCTTGACATGGAGTAGTCCCAGTGATCCAGTCCCTTTGTTCTCAGCATGAATTCATAGTTATTGTTGTCCATGTCCGACAGAGCCCTGAAATAATTGTACCCGAGAAAGCTTGCTGCCATTATGATGCATACGATGACAACTACCGAATAATCGTGAAAGCGGATATTGTCTGCCACGATGCTTTCCCATGACAGTTTTTTCCTGAGTCTTTCTTTCGATGATATATGTCTGCGCGAAGACCTCTTCCCGGGTCTCACGCGGTTTGGGTCGAACGTCTCTATGGGGGTGAGCCTCATCATCCTCAGAAGCGGGATGAGTACTGCTATGACACAGCTGAGTATCATCACTGCGAATGCATTGGCATAGGGAGATACAGTCACCGCGCGTATATATTCATTCACATCCAGTCCGGAAGGAAAGCCCGGTAAATACGCATTTCTTATGACCTCCACTATGATAAGATGAAGCCCCGTGCCTGCCCCGATACCCACTGTCACAAAAACTGCAAAAAGAGCGAGCAGCTCTATGAACATATACGTTGCGCATCTGTACTTTGTCATTCCGAGGCTTCGCAAAACTGCGATGAAATCCGCGCGGTCTCGAAGCACGTTTCCGATCAGGCTTACGACCGAAAGAATGACTATGACAAATATCAGAGCGGAGAACAGGGGAACTGCCACGGCGGAATAGAAATCCTTCCAGACTCTTCCGGTCTGTAGTGCATCACGGATATTTTCCATGTTTATGGCAAAACCATCTCCGAAATGATTGCCGATGCCAAGGATATAAAAGTAAGTATCCGCTCTGCCGTTCGAGTAATAGACACGGTTAAATTCAGCCGGATCGTTATGCCTTATTTCATTTATGACGCCGACCGGATCGTTATCCGTCTGGATATACACCGTGATCTTCTTTCCTCCGAACCTGCCCGCCTCCTCATCGGATACGATAACTGCCGGCACGTCGTATCCGCCCGCTATGGACGGATACCTGTAGTATCCACGGTAGGTGATAGGAGAGCCCGCCTCTATGATGCCCGACAGGACATAGTCCTTCCGAAACACTTCCTCACCGCCAGTGTCATACATCGTGAGAGAAACTGTCTGTCCCGTGACAGGGAATAAACCAAGCTTCTTGACGAGCTCCAGATCCATCACTATCTCATCTGCGTTTTCGGGGTAATGCCCTTTTGTACAGGGCATGTGATACATGGAAACCGACCTCTCATCAGGGAAGGAAACGACCTTATACCCTGCATTTTTATCCGGTCCGGTATAGCCTAGCTCACGGTAATAGCCATATGCCCCGACCCCGCTGTTTTCCGAAACGTATCTCAGGCTCTGTTCATTTATCTCATAGATAATGGCATCGTAATCCCCGAGGATCGTTCTCTCTTTTTCAAGAGCAATCTGTTTGTTGCTTCTGAGGAAAAGCCCGACCATGCAAAGGGCAGCTGCCCCGATGATCGAGACAGCCGCAAGTGTTAGGAGTCGCCTCTTATGGCTCTTCCAGTAATTAAGGGATAGGGCAAATAACATATATATCTTCATCAGTAGGTTCCGTAATGAAGATCACCCTGAACATTCTGTCCGGGCATATTCGGACCGACATATATTTTCATGAACTCATGTGAGGGAATAATAGCAGTCAGATCACTTACGCCAGTATAATACGGAAACAGCTTCGACGCTATCTCTGTATTATCCAACAGCGTAATTTCGACTATCACTCCTCCTGTTCCCGCTGCCGGCCTGGTATTGGTGTAAAGCGTTTTATCGACTGTGGTCGTATTATACGCAGTAGCCTTCCATATGGTAGATGATGTGTTATAGCCTACACTGAGAGCATAAACCCTGCTCGCCATTATACCAAGCAGTGCAGTAACCAGTAGTGCCAATGCTGTATTTCTTAATCCTCTGTTCATAAAAACTCCTCTCCGTCATAAAGACAATACATTTCATGTGGAAGCATACTATCTGAATGCTTCAGTTAATTAACCCTCATGCTGTAATCTAATCCCAGTCGGACTCACCTCCCCATAAATCACTTCATACCCACACATCACATTCTTCTCTTATATCCCTCTATAATAGAAGTCGCCAAAACAGTCGAAGAATCACATATTATTTCATCAATCGTTTCATTTTCATCGAATTGCACAATTTTCTTCATCATTTTTATGAAATACGACCGGTTTCCGGGCAACAAAAAAGCTGCCGCTTTCGCGACAGCTTCTTATTAACTCATATCCGGTTATTAACCCATCAGCTTGGCAGCGTTCATCTTGATGCCGGGGCCCATGGTAGTTGTGAGGGTAACGCTCTTTAAGTAAGCGCCCTTAACTGCTGCTGGCTTAGCCTTGTTTACAGCTGCGATGATGGTCTGGAAGTTCTCTGTGAGCTGCTCCTCTGTGAAGGAAGCCTTGCCTACGGGAACGTGGATGATGTTTGTCTTGTCGAGTCTGTACTCGATCTTACCGGCTTTGATCTCATTGACAGCCTTGGTGATGTCCATGGTGACTGTGCCGGCCTTCGGGTTAGGCATGAGGCCCTTCGGCCCGAGAACACGGCCTAAACGTCCTACAACGCCCATCATGTTCGGTGTAGCTACTACTACGTCGAAGTCAAGCCAACCCTCGTTCTGGATCTTCGGAATAAGCTCCTCAGCTCCTACAAAATCTGCGCCTGCAGCGAGTGCCTCGTCAGCCTTGTCGCCCTTTGCGAATACAAGGATGCGGACAGTCTTACCTGTACCGTGGGGAAGCACTACAGCGCCTCTGACCTGCTGATCTGCGTGACGTCCGTCGCAGCCTGTTCTGATGTGTACCTCAACAGTCTCATCGAACTTTGCGATGGATGTCTTCTTAACAAGGCTGATAGCATCAGCGGTATCATATAATACCTTGCGGTCTACGAGCTTGGCAGCCTCCTGATATTTCTTTCCTCTTTTCATGATTAACCTCCTGGTGGTAATTGCGGACCTCTTCTGTAAACGGTCCTTCCACTTGATGTGAAGATTCAGACAGTCTTACGTCCTTACTCTGTAACTACGATACCCATTGAACGCGCTGTACCTGCGATCATGCTGACAGCTGCCTCAACGCTTGCCGCATTGAGATCAGGCATCTTAAGCTCTGCGATCTTGCGGACCTCTGCCATAGAGATCTTGGCAACCTTATCCCTGTTGGGCTTGCCTGATCCGCTCTCGATCTTGCATGCCTTCTTTAAAAGAACTGCTGCGGGCGGTGTCTTCGTGATGAAGCTGAAGCTCTTGTCTGCGTAAACGGTGATGACTACGGGAATGATCATTCCTGCCTGGTCAGCCGTTCTCGCGTTGAATTCCTTTGTGAACTGCACGATATTTACGCCGTGCTGACCGAGAGCCGGTCCTACGGGCGGTGCAGGTGTTGCCTTAGCGGCAGGAATCTGTAACTTGATGTAACCTGTAACCTTCTTTGCCATAATGGCACCTCCTAAATATAAGTGGTAATGTCGGGATAAATCCCTCCCACAGTATGCACCGGTCGCGAAGCGACAGGTACAGTACCTGCAACATTAATCTGCCTGCTTAACCTCATCAAAGCTGAGCTCGACAGGCGTCTCGCGGCCGAACATCTCGACCACGATGGTGAGTCTCTGTTTGCCGGGGTTGATGCTCTGTACAGTTCCGATGGTACCCTCCCAGACGCCCTTGATAACGACGATCTGGTCGCCCTCCGCGTAATCGCAGGGAATGGGTGCGGAATGCATACCGAGCTTTCTTACCTCGTCCTCTGTAAGCGGAACCGGCTTCGATCCCGGGCCTACAAAGCCCGTGACACCTCTGGTATTTCTTACGACATACCATGTGTCATCGTTCATGTACATATGGATGAGAACATATCCGGGGAAAAGCTTGCGTGAAACGGCCTTCTTTCTGCCGCTCTCGGTCTCTTCCTCCTCCTCGTACACGGGAACACAGACCTCCATGATCTGGTCCTGAAGGTTTCTGTTCTCTATAGTCTTCTCGAGATCCATCTTGACCTTGTTCTCGTAGCCCGAATAGGTATGTGCGACATACCACTGGGGAGTCAATTCTTCATCTGCCATAATTACCCCCCGATCAGCCGCCTATGGATGTAAGGAATGTTATACCCAGCTTGATAAGTCCGTCGAGGCACGCTATAAGCACGCCCAGGAACGCGGTGGACAGAATAACGGAAGTCGTCTCCTTCCTCACGGTGTCCTTTGACGGCCAGATGATCTTCTTAAATTCAGCCTTGAGCTTTTTGAAAATATGCTTCTTGGGCTTGGTCTCCTTCTCGTTTGCCATATGGGACTCCTTACTTTGTTTCCTTGTGCATCGTGTGCTTCTTGCAGAATCTGCAGTACTTCTTGGTCTCCATGCGCTCAGGATGAGCCTTCTTGTCCTTCATCATGTTATAATTGCGGTTCTTGCAATCTGTACACTCCAAAGTGATCCTTACTCTCACAGCATCCACCTCCGATAAAAATCTATGTTATAACCGGACTCCCTCGCGAAATTTCGCGCACAAAAAAAAGAGTCTAGCTCCTTCCACGTTCGGGTAGTATAGCATACCGCGCCGTCTCAGTCAAGACTCTTTTTTTGTTTTTATTGAGTTTTTGTGTGTTTTATTGCAGCTATTTAATAACGAACTCCGCCACGGAGCATGCGGGAAGCGTTGCGTTCAGCACGCCGTCCTTTATGTCGGCATCCATCTCGTGTATCACGACCGTCTCCGGCGCGTCAAATGTGTTGTGCGCGTGCATCTCGCCCGCAAGTATGCGTGCCTTTACCGTCTTAGCGTCAAATCCGCGTATATCGCAGCTTATGGCCGCCGCCTCCTCGTGGGAGGTATTTGCTATGGTAACGGTCATCACGCCGTCCTTTACGGATGCCGAGCTCGTGAGCATTGGGGTATCGAGACCCTCACGTATATTTACATTTTCACTGAAGCAGTATACCGCCTCGCCCTCCATATGTCCCTTAAACAGGTCGAATACATGGTAGGTGGGGGTCTTCACCAGCTTCTCGCCCTCGGTGAGTATGATCGCCTGTAGCACATTTACCATCTGGGCAATGTTGGCCATCTTCACGCGGCGGCAGTGGCGGTTAAATGCGTTGAGCGAGATAGCTGCCACCATGGCGTCGCGCATGGTGTTCTGCTGGTAGAGGAAGCCGGGGTTGGTGCCCTTCTCCACCTCGAACCAGGTGCCCCACTCATCAACTATGAGTCCCACATGGTTCTCGGGGTCATAGCGGTCCATGATCTTGGAATGCGCCTCGATGAGCGGTCCGGTGAAGTTCGCGCACGACAGGAGCTTATAGTATTCCTCCTCGCCAAATTCGGTCGCGTAGCCCTTAGCGTTCCAGTCAGGTATCGAGTAGAAATGCAGCGCAAGTCCCTCGGCCATCCAGTAGCCCGGACTCTTTAGATTCTTCATCATCACCTCGGTCCAGTTGTAGTCCGAGGAGCTCGGGCCGCATGCGACGCGGTAGAGCTGATTGCCGCTGTAGTTCTTGCAGAAGCTTGCGAACTTCTTATACTCCTGTGTATATCTCTCGGGGGACATATTTCCGCCGCAACCCCAGCTCTCATTGCCCACGGCGAAATACTTCAGCTTCCACGGCTTGTCCTGTCCGTTCTGCCTTCTCAGCTCGGCCATGGGCGAGACGCCGTCGAATGTCATGTACTCGATCCACTCCGCCATCTCCTTCACTGTGCCGCTGCCGACATTGCCGGTGATGTAGGGCTCGCAGCCGGTCAGCTCGCACACCTTCATGAACTCGTGCGTGCCGAAGCTGTTGTCCTCCACCACGCCGCCCCAGTTAGTGTTGACCATCCGCTTGCGCTTCTCCTTCGGGCCGATGCCGTCCATCCAGTGGTACTCGTCCGCGAAGCACCCGCCCGGCCACCGAAGCACCGGCACCTGTATCTGCTTCATGGCATCTATCACGTCCTTCCTGATGCCGCAGATATTCTCGATGGGCGAGTCCTCGCCCACATACAGGCCCTCGTAGATGCACCTTCCCAGATGCTCGGAGAAGTTTCCGTAGATTTCCTTGTTGATGTGCCCAACCTTGTCCAAGGCGTTGATAAGCATTTTAAACTCCTTCATGACACCTCCTGCAGTGTTTTATCGTGAGCCGCTTCAGGCGGCCTTCATTCATCAGTTGCTTCCCGCGCAGCAGCATATCCCGAACACCATCTGCGCGCCCGAAGCCAGCAGCACGTCGGTACACACTCTCATGGTGGCACCCGTGGTGTATATGTCATCGAGAAGGATTACCCGCTTCGGGCAGGCCTCCTCCCCCGGCGCGAATGCGCTCTTTAGGTTCCTTGCCCGAGCGTCCGCGTCAAGCCCCTTCTGCGGGACAGTCTTGCGGGCGCGGATGAGGACCTGCGGCTTGACGGGTATGTCCAGAAGCTCACCCAACCTGTTCGCCACGAGCTCTGTCTGGTTGTAGCCGCGGCTCTTCCTCTTCGAGGGATGAACGGGTACGGGGACCAGCGCGTCGCATCTCCACGATACGATCTGCGCAGCGTTCTTCTGCGCTATGATAAGCGCCAGAAGATCCGCGTACTCGCGGCGGTTCTTGTATTTTAAGTCCCACATCATCCTGCCCGCGATCTCATCGGAGTAGTCCATGATGCTTATGCATTTCTCAAAGGGCCTGTCCTTTTCGTCGCAGTCCGCGCAGTATGCCTTCGTGCCGTCCTCGATGTGCTTTCCGCATTTAAGGCAGGTGGGCGGCTTTATAAACGGCAGCCTGTTGTAGCAGTGCGGGCAGATGAGCTTCTCCATACCGATGTCCTTCGGTATGTTGTTGTTCTCCCCCTTCAGGAGATAATCCCGGCGAACAGGTTTCGCGCACACGGGGCAAACTCGCGGGTAGATGATATCCAGCAGTCCCACGCTACACCTCCTTCAGCCTGTCGATAAGGCCCGAATAGCGCTCTAAAGTATCCTTGCTTGCTATCATCTGCGCGAAGCATTCGGGGCTTCCGAGCACCGTCACGCACTGCTTCGCCCGGGTCACCGCCGTGTAGAGCAGGTTTCGGTTCATGAGCGGCCTCGGTCCCGCGAGAAGAGGCAGTACCACTGCGGGGTACTCGCTTCCCTGAGACTTGTGGATGGTGCAGGCATAGGCGAGCTCGAGCTCATCCAGCTGTTTGAAGTTGTACTGTGCCATCCTGCCCTCGTCGAACTCCACGTCCACTGTCTCTGCATACAGATTGATCTCCCTGATGATGCCCACGTCGCCGTTAAAGATCCCCATGCCGCTGCTGACGGTGTAGCCCGCGCGGTTCTTCACCGTCCACTCCATCTGGTAGTCGTTCTTTATCTGCATCACCTTATCCCCCTCGCGAAATACGGTGTCGCCGTTCTCCTTCTCGGTCTTGTCGGGGGCCTGCGGGTTCAGGTAGAACTGGAGCATCTTGTTGAGAGCCTCCACGCCCAGACTGCCCTTTCGCATGGGTGTGAGCACCTGCACGTCCTTGACGGGGGCGCCCACATACTTCGGAAGCTTGTCGCGCACGAGCATTACCAGTATGGGGCATATCTCCTCGACGCTGTACCTCTTCACGAAGAGGAAGTCCTTGCTGCCGGGCTTTATCTCCACCTGCTCGCCGTCGTTTATCTTGTGGGCGTTCATGATGATATCGCTCTCCTGCGCCTGACGGAATATCCTGTTCAGCTTTACTACAGTGAAGCACTCCGAGTCGATGATATCCCCGAGGACTCTCCCCGGACCCACGCTCGGCAGCTGATCCGCGTCCCCCACCAGTATCAGACGGGTGCCCGGTATCACCGCCTTCAAAAGAGCGTTCATAAGACTTATGTCCACCATACTCATCTCGTCAATGATGATGGCGTCCTCCTTCAGCGGGTTCTCCTCATTTCTGGCGAAGACCGCTCTGCCGCCCTCCTCCACGGAACCGGACAGTTCGAGCATGCGGTGGATGGTGGAGGCCTCGTGCCCCGTGGTCTCGCTCATCCTCTTCGCCGCGCGGCCCGTGGGTGCCGCCAGAAGTATCGAGAGCCTCTGCTTCTCGAAGAAGCTGATGATGGCATTGATCGTCGTGGTCTTTCCTGTACCGGGACCGCCGGTAATGACCGTCAGCCCGTGGGTGACGGCGGCCTTCACTGCCTCCCTCTGCATACTGTCGAGCTCCAGACCCTTTTCGCGCTCTATCGCGTCTATCTGCCTCTCAAGCGAGGCATCCGGAACATCCTCGCGTATATTCAGGTCGCGCAGATGTCCCGCGACATTCATCTCCATATAAAAATAAAACGCAAGAAATACCTTTGTCTCCCCGGTGGCCTGATCGCCGCGAATGATTATCCTGCGGTCGAGCTGCATCTGCATGAGATTTCGCTCTATGGCTTCAGGCTCCACCATTAAAAGCTCGGCAGCCTGCGCCAGAAGCTCGCTCTTTGGCAGGTAGGTATTGCCCTGCGCACCCGCGTTCTTTAATACATGCTCCGTGCCGCACTGTATCCTGAAATCGCTGTCGGGCACTATACCCGCCTTCGCGGCTATCTCATCGGCGGTCTTAAAGCCCACGCCGTCTATATCCTCGGCCAGCTTGTAGGGATTGGTCTTTATTATTCCATATAATCCGCTGCCGTATCTGTCGTATATCTTCGCAGCGAGCTTAAGTGTGATGCCGAAGTTCTGAAGGAATATCATGGCCTGGCGCATATCCTTCTTCTGCGCCACGACCTCAGCTATCTCCCTGGCCTTCTTCTCGCTGATGCCCTTCACCTTTGCGAGGAGCTCTGGCTCCTCCTCCAAAACCCGGAAGGTGTCATTGCCGAACTTCTTAACGATCTTGGCAGCGAGAACCGGTCCGATGCCCTTCACTGCTCCGGAGGCGAGGTATCTGAGCACACTGACCTCGTCCTCGGGGCGCTTCCTCGTAAAGGAGGTTGCCTTTATCTGCGGACCGTATGTGGGATGTATGAAGACCTCCCCCTCGACCCGAAGATAATCGCCCTGGTCTACACCCGGGAAGGTTCCGCTTACGGTCTGCTCTGACGCGTCATCCCCCTCGGTCTCCATCACGAACACAGCATACCCGTTCTCCCTGTTTGAAAATACTATCTTGGAAACAAATCCCTCGATAACAGCCATCCGCTTTCTCCGTCATTAAGTGCTATGACCCCTCCGGTGCAGCCGCACACGAAGGGGTCGTGTTTACGAATTCAGATAATCCAGATATTTGCCGGTACCCCTGCACACGCAGGACATGGGGTCCTCCGCGGTGATGGTGTGTATACCGGTCTTCTCCTCTATGAGCTCCTCGAGGCCTCCCAGAAGCGCTCCTCCTCCCGTGAGCAGTATGCCCCTGTCGGATATGTCCGCCGCGAGCTCCGGCGGTGTGCGCTCAAGGACATTTCTGATGGCGTCTATGACCTGACCCACCGTCTCAGAAAGCGCTTCCACAGCCTCATCCGATGTAAATGTGATGGTCTTAGGAAGTCCCGTGACGAGGTTCCTGCCCCTGACCTCCATGGTCTTCATGTCAGGCATGCTGTAGCAGGTACCGATGCTTATCTTTATATCCTCGGCAGTCCTCTCGCCTATCAGCAGGCTGTGCTTCTTTCGCATGTAGCGCACGATGGCCTCGTCGAAATCATCGCCCGCGATCCTAATGGATGTGGATACCACGGTGCCTCCGAGTGAAATGACAGCGATATCAGAGGTTCCTCCTCCGATGTCCACGATCATATTTCCGACAGGCTTCGTGATATCGATGCCCGCGCCTATGGCAGCTGCCAGAGGCTCCTCGATGACAGTCACCTCTCTCGCTCCTGCCGCGTATGTGGCATCCTCCACCGCCTTCTTCTCTACCTCAGTGACCTGACTGGGCACGCACACGCAGATACGGGGTCTTCGAAGCGTCCTTTTGCCCACGGCCTTCCTGATGAAGTACTTCAGCATCTGCTCCGTGATCTTGTAGTCGCTTATGACGCCCTGTCTTAAGGGGCGGACAGCGGTTATATTGCCGGGGGTGCGCCCTATCATGGTGCGCGCCTCCTCGCCTATCGCCTTTATCGTGCCTGCCTCGCGGTCCACGACCACGACGCTCGGCTCCTTAAGAATGACGCCTCTTCCCTTTATATATACGAGGACACTCGCGGTGCCCAGATCGATTCCTATATCGTTTGATAAAACCATACCCATCCTCCGTACTTTGCAAAGCTATCTTATATCAAAAGACAGCCCTATTGCAAGCACTATTTGCCCTCAAGCAGGTATTTTTTGAGGTATATGCCCGTGTATGAGCCATTTACGGCGCTGACCTGCTCGGGAGTTCCGCAGCATATCACGGTGCCGCCCTTGTCGCCCCCCTCGGGACCCATGTCGATGATGTAGTCTGCGGTCTTTATCACATCGAGGTTGTGCTCTATGACTATGACGGTGTTACCGCCGTCCGTGAGCCTCTGAAGTATGTCGACCAACTTGTGCACATCCGCGAAATGCAGTCCTGTCGTGGGCTCGTCGAGTATGTAGACAGTCCTGCCCGTGCTCTTTCTCGAGAGCTCCGTGGCGAGCTTTATGCGCTGCGCCTCGCCGCCCGAGAGCGTGGTCGAGGGCTGTCCGAGCTTGATGTAGGAGAGCCCCACATCCATCAGTGTCTGCAGCTTGGAAGCTATCTGCGGTATGTTCTTAAAGAACTCCACCGCCTCCTCGACGGTCATTTCCAGCACATCGGAGATGGTCCTGTCCTTGTATTTCACCTCCAGAGTCTCACGGTTGTAGCGCTTTCCGTGGCAGATCTCGCAGGGCACATACACATCGGGCAGAAAATGCATCTCTATCTTTATTATACCGTCGCCGCTGCAGGCCTCGCACCTTCCGCCCTTTATATTGAAGCTGAAGCGTCCCTTCGAGTAGCCCCTGGTCTTCGCGTCCACGGTCGACGCGAAGAGATCCCTTATCATGTCGAATACGCCCGTGTAGGTGGCGGGGTTGGATCTGGGAGTGCGTCCTATGGGGCTCTGGTCGATGTTTATCACCTTGTCGAGTTTCTCATATCCGGTCACGCCCGAGCTCTTTCCGGGTATGGTCTTCGCGCGGTTCAATTTCTTCTCCAGGAACTTGTACAGTATCTCGTTCACGAGGGAGCTCTTGCCCGAGCCCGACACGCCCGTGACGCAGGTGAATACCCCCAGAGGAAAATCCACATCTATATCCTTCAGGTTGTTCTCGCACGCGCCGTGCACCGTCATGAAGCCCGCAGGCTTTCTGCGGTTTTCGGGCACCGGTATGAAGCACCTCTTGCTTAGATACGCTCCTGTTACGGATGCCTCGCACTTTTCTATCTCTTCGGCGGTTCCGCAGGCCACCACCTCGCCGCCGTGCTCGCCCGCACCCGGCCCTATGTCGATGACATAGTCCGCGGCCCTCATGGTGTCCTCGTCGTGCTCCACCACGATGACGGAATTGCCCAGATCCCTCAGCCTCATGAGAGTTGCAAGGAGCCTGTCGTTATCCCTCTGGTGAAGGCCGATACTCGGCTCATCAAGTATATACGCCACACCGACAAGTCCGGAGCCTATCTGCGTGGCGAGCCTTATTCGCTGCGCCTCGCCGCCCGAGAGCGTGCCGGTACTTCTCGCAAGGCTCAGGTAATCCAGTCCCACATCGCACAGGAAGTTGAGCCTGGCTCCGATCTCCTTAACGATATCCTCGCTTATCTTCGCCGCGGAGCCCGTGAGCTTCATGCCGCGCACGAAATCCGCCAGGTCCCTCACGGACATGACGGTCATATCATATATATTCTTATCCGCTACGGTAACTGCCAGCGACGACTTCTTCAGCCTCCTGCCGCCGCACTCCGTGCAGGGGCAGATGCGCATGTATGTCTCGTACTCGCTCCTCATGGCCTGCGCGCCTGTCTCGCGGTATCTTCTGGCGACATTATTGATCAGTCCCTCAAAGGTCACATCGTACGTTCCCTCGCCCCTCTGGCTCTTGTAGTGTACCTTCACATTTCTGCTGCCGGTGCCGTATATCAGAAGGTCGTGGATATCCTGCGGATAGCTCTCAAACGGCACGTCGAGCCTGAAGCCGTACTCCTGCGCCAGAGCCTCGAGAAGCTGTCTGGAGAAGCTTCCCTTAGTGTTCGACGACTGCCAGCCCAGCACGCTTATGGCGCCCTGGTCAATGGAGAGCGATTTGTCCGGTATCATCAGGTCCTCGTCGAACTCCATGGAAAAACCAAGTCCCGCGCACTTGGGGCAGGCTCCGAATGGGTTGTTGAAGGAGAAGCTTCTGGGCTCCACCTCCTCTATGGTTATCTCGCAGTCGGGGCACGAGAAGCTCTGTGAAAATGACAGCTTCTCCCCCTCCGTGGTCACCACGTTCGCGAGCCCGTGGGCAAGCTTCTGCGCGGTCTCCAAAGAGCCCGACAGCCTCGTCTGTATTCCATCGCGGACCGCCAGACGGTCGATGACTATCTCTATATCGTGCTTTTTGTTCTTCTCGAGCGCCACATTTTCAGAAAGCTCATATACTATACCGTCGATCCTCGCGCGCACATAGCCGCTTCTTGCGGCGGATTCGAGAAGCTTTACATGCTCTCCCTTTCTTCCGCGCACCACCGGGGCCTCTATAAATATCTTCGTGCCCTCATTAAGCTTCATCACCTGATCCACCATCTCGTCGACGGTCTGGCGCCTTATCTCGCGCCCGCACTGAGGGCAGTGCGGTATGCCGGCTCTGGCAAACAGCAGTCTCAGGTAGTCATATATCTCCGTCACGGTTCCCACCGTGGATCTGGGGTTTTTATTCGTGGACTTCTGGTCGATGGATATAGCGGGTGAGAGCCCGTCAATGCTCTCCACATTCGGCTTCTCCATCTGGCCGAGGAACTGCCTCGCGTATGACGAGAGGGATTCCATGTATCTCCTCTGTCCCTCCGCGTAGATGGTGTCAAAGGCCAGTGAGCTCTTGCCCGAGCCGGACACGCCGGTCATTACCACCAGCTTATTCCTCGGAATATCTATATTTATGTTCTTCAGGTTGTGCTCTGCGGCACCCCTTATTCTTATGAATTCATCCATTATCTATTCAGAAGAACTATCTTCATCTCCTTCAACTTGTCGCGAAGTATTGCGGCGTTCTCGAAATCAAGCTCTGCCGCCGCCTTCTTCATCTTCCTCTCCGTCTGCTCTATGAACTTCCTAAGCTCCTCGTCGCTCATGGACTCGGGGTCCTTCCGGGGCGCATCCGCGGCCTTCCCGGGGGCGGAAATGGTTATCACGTCCCTGACGGCCTTCTCTATCGACTTCGGAGTGATGCCGTGCTCCCTGTTGTAGCGATCCTGTATCTCACGGCGCCTTGCTGTCTCGTCTATCGCCCTCTTCATCGAGCCGGTGACGGTATCGGCGTACATTATCACATGTCCGTTCACATTTCTGGCCGCGCGCCCTATCGTCTGTATGAGAGCGGTGTCGGAGCGCAGAAAGCCCTCCTTGTCGGCATCGAGTATCGCCACAAGGCCTATCTCGGGTATGTCGAGGCCCTCCCGCAAGAGGTTGATACCCACCAGCACATCAAACACGTCCAGTCTCATATCCCTGATGATCTGAGCTCGCTCGAGAGTATCTATATCCGAGTGCATGTATTTCACGCGGACTCCGACATCCCTCAGATAATCAGTCAGATCCTCCGCCATCTTCTTCGTGAGCGTCGTGACCAGCACCTTGTCTTTAGCCTCGACCGTCTTTCTTATCTCGCCGAGCAGATCGTCTATCTGGCCGTTTACGGGTCTCACGGACACCTCCGGGTCCAGAAGGCCCGTGGGCCTTATCACCTGCTCCGTGCGAAGGAGCTCGTGCTCCTCCTCGTAGGGACCGGGCGTGGCCGAGACGAAGAGCACCTGATTCAGGTGGTCCTCAAACTCCGTGAAGTTAAGCGGCCTGTTATCTAAAGCCGAGGGCAGTCTGAAGCCGTAGTCGACCAGTGTCTGCTTTCTCGCGCGGTCGCCGTTGTACATTCCCCTGACCTGCGGAAGCGTCATGTGTGACTCATCCACCATCAGTATGAAATCCTTCGGGAAATAGTCCAGAAGCGTATAGGGCGGCTCTCCGGGCCCCATGCCTGTCAGATGTCTTGAGTAGTTCTCTATACCCGAGCAGAAGCCCGTCTCGCGCATGATCTCCACATCGTACCTGGTCCTCTCCTCGAGCCTCTGAGCCTCTATGAGCTTGTCCCTTCGCCTGAAATCATCCACGCACCCCTCCATCTCCCGGAGGATCGCCTCTGTCGCGGCCGTGAGCTTCTCATGCGAGACCACATAGTGGGACGCAGGAAATACAGCCACGTGGTTCAGGGTCGTGCGGACTCCTCCGGTCAATGGATCGAACTCGCTTATCCTGTCCACCTCATCGCCGAAAAACTCCACCCTGATCGCAAGGTCGGAGCTGGCTGCGGGGAATATCTCCACAACATCGCCTCTCACTCGGAAGGTTCCGCGCGTAAAATCCATATCATTTCTTGCGTACTGTATGTCCACCAGCCTGCGGATTACCTCGTCGCGGTCGCGCCTCATGCCGGGGCGCAGGCTTATGACCATCTCCTGGTAGTCGATGGGGCTTCCGAGACCGTATATGCACGACACAGAAGCCACGATGACGACATCCCGCCGCTCTGAAAGAGCCGCCGTGGCAGAGTGGCGCAGCTTGTCTATCTCATCATTAACGGACGAATCCTTCTCGATATACTGATCCTTCGAGGGAACGTACGCCTCCGGCTGGTAATAGTCGTAGTATGACACGAAAAACTCCACGGCGTTCTCAGGGAAGAACTCCTTGAACTCCGCGTAGAGCTGGCCCGCGAGGGTCTTATTGTGGGCAAGCACCAGAGTCGGCCTGTTAAGGGCCGCTATTACATTTGCCATGGTGTAGGTCTTGCCCGAACCCGTGACTCCCAGAAGTGTCTGGAACTGATTGCCCTGCTTAAAGCCCTCCACGAGGTCCGCTATGGCGCGCGGCTGGTCTCCCGTGGGCTTGTAGTCTGAGTGTAATTTGAAATTCACTTTATCTTCTCCAGCAGATATTCATACGCCGCCATGACCTGCGTATCATCCCTCCACTCGCCTGTGGAGGCCTTCTCCTCATCGTACTCGACGATGATGTCGGGCTCGATACCGGTCCCGTGTATGCATCTGCCCTTCGGCGTATAATATGTCGATACGGTAAGCTTCAGCGCCGTGCCGTCCTTTAAGGGCACTATCGTCTGGACGATGCCCTTTCCGTAGGTCTGAGTGCCTATTACCGGGCCTCTTTCGTAGTCCTGCATAGCCCCCGCAAATATCTCCGAGGCAGAGGCCGAATCGCCGTCCACGAGTACCGCGATGGGTATGTCATCGCAGTTGCTCGACGAGGTGTACTCGCTCCTTCTGCCGTTCTTGTCCTCAGTATATACCACAAGCCCCTTCGGAAGAAGCGCGTCGCACATATTTACGACGGTATTCACCAGACCTCCCGGATTGCTCCTTATGTCTATGATCACTGCCTTCGCGCCCTGCTCCTTGATGGACTCGAGTTCCTTCCTGAACTGCCCTGCCGTATTTGCCTCGAACTGCTCGACGGCTATATAGCCTATGCCGTCGTCGAGCATCCTGCTGCCCACGCTCTTTAATTCTATCTCGCGCCTGGTGACGGTCAAATCCCATGTCTCGCCGGTGGAGGGTCTGTACATGGTGACGTTTACCTGGGTGTTCTTCTCGCCCTTCATGATACTGGTCGCGTAGGTGAGCTCCATGTCCACCACTGACTGGCCCTCTATGGCCTTCACCATGTCGCCCTCCTTGATGCCTGCCTCGAGGGCGCCGCTGTTCTCGAAAAGCGATACGATCTTTATGTAGCCGGTGTCGTCGTCCTTGCTGACGAGAGCTCCCAGGCCCGCGTAGGTGCCGGAGGTGGACGCCTGCATGGCCTTGTACTCATCCACCGTATAATAGGTGCTGTACTTGTCGCCGAGGGCATTTACCATGGCCTTGTAGACTTCGTCACCCATCTTTTCGTAATCGACCTCGTAGAGGAAGGTCGCGTCGATCTCATCCTCTATGAGCTTCATCTTGTCCGTGATGGCCGACAGCGCCTTGCTGTCGGAGGTTTCGGTCTCCCCCGAAGGGATCGCCTGAAGCTTCTTCAGTATCAGATCCCTCTCAAGAAGAATAAGTCCGACAGATATCAGGCACATGATAAAAAAGCCGACAGCAAAGCCTATGAAAAAGCTTCCGCCGCCCTTCTTTTTGTTATTCCTTCCGTTGTTGGGGGCAGCGCCTGCGCCGCCGTTCTCTTCGTAAAACTGTTCCACTGTCCTACCTCTTATCACAATGCCCCGGCCCGAGGGCCGAGGCGCTACAGTTATCGTAATATTTCTGCCCGATACATAAGCTGCATCAGTAATCAGTCTTCTCCATGTACTTCATATACTTCACCACCATGAGAGCGATCTTAAATGTGATCGCATCCTCAAATACCCTTATGTCCAGCCCGGTCATCTTCTGCAGCTTATCCAGCCTGTACACCAGAGTGTTTCTGTGAATATAGAGCTGGCGGGATGTCTCCGACACATTCAGGCTGTTGTCAAAGA
>DGVE01000043.1 GCA_002395865.1 Lachnospiraceae bacterium UBA4292 | reverse complement strand
TCGAGTAGCCGCCGTAGAGGAGCTTATCGATCTTCTCGCCCTTCTTGAGGCGGGCCAATGCGCCGTTTTGCCAGAGGATGGGAGCCACGTCGCTGGGCGTGCCCTTTAATCTCTCATGTCTGCACAGAAGCGCTCTCTTGCAGAGCTCGAGTCTGGCGTCGAGTATCTCCCAGAACTTGTCCATGTCGCCCTTAGATGAGCAAGCCACATCCACGAGGTTCAGCGTGACAACGCCCTGGTTAAAGCGGCCATAGAACTTGTATTTGCCCGTCTCGTCCTTGTAAACGGTGAGGAATGAGCGGCAGCCCATGCATGTGTAGCAGTTGCCGTCCTTGAGCTCCTTCATCACCTTCTCGGAGATATAGTCGGGAACCATTCTCTTCGCGGTGCACTGTGCAGCCAGCTTCGTCAGATACCAGAAGCGGCTGCCCTCGGTCACATTGTCCTCCTCGAGAACGTAGATGAGTTTCGGGAACGCGGGGGTTATGTACACGCCCTTCTCGTTCTTTACACCCTGTATCCTCTGGTGGAGCATCTCCTCGATGATGAGCGCGAGGTCGTCCTTTAATGTCCCGTCCGGAACCTCGTTCAGGTACATGAATACCGTGATGAAGGGTGCCTGACCGTTCGTGGTCATGAGTGTGATGACCTGATACTGGATCATCTGCACGCCCTGCTTTATCTCGCGGCGCACACGCCTCTCGGCGATGTCATTTATCTTCTCGTCATCTATCTGAATGCCCTCTGCCTCGAACTCCTCGCGCACCTCCCTGCGGTACCTCTCTCTGGATACCTGTACAAACGGTGCCAGATGCGACAGCGAAATGCTCTGGCCGCCGTACTGTGAGCTGGCGATCTGAGCCACCGCCTGTGTGGCGATGTTGCAGGCGGTAGAGAAGCTGTGAGGCTTATCGATCATGGTCTCGGAAATGACCGTGCCGTTCTGCAGCATATCCTCTAAGTTCACGAGGCAGCAGTTGTGCATATGCTGCGCGAAATAATCGCTGTCATGGAAATGGATGAGGCCGTCCTCATGCGCCCTTACGATGTCCTCGGGCAGCAGGAATCTCTTGGTAATATCCTTGCTGACCTCGCCGGCCATGTAGTCTCTCTGCACGGAGTTCACGATGGGATTCTTGTTGGAATTCTCCTGCTTGGCCTCCTCGTTGCTCCTCTCTATAAGGCTGAGGATCTGCTGGTCGGTGGTATTGCTCTTTCTTACGATGGCTCTCTTATATCTGTAGGTGATATAGCGGTTTGCGACCTTATACGCACCCTGGCGCATGATCTGCTCCTCCACCATATCCTGAATCTCCTCGACATTGGCCGCGCGGCTCATGCTCTCGCACATCTGAGTGACATTCTCCGTGATCACTTCGATCTGCTCGGGGCTCATCCTGTCAGTCTTATACACAGCCTCGTTGGCCTTCTCCACAGCCCTCCTGATCTTTGAGCTGTCGAACTGTACCTCCTGCCCGCTCCTCTTGATAATGTTCATATCTCTCCTCCATATATGCCACTACATCTTGTGTTTTTCGTCCATGTGGTGTCGATATATGGTATTATACACAGGGTGTCAGTATAATGCAAGTACTAATTTAGATTCTTTTTATTTTTCTTCTCCGGTGGCTGCGGACACGCGTCATACGGTGAAAAAACCCCGGGAGACACGATCTCCGCTACGCTCCGCGACGGTCTCCCGAAGTATTTTCACCGCATGCCGCTGACATCTGAAGGCGAGAAGAAATATCTCCTATCGCCTCACATAGCAAAGGACGGAGAAATAAAAATACTCCGGGGGACTGTCGCGACCAACGGGAGACTGTCCCCCGGGGTTTTTTTATTTCGACGGCCGCGGGCATGACACAGTGTAGGCCGCAGGTAGAGCCACAGTGAAGAACCCAAAGGGCAGAAAGTCCCCCGGCGAAAGCCGGGGGCGGGGTTGGTCATTCTATGGTGAAGATTTCACTGAAGAGACGATTGGCAGATCCGTATCCGGGGATGTAATACAGGTAGAGGTGGCGGATATCTCTGAGGGGAACACCGTAGCGTATCCAGCCCCCATTGCCGTCCTCATCCTCGAGTCTTATCCATTGCTCCGAATCCGATGCCACAGCGTAATAGGTCATTTCGGCAAAAAGTGTCACCGGATCTGATGACTCATCACGTTCCGTATATGCTCTCACATTTTCGTTCGGTATCACGGCTTTATCGTAGCGCCGGTAATATACGCCGTCCTCCAGATGGGCGTTCTCCTTTACCCAGTCGTAAAATACATCCTTACTTCCCGGCACCATATAGTGAGTCGGATAATGATCCAACACCTTTAACAAAGCCTGCAAATCCTTACTGTCAAGCTGGTTCAGCGTGACAGTTCCGCGTAAATCCGACAGGCTCGGCACATTAATGGTATCAGCCACATACATATAATCGGAATATCCCACCAAAACTTCTCCGTTATCATCCTTTCGTTCAGGATTTCTTCCTATCCACAAAGTAATATACGGGCATTTCTCCGGATTAGAGATTCCGGTGAACTTCGGCGTGCCGTCCTCATCATACCAGACATTCTGATTGAAGATGATCAATCTGTCATTTACCCAGTCATAGCAATTCAGGTTGTAGAACTCACCGTATGTCTTCTGGATATATACCCTGACAGGCCCCGGATCAGAACGGAGCATCTCCATAAGTCTGTCTCTTTCATCGGTACCATAGGCGGTCCATACAGGATCATTCTCCATAGCCTTCGCAAAAGAGCCCACCGAATCATACTCAATGACTTTGAACACTTCTTTTTCCATCATACTATCATACTCTGGAAGCAGCGACACATCATATCTGGCAATGGTCTTCTCACAGTTATCCCTGTCTGTTCCGGCATAAACGAACAGATCCCTCATGCGATATGTCCCGTTTTCATTGAGCAGCATCTCCTCCGGCTCATCGGGATCGGTGTAATCGATCATATAGTGAACAAATACGCTGTTTCCTTCCAAGCTCTGCATTTCGATCCATTCTTTCGTATCGGATGCCACCGCCATGTAGAACTTATCCTTCCAGAGGTGCTTCACATCCGATCCTGTATCCGGTTTGCTGTAGCATTCTATATCCGCTACCGGGACGAAAATGCGGCTGTATGAATTATTCGTGGTATATAATCCGTAAGGAAGCTGTTTCCATTCACCAGTCAGATAGTTATTCCAATGGACAGCGAGCTCAAACGATGTCCAGCCATTGAACAGATGCACCGACCCGGGAACCATTACTGCGTTTTTTATGTTGCCTATATTATACCCTACCGGCTCGAAATCATCCGGGGGAACGATCGGCTGTTTTTGCTCTTCGGTCTGAGGCTCCCGGCTTTCACCTTCAGTAGAATCCACAGTCGCAGCCACTTCTTCGTGCGTTCCCTCCTGTGTATTGTCCGGGTCCTGCTGCATATTTGTATTTTTCACGTGATGAATATGATACGTCGTGAACACTATCAATATCGCCGCAGCGGCGATTATAGCGACGGTAGCCCATATACCTGCACGGCTTTCGCTTCTGTTACGCGCCGTGCCTCCCTTCTGCATGCTCTCGGCGATAAATGAGTCGTCGATCTTATCTATCGCGTCAAACAGTTTCTTTTTATCCATGATGCTCTCCTCCTTCAATTTTCCAGGTAGCCCTCGGCTATCAGGTACTCACGCAGCCTCTTTCTGAGCCTGTGGAGCCTCACATTTACATTCATGGTACTGAGCCCGTACATCCTGCCTATCTGTGCGGAGCTGTCGATGAACCAGTACCTTCTGACGAATATCTTTCTGTCGATCGCCTCCTGCGCCCTGAGGAAATGCTCTATGGCCCCGGTCAGCTCGTTCATCACATACTCGTCCTCGGGTCCCTTGGATCCGTCGCAGACTTCCTCCAGCTCATCCAGTGCCAACATCACGCAACCGCCGCCTCTTTTCTGCCTGCCCTGCGACTTCAGCCTGTTGATGGCTACGGCCTTGGCGATACGCACGGCAAATGCGTTCAGATGCTCGGGTCTGTTCGGCGGAATGCGCTTCCATATCTCCAGATACGTATCGTTTACGCACTCCTCCACGTCGGACTTATCATCCAGATACTTACCGATAACATGGCTTATGATCGATCCGTACTTTTTCCCGACCTCCGAGACTGCGCGCTCGTCTCTCGCAAAAAACAGGTCGACTATCTCCCGATCTTCCATACTCAGCCTTTCCTCCCGTACCGGGGCTCCTGCCCCTCTACATAACAAGTCAACATTTCTGCAAGGATATTACACCCTTTCACAAAAAAAATCAAAAAACTTTTTTCACCGCATGCCGCTGACTGCTACAGTCGAGGCACCTGCCTTTTTGCGCATTGACACAGGGGGTGCGGGATAATATAATTAGAGGGCAAAACGGCCGGAAGGCGACGAAAATATTCAGGAGGATAAAGATATGGACGTTAAGGGTGTATGGAACGTGGTGAGCGCGCGCATATTAGACGCGAAGACGATGGAGATGATGTGGGTACCCGCGACCGAGCTGATGCTCTCGGAGGACGAGATGCAGCAGATGATCGTCAATACCTTCTTTTCGTTTGAGGACGACGGCGTGCTGAAGGTCCTGAGCTTCAACGAGAAGATGCTAAAGGCTATGGAGACCGCTCCGAAGGAGGAGATCGACGCAGCCATCGCATCCGGAATGATCGAGATCATTGACGACACACCGTTCATGGTACACAAGCAGCAGTGGAAGATCGAGGGCGACGACCTTTTCGTAAATGACGGCTCGGAGGCAGAGGTGTTCGGCGAGAAGCTCGATCCCTGGAAGAAGGCCGAGGCTGTGGGCAATACATTCATCATAAATGAGAGCTATCAGGTGGTTAAGAAGAACGAGGAGCCCACCGAGATAAAGAAGACCGTGAAGCCGACAGCTGCCGACCTCTCACCCGAGACAGCAGCAAGCGTAGGCACATACAAGGGCCTCTACACCAAGATGGTCTGCTCCGAGGAGAAGGAGACAAAGGATGAATTCAAGCTCGTCATCAACCCCGACGGAACAGGTACCAGCTACAGAGACGACCTCGAGATCAAGATCGTTAAGTGGGTAGTTACCGACGGCAAGGTCGAGATGACCGAGAAGTTCCTCGGCACCATCGACTATATGGGAACACTCGATGGCAATAAGCTTTCTCTGTTTAACGGAGACCCCGAAAAGCCCATGACATACGAGTATGTTTATGAGAAGGAATGATCCGTGTCGTAAATATAAATATTAAAAACTACCGGGAGGGCAGGCGCCCTCCCGGTCTTGTATTTCTGAATATCTATATGAAATGTTATTTGTACAGCTCTCCGAGCGAGATACCGTTGCCTCCGGTTCCCAGAGGAATGTCGTGGTCAAGGCCGACGAATTTGCCGTTCTCCTGCCAGAGGACTTCATTCACGAACTCGTATTTCTCGGTGTCCCATGTAGTGAAATCGTCGAGCACCAGTCCGCCTGTATCTCCCGAGTTCGCGTTGAAGCACCAGAAGGTATGGTTAAGGCGGTACTTCTTTATTAACTCGCGCATGTAGGTCATCCACTTCAGGTTAGGGTCGCGCATGAAGCCGCCCCACTCGCCTATGAGAAGAGGCGCCGTGTTATCCTCGTAGATGTAGAACCAGTTGTCATGCCAGCAGTCGGCCATGAGTGTATCGTAGTCGTAGCTTCCCTTGAACCAGGGCTGCTCATAGACTGTGGGACCATAATCATGCGGTGAATATACCAGTTGAGACTGATACTTTCCGAGATCGATGGGATAATCCTTCACGCCGCGCAGATTGCCTCCCCACCAGTTGAAGAAGTAATCCTTCTCATCCGTGGACTTGAAATCGCCGTTGGTCTCCAGATCCTTAGGATAGATCTCAATGCCCTCCACCATGATGAGGAGATTCGGGTTCACCTCGAGGATCTTCAGAGCAGTGTCCTGTGCAGCCCATTTCCAGTTGTTCTGTACAGTGGAGTCGTTCCAGATAGCCGCGCCGCTGCCCTCGAAGGGCTTGCCGTGGGGCTCGTTCTTTAAGTCGAAGGCTAATATCGTATCGTCGTTTTTGTATCTCTCCGCCAGCCACAGCCACGCCTCCTGGAACTTCTCATAGGTGATATCGCCGTTATACCAGACATTGTAAACATGTCCTGAGGCGTCGGTCTTCGCGCTGTGGATGTCCATCATGACATGGAGTCCGCAGGCCCTGAACTGTCCGAGTATGTAGTCGAATATCTCAAGGCTGTCCATACCGACGAGATAGCTGTTTGTGGCATTGTTGAAATTCGCTTTGGGCGCATTTCCGGCCTTCCACTGCAGGATGAGCTCCGCACTTATCGGAATACGGATGAGATTGAAGCCGTGGTCAGCTATGGCCTGAATGGCAGTATTCAGATCGCTCGTCCACAATCCGTCAAACGTATTCGTTCCCGTGTTGTAGCCGAACCAGTTCACTCCTGTGAGCCACACCTCGTTGCCCTGTGCATCCAGTATCCTTCTGCCGTCGGTGTGGAGCCAGTCATTCGTGGTGGGTTCCGGTACGGGGAGAGCTTTCGGGTTAGCGCCGGGAGTGTTCTGATTTCCCTGACCGTTATTGCCCTGGTTGTTGTTTCCCTGAGAATAATCAGGTGCCGGAACCGTGCTTCCAGCCTCGACCACTCCCGCGAGGGTACCTGTCATATTTGTGACGATAAGTCCCAGCTCGCAGTTCTGTCCCGGGTCCAATGTACCGTTATATTCAACGTTCTGGACTACCAGTGTATCGCCCTCGATATTGTACGTTCCGCTCCAGCCCTGGTCAATGGCAACTCCCGGACCGACATTTATCTTCGCTGTCCAGCCCTTTACAGTCTGGTTCGTGCCGTTGTAGATAACTATCGACAGCTGCGAATACACGGGTCCCTCGCCCCATCCACCGGTCTTATTTACAGTGACTGTGAGTTCACCCGAAGCAGGCTGCTGTGATGGTGTCTCCTGCTGCTTTGTCGTCTCGGATGTATCGTCCTTCGTGGTCTCCTTCACCGGGTCGGTAGCGGACTCACTCTCGGAGGACTTCGCCGTAGTCTCCTCAGCACTGTTCGCTGCCGTAGACTCCTCGAGCTCCTCCTTCGTAGCTTCGGTGGTCTTCTCGGAGGAGACTGTGGTCTCGTTGTTTGCCACGTCGGAACCACCACCGTCCTTTTTGCCTCCGAGCATACTTATCAGAAGCGCAATTATTGCCACAAAGATCACTGCGTCAAATGCAATAAAGCCTATCAGCAGCGGTGAAATCTTTTTCTTCTCTTCGGGATTCTTCGAACCCTCGCCCGACTCATTTACCTTCTTTTCTTCGTCAGACATCTGTACCTCCTGTGGTAACATTCTTTACATCTTCTGCGGCTCTTATGTATCTTCTAACCTTAGCGCTCACCTGCGCCGCCACACATATCTTTGCCAGATCAGGTATTATATAAGGAACGATGCACATGGACACCGCCGCACCGAGAGTGATCTCATGTCCGCGCGAATATACGACCATGAACCACACCGTCCCGAAAACATAGCAGACTATCAGGCCTGCGAGCATGGCCAGAAGACTCGCAGCGAAGCCTTTGAACTTTTTCATGATCAAGCCTGTCGCGAGTGCTGAAAAAACAAAGCCTATAATATATCCGCCGGTGGGACCGAGCAATACTCCTGCGCCTCCTTTAAAGCCGGAGAACACCGGTACTCCGACAAGTCCCATAAAAAGATATACCAGCACCGAGGCGGTTCCCTTCCACACGCCGAGCACTCCGACACTCACGAAAACAGCAAAGGTCTGTAGAGTAAACGGTATAGTCATCGGCAGGGTGATCCATGAGCAGACCACTATAAGAGCCGCCATCAGGCTTATGTATGCTATATCGATAGTTCTGATTCTTTTCATTTTTTCATGCCCCTTTGATTTTTTATGGGAGCATACAACATGGGCGGTCTTTTGTCAATCATTTTTTTAAAATGTATTAACAATCA
>DGVE01000022.1 GCA_002395865.1 Lachnospiraceae bacterium UBA4292 | reverse complement strand
TATGACAAGACCGGTTACGAGATAAATGTCGAGGACATAGCGCTTAAGCCCGACGACTCGTATGTGAAGGACCTGTACAGGATCATTGCCTGCAATCTGCTCCTTTTCAAGTCCTATACAGAGGGCGGCGAGCCCGCGTTTGCCAAGATCGGTTCGAAGAAGACCAAGGGCATAGCGCCGAAGGTCATTAAAAAATACGGAAGAGAGCTGCTCACCGGAAGCTATAACATGCAAGCTGAGGAGTATGTGGGTTATATCAGCGAGGACGGCGAGCTGGAATTCATAAAGACCATGCCGGAAGATACTGACGAGATGTTCGAGCAGATCAATCTGGCACTGGATATCGAGAAGAACTTCTACGCCGCGAAGGAGGCCGATAGGCTCGCGAAGATCGCGGAGGAGGAGGAGCTCGAGAGAAGGCGCAAGGAACGCGAGGCACGCCTCGAGGAGAAGCGCCGCGTAGAGGAAGCCAAGAGAGAGGAACGCGAGAGGATCCGCCGCGAGAAGGAGGAGGAAGAGCGCCGCATCCAGGAGATGCTCGAGCGCAGGAAGGCCGAGATCGAAGCGGAGGAGAGAGAACGCGCGCGGCTTGAGGCTGAGAGACTGGCGCGCATCGAGGAGGAGAAGAGACTCGAGGAGGAGGCCAGACTTAAACGTGAGGAAGAGGAGCGCATAGCTGCGGAGAAGGCCCGCATCGCACAGCAGAAGCTCGATATGCGTTTTGAGCTCGGTGGAGCAGAGGGCGTCGACATGGAGCGCCTCGATGCAGACAAGGAGGCGGACGTGGCCAGAGAGGCTATGTCGTCCGTCACCGGCGAGGATATCGAGGATGCTGCGGCTGCCATGGAATCCGTCATAGCCGCGAGAAACGCGAAGGCTGCCCAGGAGAGCGCGGATGCGCAGAAGGCTTCCGAGATCAAGGAGAGGTTCGAGAACAGCGAGGATGCGACATTCTCCTCGGACGAAGAGGAGGAGCCGAAGATAAGCGCCGAGAAGATCGCCGACGCGGAGAAGGCCATGGGAGACCAGGAGATCGAGGACCCGAAGGTCATCGCCGCAAGGATGAAGCTCGAGCAGCAGAAGCGCGAGGCGGAGCGCAAGGAGGCCGAGAGGGCTGCGAGACTGAAGGCAGAGCGCAAGGTCTTCGAGAGCAAGCCCTTCGATGTGATCAGGAAGGAATACTCCTACAATCCGATCTATCTCATTCCCCGCCTGATTATGAGACTTCTGTTCCTGCTCTTCGGCTATATACCGAAGAACACGGACAATCCGGATTACAAGAGGATACTGGCGGAGCGTGCCGAGAAGGCGCGTCAGGCAGAGCTCGATGCCGCCGACAGGGAGAAGATGGAGGTTTACTACCGCAAGTATTCTCCCGACACGAAGTACAGGATACGCAGGGATATTGCGGATATCAAGTTCAAGTGGAAGAAGCGAAAGGCGGACAAGGACAGGCCGAGACCTCCTTATACACCTCCGAAGCGCACGGCCGTGGAGCAGGCTGCCATAAACAGGCAGATGAAGCAGCTGTACAGGAAGTATCGCGTAAGCATCTTCGAGCTCATCAGGAGAAAGCTGAAGTCCATGACGAAGGCCGAGAAGGAGCGGCAGCTTAAAGAGGCCTTAGGAGAAAGATAGTGAGTAAGAAAAAGGGCAGGGCGCAGAGGCTCTCGGGCGATCTTTTGCTGGGGGCTGTGGCGATAAGGACAGGAATCCTTGCCGGACAACTGATAAAAAAGAAGATAGGTAAAAGCAGACCCGAGGGGGAGGTCACTCCCCCGAAGGCCGAAAGAGTGATCCCGGTCAGGGAGGACGTAAGGGTCGAGCTTAAGACGGTCGATGTGTCCGTGCCGGGCAGGGCGCAGCCTCAGACCGAGGCTGCAGAAGAGCCGGTGCCGGTGAAGAAGAAGCGCTCGGTGTTAGGCATCATATTCAAGGCCATCGACATATTGAGCGGGATTGTCCTTCTCGCGGCTCTCGGCTTTATGATCTATCTGGTGATATGCACCTCCAGAGGCGAGGTGGCCGACGTGTTCGGCAAGAGCGTTCTGAAGGTCATCACAGGAAGCATGGAGCCCACGATACTTACGGGCGATTACATAATCATTGACAGGAACGAGCTCGACGACCTCAAGGTGGGCGACATCATTTCCTTCTATTCCGAGGAGGAGGACATATTCGGATCGCTGTGCACGCACAGGATCATGGCAATAAGTGAGGACGGACTCTACAGCACCCAGGGCGACGCGAATCCCGTGGAGGACAGGCACGAAGTGCGAAGGGAGCAGATACTGGGCAAATACATCCGCAAGGCGAGGATACTTCGCTGGGCGGGGTCGTTTGCGGATACCAGAAAGCTCATCCTCATAGCGGTCATCATTCCGCTGCTGTTAGTTTCCTTCTACGAGGTATTCAGCGTTTCGAGACTTTGGAAGAAGGTCATAGCGGAGCATGAGAAGCCGAGGGAGACGCGCAGGGAATACGAGGAGCGCATAAGGCGGGAGGCCATAGAGGAATATCTGGCGAAACACCGCAGGGATGCGGCTTAAGAGGAAGATATGGCGAAGATAAAAAAGCGTGACGAGGAAGCGAAGAACCTTGTCGACTATACCTACCGGGATTACGGTCAGGAGTATATAATGAAGCGCAAGATGGTCAGAGCGATCATCTTCGCGATATTTGCCGCGATAGCCGCCTGCGTATTTGCCGCGCTTTATGTCGACGAGGTGAAGCGTGTGCAGGAGACCTACAGGACTCAGTATGCAAAGGGGCTGACGACCGTGAATGCGGACATTGACAGCTATCTGAACGCGGAGGGAGATCTGGAGTTTCGCTACAGGAGGCTGGTGGCCGACATGAATACGGCGGCATCATTCCTGTTCCTTTTGGACGGCAGGGAGGATGACAAGAAGTCCATGCAGGAGCTCTACACTGTGTTCCTGCGGTATCCGGTGCAGACGAAGGAGCGCCTGGAGGAGATAAAAAAAGCAATAGGCGACATACTGGCAAACCTCGACAAAGGTTACGACGAGGTGAATGCCATAGTGGAAGCCATCGATAAGAAGGGGTATTGATATGAGTGAGAAGGGCAAGCTTAAGAGAGAGATAGAGACCTGCAAGAAGACTATAGTGGAGATAGAGAGAAGGCGTTCGAGATCGCAGTCCGCTCTGGTTCAGGCCATTCTTCTTCAGGAGGAGCCTAACGACGCGGACGTAGAGTGGTTCAACAAGTACACAGGCGAGATCACCGCCTGCCGTAATCACATGATAGAGCTCCAGAAGAAGCTCAATTCACTTAAGTAGGTGCGGACATGGCAGGGAAAGCGAAAAAAAAGAATAACAACAGCGACAGTCAGCGCGTGCTCTTTCAGGCTCTCGGACTCGGAGCCATAGCGCTTGTCGCGATAATAGTCATCATTGTGATACTTGTGAACAACTCCGGCAAGGTCGATAACAGCGAGACGGATCCGGTGGTAACATATGCACAGAAAGAAACCACCCAGCCCCAGACCACGCAGGTGAAGCAGGAGTTTAATTTCAACAACCCCGGCGGACTTACCATCTCAAAAAAGGACTGCAAGGCGGCAGTGGATTATTCGAATCCGGCCACAAGTAACGGTATGCTCAAGTACCGCATCACATGCGGCGACAAGACACTTTATGAGTCGGAGTTCATAGCTCCCGGGCAGAGCATCACACAGATCACTCTCGACGCGGCCGATCTGGCGGTGGGTGAGTACAAGGTAATGATATTCATCGACAGCTATACCATGGACGGAACAGCCACAGGAAACGGAACCATCCATACCAAGGATCTGGTAGTGACTGAATAAAATACGTGAAATGCCGGCATATGCCGGCATTTTTCTCTTGAAAGAAGAAAGAATTGAATGTATAATACTCTTTTGATATGCGTAGGCATGATCGGAAGGAAGTGCAAAAAACAATAATATGAAGATGAATACCATTGACGGGAGGATAGCTCTCCTTAGAGAAAAGATGTCAGAGCGCGGCATAGACATGTACTATGTGCCCACATCGGATTTCCATGAGACAGAGTATGTCTGCGACTATTTCAAGTGCAGAAGGTATATAACAGGCTTTACGGGCTCGGCAGGCGTGGCAGTCATAGGCCGCGACTTTGCGGGATTGTGGACCGACGGAAGATATTATATCCAGGCCGCCGGTGAGATCGCCGGAAGCTGCGTGGAGCTTTTTAAGGACGGCAGCGACGGTGTTTTGCATGTGGACGCTTTTCTGGCGGATAAGGCGCAGGATGGTATGGTCATCGGCTTTGACGGCAGAGTTGTAAATATGCAGTTCATAGATGGGCTGAAGGCTAAGCTCGGCGATAAAAAGGTGAGGTTTGTGTACGATGTCGATCTCGTGGGCGATATCTGGAGCGACCGCCCTTCGCTTCCCGCAAAACCCGTGTGGATAATGGAAGAAAAATACTCAGGAAGATCCACGGCGGATAAACTTGCGGCGGTAAGGGAAGAGATGAATAAGGCCGGAGCCGATATGCATATCATATCCGTTCTGGACAATATAAACTGGCTTTTCAATATTCGCGGAGGAGATATAGAGAACTTCCCCGTGGTGCTCTCGTATGCGGTCATCGAGGCTGATAAGGCAGTCCTTTTCGTTAACCCGAAGACCATAAGCTCCGAAGTGGAGAAGAGGCTCTCAGTCGACGGCATAATGATAATGCCCTACGATGACATCTACGATTATGTGAAGACACATAAAACCTGCAGAGTACTGCTCGATAAACACAAGGTAAACTACAGATTGTTTTGCAGCGTACCGTCCGGTTGTGAGATCATCGACAGGCCGAACCCCTGCGTCATCATGCAGGCGATCAAGAACGATACGGAGATAGAGAACATAAAGGCCGCTCACGTGAAGGACGGCATAGCTGTGACGAAGTTCCTCTGCTGGATCAAGAAGAATGTCGGTAAGATGGAAATGGACGAGGTGAGCGCCGCGGACTATCTGGAGAGATGCCGAAGAGAGCAGGGCATATTTGACTTAAGCTTTGAGACGATATGCGCCTACGGCTCCAATGCCGCCATGATGCACTACAGCGCGACACCCGAGCGCTTCTCGAAGATAGAGCCCGAGGGCTTTCTGCTCGTGGACAGCGGCGGTCACTACCCCGAGGGAAGCACGGATATCACAAGGACGATAGTTCTGGGACCCGTGACCCAGGAGATGAAGAAGATGTACACGCTGGTGCTCAAGGGGCATATGGCTCTGGCAGACGCGCATTTTCTGCACGGATGCACGGGTATCAATCTGGATATACTGGCCAGAGGCCCGCTGTGGGAGCTCGGCATCGATTACAGGTGCGGTACCGGACACGGCGTGGGTTATTGCCTGAACATACACGAGGCGCCGAACGGCTTCAGATGGAGGAAGGTTCCTGAGAGAAACGACGGCTGCGTTCTGGAGGCCGGCATGGTGACCACCGATGAGCCCGGCTACTACGAGGAGGGCGCATACGGCATAAGGATAGAAAATGAGCTGGTATGCCGCGAGGGAATAAAGACCGAGTATGGACAGTTCATGGAGTTCGAGAACATCACCTACGCGCCGATAGATCTGGATGCCGTGGATGTATCGCTTCTTTCCGCGGCCGATATCGATCGTATCAACCGCTATCATGACATGGTATTTTCCGTGCTCTCGCCGTATTTTAGCGGTGAGGAGCTGGAATTTTTGAAGCACGAGACCAGACATATTCTGAAAGATAAGGATATTTCGCAATAATTATGAAAAGAAACAGGATATTTACGGCGCTGGCCGCGATCCTTCTGGCTGCAGTCCTCACGAGCGGCTGCGCGAACACGCTGCCCCGTCTCGAGGATGCGGATGCGGCTCAGCTGGATGGCGACAGTCTCATCGCGGAGCTTGAGGCACTCAGGGTCTCGGCGCAGGCGGCAGAGAGCGAATACACGGCTCTGAAGGAGAGTCTCGAGGCGCAGATCGAGGCCGGTGCGGCGCAGCGCGAGGCGCTCATGGAGAGCATCGACGCGTGCTGTGAGGAGATATCATCGCTGAGTGACGAGCTTATCAGCCGTGATACACAGCTGGCGGATGCTATGGAGGCCGCGTCCGAGTATGAGAGCAGCGCGGCAGCCTACATAAGGAGCCTTGAAAATAATGCCTACGGGATGAAGAGCGCGTCCTCCTATATGAGCTCGATGCTTTCGTCCCAGGCAGATAGGCTCAACGAGTACAAGGAGCAGATAGATGAGCTCAACAAACGCATCGACAGCATTAACGGCCAGCTGAGCGCGAAGAACTCCGAAAATGCGGCACTGTCCGATCGTGTAAATGCGCTGCTTTCGCAGATCGCAGCCCTTCAGGCACAGATAAACGGTTCCGGCGGGTCCGGTAACGTTCCGGCGCAGAATGATGACGGCGTATTCAACTATGTGGCTGTAGGCAACAGCATAACATGGCACGGTGGAGTGGAGTACTGGCCGAACAACACGGCGGGTATGGCGGCTTCGACGGCGGATAAGGACTATGTGCAT
>DGVE01000135.1 GCA_002395865.1 Lachnospiraceae bacterium UBA4292 | reverse complement strand
GTTAAGATGCCCGAGGGCTACGAGACGATCATCGGCGAGAGGGGCGTGGGACTGTCCGGAGGCCAGAAGCAGAGGATATCTCTTGCGAGAGCGCTGGCAGTTAAGCCCGCCATACTGATACTCGACGATACCACCTCCGCTGTCGATATGGAGACGGAGAAGAAGATACAGTCGGCTCTGAACTCACTCGATTTTCAGTGCACTAAGATCATCATTGCCCAGAGAATCTCCACCGCGAGGACCGCGGACCGCGTGATAGTTCTTAAGGACGGCAGGATACTCGAGGCGGGCAGCCATGACGAGCTTGTCGCAAAGAGCGGATACTATGCGGATGTTGTGAAGCTCCAGCTCGGTATGCAGGAGGATTAGTATGGCAAAGAATACTTACAGACAGGATGAGAGGCTGGAGGAGCCCTTTAACATAAAGCACCTCCTCAGAGCCTCGGTATACATAAAGAAATATATAAAGCTGATGATCCTTGCCCTGTGTCTTTCGGCAATAGGAGGAGGCTTCGGTTATCTGGCTCCGATGATCGTCAGCCGGGCACTGGACGTGGCCGTTCCCGCGAAGAACACCGACATGCTGTACAGGCTGGTGTTCATGCTGATAGGAGCGTATATCATCAGCACGGTCTTCTCCACCATCAGAAGCCGCATAATGGTAAATGTCAGCCAGGATATCATTTACGATATAAGGAAGGATGTCTTCGGGCATCTGCAGGAGCTGCCCTTCCAGTACTATGACGACAGACCTCACGGAAAGATACTGATACGTGTCGTAAACTATGTGAACTCGGTGTCGGATATGCTCTCGAACGGTCTGATAAACATAATACTCGAGGGCTTCAACCTGCTCTTCATCATAGTGTTCATGTTCATCGTGGATGTTCAGCTGGCGGCCGTGGTAATGTGCGGCGTGCCGATACTTGCGGTGTTCATGCTCTGGGTGAAGAACAAGCAGAGAAAGGCATGGCAGGCGGTATCCAACAAGAACTCGAATCTGAATGCTTATCTGCAGGAGAATATCGTGGGCGCCAGGATCACTCAGATATTTGCGAGGGAGGACGAGAACGCGAAGACCTTCGAGGGGCTCTCGAACGACTGCCGCAGAACCTGGATGACGGCAGTGCGATATTCGAACCTTATCTGGCCCGGTATCGATACCATCTCCGTGTTCGTAAGGGCGTCGATATTCCTCTTCGGCCTGGTGATATTCGGCGCCGGAAATAAGTCGCTCGGAACCATCGTCGCGATATCGAGCTACGCTTCGATGTTCTGGCAGCCGATAATGAACCTCGGAAACATATTCAACAACTTCATCAATAACATAGCTTATCTCGAGAGGATATTCGAGACGATAGACGAGCCCGTGACCGTAAAGGACAGGGAGGGAGCGACAGAGCTGCCGCCAATAAAGGGCCGCGTGAGCTTTGAGAACGTCACTTTCTCCTACGACGAGTCGAAGGAGGTGCTGCACTCCGTATCGTTCGATGTTGAGCCGGGTCAGAGCGTGGCTCTGGTAGGCCCCACGGGAGCCGGAAAGAGCACGATAGTGAATCTGCTCTCCAGATTTTACGATGTGGGGAGCGGCTGTGTGAAGATCGACGGACAGGACATATCCAAGGTGACGCTCAGATCGCTCAGGTCCCAGATGGGTATAATGATGCAGGACAGCTTCATCTTCTCCGGAACGGTAGAGGACAACATTCGTTACGGAAGGCTCGACGCCGAAAGCGGACAGATAGTCAGCGCCGCAAGGACGGTAAGAGCCGATGAATTCATCTCGAAGATGCCGCAGGGCTATCAGACAGAGGTGAGAGAGAGGGGCTCATCGCTCTCGGAGGGTCAGAAGCAGCTCATCTCGTTTGCGAGGACCCTGCTATCGGATCCGGCAATACTGATACTTGACGAGGCGACCTCAAGCATCGATGTTCAGACCGAGAAGGCGCTTCAGGAGGGCCTGAACCAGCTCTTAAAGGGCAGGACCTCGTTCATCATCGCGCACAGATTATCCACCATCCGCAACTGTGACAGGATCATGTACATAGACGCCGGCGGTATCGCCGAGAGCGGATCTCACGACGAGCTGATGGCCAGAAAAGGATTGTACTACAAATTGTACACGGCCCAGAATCAGCCCGCCTGACAATACATTAAAAAATAGATAACTTTTTCGCCCGAAAACGTTTTACATGCGATTTTTGGGCGTTTTTTATATATTCAGAACGGCTTTTTTTGCATTTTAACATGGCAAAATAAGCAGTTTCAGGTTCCAAAACCTTGTTCATTTATGAACAAATACCACACAGCACGTTAAAAATTTGTTAAAAAGCAACAAAAAAAACTTGCGAAACCTTAAGGTGCATGCTATAATGCGACCATATAAGTATAATTATGTCTAAAAGTCGGAAGGAAATAGGATGATACGTTTTTACAGTAAAAATCTCACAAAAGTCTTGTCGGCGGCGCTGTGCCTCAGTGTTATGGCGTCAGCTTCCGGCTGCGCAGGAGGAGGGGATGAGAAGTCCACGACCCCTGCGGCGACCACCGCTTCGCACCTGGCGGAGACGACCACGGCTTCAGATACGCAGGAGACCGAAACTCAGCCGCAGCCTGATGCGCAGCTTCCGACCAGACCGTCGAAACCCCAAGGTGCCATGGAACCTCTGGTGTACGAGGCGGAGGACGCCTCCTTCACCGGCAATGCCCATGCAGGAACCGACAACAACTGTTCGGGCGGAGGTTACGCGGATGGACTTAACAGCACTGGTGACGAGAACACATCGGCTGATCGCATCACATTTTCTGTGAACGTTCCCTATGACTACTATTATGATCTGACTTTTCTTGCAAACAGCGGCGGCGCGAAGAAGTATAACTACGTGCTTCTCGACGGGACGGAGATATGTTCCCTCCCGTGCGCAACGAGCACCTACAGTGAGTGCTCCGTTGAGCATGTGTATATGAGTGCCGGTGATCACGAGATAGCGCTCGAGACCTACTGGGGCTATACAAAGTATGACAACCTGACCATCACCCTCGGCGAGGAGCCCGATATGTCGATATATGAGGTATCGTCTCAGTTGATAAATCCGAATGCCACTGACAACGCGAAGAGGCTTATGAAGTATCTGTGCGATATCTACGGCAAGCAGATGCTCACCGGACAGGTGTGCGATTACGGCTTCGGCGGCATGGAGATGCAGGCCATCATGAATATAACCGGTAAGAGACCGGCAGTCCTCGGACTGGACATGATGGAGTATACGCCATCGAGAGTCGAGAACGGCTCGAGCCCCTTCTCGGTCGATATGGCTATCGACTGGTGGGAGAGGGGCGGTATAGTGACATACTGCTGGCACTGGAACGCTCCCTCTAAGTACCTGACGGCCGAGTGGTACGGCGCCTTCAACACGTCACACACGAATATCAGCCTGAAGAAGATAATGAACGGTGAGGATACAGAGGGCTACGACCTTCTGCTGGCCGATATCGACGCCATCGCGAAGCAGCTTCAGAAGCTTCAGGACGCGGGCGTGCCCATCATCTGGAGACCGCTTCACGAGGCAAGCGGCGGATGGTTCTGGTGGG
>DGVE01000147.1 GCA_002395865.1 Lachnospiraceae bacterium UBA4292 | reverse complement strand
CGGGAGGTACCGGCTTTTCACTGCGCGACCGCGTTCCTGAAGCCACATACCGCGCTGCCGACAGAAGCGCACCCGGTATAGCGGAGGCGATAAGGGCGTACTCCATGAATATCACGAAAAAGGCGATGCTTTCGAGGGCGGCCTCCGCCATCAGGGGGAGAACACTTATAATAAACCTTCCGGGTAGTCCGAAGGCGGTCAATGAGTGCATGGAATTTGTACTGGAGAACATATCGCATGGTCTATCACTGCTTAGAGGAGAGGCGGACGCCTGAATATGAATACAGTTACTCACAAATTTAAATGTGTTTCCAAAGACGGCTCCGTGCGCGGGGAGGAGATGTCGTGCCTTAAGGAGCATGCGCTTGAGATATTTGTAAATGGCAGGAAGCGCTACCGCGTGGTCTGCACGAATGACGCCTTGAGGGAGCTGGTCACCGGAAGACTGTATGTCGACGGTGTGACAGGGGCGGATCCAAAAGGGTATGATCTGGTATTTGATGAAGCCGGGGAACGTGTCTTCGTCACAGTAAACGGTTCCGCGACATCTCCTGACAATAATACGTATTTCTGCGACAGTATCAATTCTCCCGGCCCCGAGAGAGTGCTGAAGAAGCTTCAGCCCGTAGCTGTAGAAAATGGAACGGTATTTGCTCTCGCCGAGCGCTTCAGGGAGGATTCTGCGCTCCACAGCGCCACCGGCGCGGCACACAGAAGCATGCTTTTTCATCGAAGTGCCACAGGTGAGGAGATAAAAAGCTTCGAGGACATTAGCAGGCACAACACCATAGATAAGGCCATCGGCTACGCTCTTCATAACGGTTTTCTCATGGAGGAGTGTGTGCTGTTTACCTCGGGACGCGTACCCGTCGATATGGTCGTTAAGGTCATTGCCGCGGGAATACCCGTACTTATATCCAAATCCGTGCCGACATACGATGCGGTGCTGCTGGCGAGGGAGTACGGCCTGACACTCATCACAAGGGCATGGCCGGACAGCTTTGATATGACGTGATCCATAAAGACTTCACTGCTTAATTTAGAAACGGTGAAGTCTTTTGTTATTTAATTGAGTTTATAAAAATTTAATAATTTTCGGGTGAAATATTTTGCCTCTGAATGGTACTAATAGGTAGAAGGACAAATTTTCAGAAAGAAGGAACGATTATCTGTGGACGATGGTATGTACTATAGGCAGTACTTAGCCGGCGATGATGACGGCCTGAGACTGCTGATAGATGAATACCGCTATGGACTTACGATCTATCTGAATACCATGCTGGAAGATTATGGCGCAGCGGAGGATATAGCACAGGATGTGTTTATCGAGCTGGCGCTGCACAGGCCGGAGTACTCGGGGCACAGCTCATTCAAAACCTGGCTTTATGCAATAGCGAAGCATAAAGCACAGCATTTTTCGAGAAGCCGCCGGGAATACCCGGATGAGGCTGCGTTGGCTGAAGGGGTGAGCCCCGAAGAGGTGGAGAGCTCCGTGATAAGATCCGATAACGACCGGATGCTCTATGCGGCCATGAAGCGCTTAAAGAGCAGCTACAGGCAGGTGCTCTACCTTATCTACTTCGAGCAGATGAGTATCAGTGATGCTGCCCGCATAATGGGCAGGTCTGGACGGTATGTTTCGCACCTGCACTTTCGGGCAAAGAAGAGCCTGAAGCAGGAGCTTATAAAAGAGGGTTTTGTGTATGAAGACTAACGAGGAAATGTTTCGCGCTGTCATAAAAAAACGCGACGAATATCTGGCGCAGCAGGCGAGAAAGCGCGAGAAACGGCGCATTATGCTGCGCGGTCTGGGCTATGCGGGCATTGCCGCTGCCGCTCTTGCACTGGTGGTATTTGCCGCTGCAGCGCTCAGCCGTGCCCTTATCCCTGCAGGCGGTACCGCAACGCCGATCATAACGACTGATACCGGCAGTATCACGCAGCCGGTTCAGAGTGCCTCTGTCACCCTCTCACCCGTCATGAGTGAGGGCGATATGAGAAGGGTTGTGGAGATAGCTGCCGCAGGCGTCAGGCTCGACGAGATACAGGCCAGTGAGGGGGTATATTTTACCTTTGACCGCCTTTCGCAGATATATATCCAGACGGGCAGCCGCATGTTCATATACGAGAGGAGCGGCGATCACTGGAGCGACATAAATCACAGCGAGGGCGACGCCGAAACGGTAAAACTGCTGGCGGATGCATCATCCGAAGAGGATAAAAAGGGGTTTGTGATACTGAATATTATTGATGATGTAAATAATACAGCATACTCCTGCGGTGGACTTAAAGTTACGTGGGGGTAAGGGAAAGGAGAAAACATGAAAAGAATGGTAATGGCATTGATCGGTGCGGCGATGCTCTGTGGATGCAGCGCATCGAGGGTTACGGGACATGGTAATACAGAGGAACCGACAGGGAATCACTCCGAGGCGGATGTGTCCGTACCGGAGACACAAAAAAAGGAGGCGGACTATCATTACACGGCAGAACAGGTCGAACCCTTAAATGACAGAGTAATGATAGAGGTGGAGTTTGACGATATCTCTTTGTATGACAGGAATACACTTGTCGACCGGGTGGTGTCCGGAACCGTCAGTGATATAAAAGAGTGGATCGTCCATGAAGCAAAGACAGATAACGGTTCGCAGACCGATTATTACGCGACCACATTTACTCTGCACACATCCGATACGGGTGAGGAGATAAGCGTCATGCTTCCGTATTCCACGAGGCATTTCTGCAATGAATGGATACTTCCGGAGGAGGGACAGGTATATCACGCAGCCCTGAAGAAGAGTCCTTCGGATAAACCGCAGAGAGGGAACCCTACGGCGTGGCTTGCCGACTACTATGTTCCGTTTGCGCATTTGCTGTTTTCCCCTGAGACGGATGAAGCAAGGCTTGCAATGATTCATAGCTTTGTTGACGTGGTGAGGGAGGAAGAGCCCGAATTCACCAACAACTATGAGCTGGTGAGCGCTTCACAGGGAAAGGGTGAGCGCTGGTGGGAGATAAATGTTGTCGCCAGGGCTCTGGTACCGGGTGAGAACATAGCAAATGTAAGCAATGAGGGCTCTATAATCTGGTATATACTCGATGGGGAAGGAAACCGTGTGTCGGCAGCGGATGAATATGGAGATGAAGCCGGGCTTGCATGGCCGGATCTTGAGTACCACGGAATAGCGACATCGGCGGACAGCTATGCCGTAATGACCATGAAGGTGAATATGGTCGAGAAGTATCCCGAGGGAAATTACACCCTGGTCTGCAATATGGACGGCGAGGAGAGGAAGGTCGATCTGAACATCAGCTACGATTGATACGCATAGAAAAGGGCGCACCTGAAATGGCATAACTGTCATCTCAGGTGCGCCCTCCGCTTTGTGGCGTCTCAACAGGCGTTACCATAACAGCCAACTCAGCCCAAGCTTCCTCACGGCACACGCAGAGCACTGTTTAATGCTGCTTCATTCCTGACCTG
>DGVE01000109.1 GCA_002395865.1 Lachnospiraceae bacterium UBA4292 | reverse complement strand
GAGGACACCAAGAAGGCCATGAAGAAGATCCTTGCAGACATCCAGGACGGTTCATTTGCTAAGGAATTCCTTCTTGAAATGAGCGATGCAGGTAAGCAGGTACATTTCCAGGCTATGAGAAAGAAGGCTGCCGAGCACCCTTCAGAGAAGGTTGGCGAGGAGGTCAGAAAGCTCTACAGCTGGAACGGTGAGGATAAGCTCATCAACAACTAATATCTATCACAGGTCCGCCGGTCTTTCGGCGGACCTTTTTTTATAAAAAATAACTTGTCGTATGCATACCTGTCAGTTATAATCCTCTTATCAAGTATGAGAGGTTTTTCTATGTGGGGAATAATCATTTCGGTCTTTTGCGCCGCAGCTGCGATAGGAGGCGTTTATCTTGCTGTTGCAGTGAGCCGGTTCGGAGGAATAAAAAAGCTGGCGAGGGATAGGAAGTCATTGTCTTTTGTTATTTCATTGGCTGTCATCGCTGCCATTTTTTTTGCTGCGGTCATGATCACGACATCCGTAAATGCGGTCATCATCCTGCTGCATTTCATCGCTTTTTTTATTTTTTCGGGTCTTTTGGTGAAGCTTGTCGAGAAGATCAGGGGAAAGAAATTCAGACATTACATTCAGGGCTGGCTGGGGATAGTCGTATCCGTGGTGTATCTGCTGATCGGCTACTATCTGGCCAACAATGTGTGGCAGGAGAACTACAGCCTGAAGACAGATAAAAATGTCGGAACTATAAGGATCGCAATGATAGCGGATTCGCATCTGGGCGCGACCTTCGGCTCAGAGGGCTTCGCAAAGCACTTAAAGGAGATCGAGGCGAGTGGGGCGCAGATGCTTCTGATAGCAGGCGATTTCGTGGATGACGGGACGACAAGGGAGGATATGGTTAGAGCCGCGCAGGCACTCGGTGAAGCGAAGTTTGAGTACGGCGTGTATCTTTCGTGGGGAAATCATGACCCGGGCTATTTCAGGGGAAGAAGCTTTACACTGAATGAGATGATAGCGGAGCTTGAGAAGAACGGTGTACATGTGCTGAATGACGAGAGCGTGCTGATAGACGATAGAATATACATCGTCGGAAGGCGCGACCGGTCCTCCGGCAATCGCAAAAGCATAGGTGAGCTGCTTGAGGGGCTGGATACGGACAAGTATATCATCGTCCTCGACCACCAGCCGAACGACTATGACAATGAGGCTGCCTCCGCGGCAGATCTGGTCCTGTCCGGACATACACACGGCGGACAGCTTTTCCCGTGGACGACCATCAGCAAGCTCATAAAAGTCGACGACAGAGTATACGGGTATGAGAGAAGAAACGGAACGGATTTCATCGTGACTTCGGGAATCTCGGACTGGGAGATAAAGTTTAAGACCGGTACGAAGTCGGAGTATGTGATAATCGATGTGGAGTAACAGATAGTCAGAAACATAAAAAATGTCATTTTGAGCGAGCCGAAAGGCGGGTCGAAGAACCTTTGTCAGTGAAAGATCCTTCGACTCATGCGCGATGTGACATTTTTTTTACGTATTTCATGAACTCCCCGACTGCGCTGCCGGGGTGGTTCGTGCACGCAAAACCGATGGTCCTTCCGGGAACGGGTACTTCAAGAGGTATCTGCATCAAAAGACCCTCATCCAGCTCCTTCTGGACGCATTCCTTTATGCAGCAGCCGATACCGATGCCTATGCGCGCGAACTCGATTATGAGGTCCATGGTAGAGATCTCCATGATATTGCCCGGCTGGATGTGGTGGGCGGCCAGATAGGAGTCCATGTGGCGGCGGGTCATATTGCCGGGCTCGAGCATCATGACTGTGCTCTCTAAAAGAATGTCAGGGTGACCTGCATTCCGCAGCATGAAGTTTTTCATGTACGCAGGGCTGCATACGAAGATGTCCTCGATATCGGCCACGGGGAGAAATTCGAGCCCTCCCGCGTTCTCGGGCTTTACGGTGACACCAAGATCGATGGCGCGCTGCTCGAGAAGACTCAGGGTCCTCGCGGAGTGGTGGTTGTCGATCGTAATCTTCACATGCGGGTGTTCCTTGATATAGGGCTCGAGATAGGGCAGAAGGATGTACTTGCACAGGGTGGTGCTCACGCCTATCCTGATGTGGCCTATGCCCAGATCCTGTATCTTCTTCAGCTCCTCCTCGCCTCTGTCAATGGCCGCAAACGCCGTGCGGATGTGGGTGTAGAGCACCTCACCCTCCTCGGTCAGGGTAACTCCGCGCGAATTTCTTATAAAGAGAGGCGTTCCGAGATTCTCCTCCAGATGGCTGATCGATTTGGAAATGGCGGGCTGGCTTATGAAGAGCTCCGAAGCGGCGCGGGATATATTGCCTGTTCGGGCCACTGTGTAGAATACGTGGTAGAGTGACAGATTCTGATCCATGAAATGTTCCTCGTATTACCTGAATTTATACCTATCATAACATCTGCTATGGAGGGAATCAAGCGGATTATCCTGAAAAAAGCCATATAATTTTTTAAAAAAGCTGTGAAGGACGAGTTCAAGGCCTACTGCGACCAGGTCAACAAGGTCCGCAAGACAAAGGAGGGCTCACCGGATTTCATAGAGCCGGATGACTTCGCACCTCAGGTACGCAGAAATTCTGTATCCGCAGAGATCGGCAAAAAGAAGACAATAGATACAGAAGCAGCTATGGATGCAGAAGCAGAAACAGAGTGCCTCCGGGGAGCAAAGACCCCGGGGGCGCTTTGCTGCAATCAGCTTTTGACCGTGAATTATTGTCCATTGACCGGAACACTTTTTGGTGGTAATATATCGAATAATAAGTTTTACTCGGATGAGTTTGCAATTTAGTATAAGGAAAGAGATCATGGCAAAAGAAACAGGTAAACCGAAAAGAAAGAAAAAGATCAAAATGATCGTGACCATTCTCGTGCTTCTCCTCATCGCCTCCCTGTGGTCGTGGTATCCCTTCACGGAGACTATCACGGTCGAGCTGGGAAAAGAAGGGGCTGAGGTGGTGCGAATAGCTCTTGTGACCGACCTTCACTCATGCAGCTACGGGGAGAATGAAAGAGACTTGGAGGATATGATACGAAAGGCGGAGCCTGATATTGTGGTACTTGGCGGAGACTTCTTCGACGATGTGCAGCCGGATGACAATGCCAAGAAGCTGGCTCTGTGGCTTTCGATGCATTATCCGTGCTATTATGTGACGGGCAATCACGAGTACTGGAGTGGCCGTGCGGGAGAGATGAAGGCATATCTGCAGGAGCTGGGGATACATGTGCTGGCGGGGGACTGCGAGACGATCACTGTAAATGGCAGGATATTAGACATATGCGGCGTGGATGATCCCGACGGCGGGACCGACGGAGAATGGAAGAAGCAGCTGGATGCGGCTTGGGAGGCGACATCCGTGGGACATGTAAGGATACTAATCAGCCACAGACCCGAGAGGGTTGAGTATTACGAACAGTATGGTTTCGATCTGGTGCTTTGCGGCCACGCTCACGCGGGGCAGTTCCTGATACCGTTCGTGAATAGGGGCATATTAGCACCGAATCAGGGATTGTTTCCCGAGTATGTAAATGGCAGATACGATCTGAAGAACGGAAGTATAATGATAGTCAGCCGCGGTCTGGCGCGTGAGAGCACTCCGCTGCCGAGGTTCTTTAACCATCCGGAGCTTCTGATAGTTGAAGTGAAATAGGTATTTTTATATGTGAGACCGGGGCGGGCGCTCCGGTCTTTTTTGTCCGCCGGCCGGACGCATGCGGCTGTTCATTCAGAGAAATATAGAACGAAGAGAGGCATTTCTACCATTCATATGCGTAAAATGACCGCTTGTGTCATAAATATTTACCTTTCGAAGCAGGTGTGATAGTGTGGCACCGTCAGGAGGACAAATCTATGAACGCAATAATCACACAGGGACTAACAAAGAGATTTAAGGACAAGACTGCAGTGGACGGGCTGAATATCGCGGTTGAGGAGGGGAAGCTGGTGGCACTGCTCGGAGTAAACGGCGCCGGCAAAACTACCACGATCAGGATGCTCACATGCCTTTCGAAGCCGTCAGGGGGCAGCGCGCAGATAATGGGATATGATGTCGTTAAGGATGCGGATAAGGTGAAGCGGCTCACAGGCATTTCCACGCAGGATACCGCGGTGGCGGAGAACCTGACGGTGGAGGAGAACTTAAGGTTCATGGCGCAGCTGTATCTGGAGAAGCAAGCGGTAAATGACGCAGTCGAGGAGACGATAAAGGGCTTCGGACTGGGTGATTGCAGAAAAAAGAAGGCGAAGCTTTTATCGGGAGGCTGGCAGAGAAGGCTGTCGATCGCGATGGCGGTGATCGGTGAGGCGAAGGTGCTCTTCCTTGACGAGCCGACTCTGGGACTTGACGTGCTGGCGAGGCGTGAGCTGTGGAGGGAGATAGAGAAGCTTAAGAAGGACAGGACGATCGTCCTCACGACCCACTATATGGAGGAGGCTGAGGCTCTGGCCGACTATATTTATGTGATGATCGACGGCAGGATAAGGGCGGAAGGAACGCTCGCGCAGCTTGAGCAGCTGACAGGCAGGAAGGGACTTGAGGAGGCCTTTGTGAGCCTCGCGGAGGGATAAGCAGCATGAACAGGACACTTGTATTTACAAAAAGAAATCTGATGGAGATGTCAAGAGATGCGCTCAGCTATATATTCTGCATTGCTTTTCCGATAGTGATGCTCGTCATCATGTCCGTGGTAAATGCGAGCATCCCGAAGGAGGCAGGGATGACGATCTTTCGCATCGATAACCTGGCGGGCGGTATCGCGATATTCGGGCAGACCTTTGTGATGCTTTTTACCGCCATAAATGTGGCTAAGGACCGCAGCGGATCGTTTCTTGTCAGACTCTACGCATCGCCCATGAAGGGCAGGGATTTTGCGCTTGGCTACATCCTCCCGATGCTCGCCGTGGCGCTGGTTCAGGTCCTGATCTCATTTACAGCGGCAGTTATCGTAGCTTTTGTATCGGACACGGAGCTAAAGCCTGAGGGACTGCTTATAGCGGCTGTATCGGTGCTACCGTCGGCGCTTATGTTCACGGCTACCGGCTTTTTGATCGGAACGCTGTTCAACGAGAAGGCGGCTCCCGGCATTTGCTCGATAATCATCTCCCTAGGCTCATTCATCGGCGGTATATGGTTCGATGTGGATAAAACAGGCGGAGTGATGCTTGACATAAGCAGGTGCACGCCCTTCTACTACGCCACGAAGACCGCCAGAAGCGCGATACATATGGATTTTACTTATGGCGGCTTTGCCGTGCCCCTCATCATAGTAACGGCGTCGGCTCTTGCCCTTACGGCGCTGGCAGTGTGGGCTTTCACAAAAAGGATGAGGGCAGATGCGGCGTAGAAATTTATGTTGAATTGTGGGTCTTTGTATATTATACTGATGCGGACAGGGGTAACAAACTATGCCCGGGAGGCCGCAGGACGGAAGATGGATATAAAGGCTTGCATAAGCAAAGAGTACAGGGAGATAGAGCTGCATGTGTGCAGCGATAAGCTGTCGGATGAGGTCAGAAGCATTATTTCCGAGCTTAGCGACACATATGACAGGACATTGGCGGCCACCGATGAAAGGGGTGACCGCCGTATTCTGCGTCCTGCGGAGGTCGTGTATTTCGCGGCTTCGGGACAAAAGGTCATCGCGGGTACGAAGGACGAAAGATACACGGTGCCTATGAAGCTCTATGAGCTGGAGGCGGAGCTGCCCGCGAGCCGTTTCGTGAGGATATCGAAGTCGGAGATCGTGAGCATAGGCATGATAAAGAGTATGGACTTAAGCATCACAGGAACCATACGCATAACTATGAAGAACGGCTACGAGACATTTGTATCTCGCAGAAATGTGGCGAAGATCAAGGAAATGCTTTTGTCGCGCAGAAAGGAGCGGTAGATGAAGGAGAAAATTAGAAATGGCTTTATCAGCTTCGCGATATCCGCATTTGCGGGACTCACAGTAAATATGCTCATCGACGCCGTCGTAAACGGCTTCGTTCGAGAGGGCTTCATATCCATGTCGCCCGACTATGTCGCACTGTTTCCGACACCCGCTCTGGCGGCCTATGTAAATGTACTGCTGTACGGGTTGATAGGGTTTATTTTTTCGGCTGCGACATTTGTATACGATATGGAGAGGCTGGGCTTCGTGCTGCAGAGCCTGATATATTTCGCGGTGACGGGTGCTGCCTGCACGGCCATAACGGTAATACTGTGGCAGCTTCACAAGTATCCGCTGGGACTTGTGTTTACTCTGTGCGGATACGGGCTGACGCATATTATAATTATCAGAATGCAGTACAGAAGACTGAAACAGGATATCCTGCTTATCAATGAACGGTGCGGAGGAATGGCTGTATGACGGACAGAGCATTCAGTATAAATGAAAACGGGCGAAGCATAAGATGCCGAATATATGCCGGAAGCGCTCAGACTGCGCGCGTGGTCATATACGGACACGGCTTCGCGGGACATAAGGAGAACCGTGCGGCGCACAGATTCGCGGAGAAATTCATCTCCAAGCACTCGGACGCGGCGGTGATAGTGTTCGACTGGCCCTGCCACGGGGAGGATGCGCTGAAGAATCTGACGCTTTCCGACTGTGACCTGTATCTGAACACTGTGATAGAATACGCAAGATCGCATTTCGGGGGAGTGCTCTTCGGATACGCCACCAGCTTCGGAGGGTATCTGTTTCTGAAATACATATTGGAGCACGGCGATCCGTTCGCATTTACTGCGCTTCGAAATCCTGCCGTGGATATGGGGCACATCATGCGCCGCACCGTGATGACCGAGGAGGACGAAAGGCTGCTCGCTAAGGGCAAGCCCGTAATGGCCGGATTTGACAGAAAGATAAGGATAACGGCGGAACTTCTGAAGGCTCTTGAAGAAAATGATATTTTAGTGGGAGACTTCTCTGAGTACTCGGACGCCATCATGATCATACAGGGGATGAAGGACGAGGTAGTGGACGCGCAGACGGTGAAGAGATTCGCGGATGCAAACGATATACTGCTGTTGCCTGTGGAGAAGGCCGATCACCGCTTCAGCGATCCGTCCCTTATGGACGAGTCGATAAGCAGTATCATTGAACTGTTCGAGCTGGGAATGGAGTAAGGATAAAGAAGGCATAAAGGGGGAATATGTCATGGCACTTATTCAGGTAAATTATCTGTCGGGAGCTTTATACAGGGAGGTAACTTTGAACGTTATCCTGCCTGTGGATAAGATCGATTACGAGACAGGAGAGACCCTTCCGTACGATGGAAGAAAGTTTAAAACACTTTATCTTCTCCATGGTCTGTTGGGAAACCACACCGACTGGGTGAGCGGTACCAGAATCCTGCGGTGGGCCGAGGAACGCGATCTGGCGGTCGTTATGCCCTCAGGGGACAATTCGTTCTATATAAGGGGAAAGATGCCTTTTGATGATTACGACAGGTTCATAGGGCAGGAGCTGCCGATGATGACGAGAAGGATGTTTCCGCTGTCTGATAAGAGGGAGGACACATTCATAGGCGGCCTGTCAATGGGTGGCTACGGGGCGCTCAGAAACGGCATAGTATATTCCGACACCTTCAGCCGCGTTATAGGGCTCTCCTCGGCCATACACATCTTCGATGACACGGCGGATGTGCGCTTCGAGAGAAAGCTTTTTGACGATTTCGACGAGGCGGCAAAGACCGATCTGAACCCCGTGGTCGCTTTTGATAAGCTTCTTAAAGAGGGACGTAAGCCTCCGATATTTTACCTGTCCTGCGGAACTGCGGACGATCTGTACGCGGACAATGTCTCCTTCAGAGACTACCTGAAGAAGAAGGGGGCCGATGTGACATGGGACGAGGACGGTTCCGGACACGACTGGGACTTCTGGGACAGCCAGATAAAGAAGGTCCTTGACTGGATGTCGTAGGAGGTGTGCGATGAACACGAGAGAAGAGGCGCTGGAATACGGCCTTTCTTTTCCGGAGACCTATCGGGACGCGCCGTTTCATGATATGAACTGGCAGCTGGTAAGATACAGGGGCAATGGCAAGGCCTTTCTGTGGACATACGAGAAGGATGGTTATATCAACTTAAACCTGAAAACCGACCCCGATAAGGCTTTCTTCTGGAGAGAGATGTACGGCAGCGTGCTTCCAGCATATCACCAGAACAAGAAGCACTGGATAACGGTGGTCCTCGACGGAACCATACCCGATGCTGACATCCGTCTTATGATAGCCGAGAGCTACGACATGATCGCGGACTCGCCAGCCAAGCGTATCTATGAGGCGGTAAAGCGAATCCCGTACGGCCGCGTGGCCACATACGCTCAGGTGGCTGAGATGGCCGGCGACCGGAAGATGGCACGCGCCGTAGGCAATGCCCTCCATAAAAACCCGGATCCCGCGAACATCCCCTGCTACAGGGTCGTGAACTCGAAGGGTGAGCTCGCCGGCGAATTCGCGTTCGGCGGCGCAGGAGCTCAGGCGAAGCTGCTCGCGGCGGAGGGAGTGGAGGTGAAAGACGGAAGAGTGGACCTCGGAAAGTACGGAATGTTGTAAAAAACTGCTCCAAACGGTGTTGCTTCCCCATTCCTCATCCAGCCAGCTTATCCTGCCGCGTACGAACTCGCAGATATTGCCTGCGGAGTCGATCTTCCAGCTTTCATTTGACGGAAGGTCGGTCTCCAAGGTGCGGCACTCGGCCATTATCGAATCCAATATGTCGTAAAGCGCATCATCGCTGCGCAGTTCGGCCCATCTGCCCTCCACGATTGCGCCGAACCAGTCAGCCTTCATGGCGGTGATGAACCACGGGTTTGAGCGGTCGGAGCTGCCGATGGGCGGTTGGAAGGTGCAGGCGTAGTAGGAGCCGGAGGCATTGCCCTCGTAGGCCCAGTTGAAGTCCCACGGCGCGGTAAATGTTAGGGTAGGGTAGAGGCTGTCTGCTGTGAAATCGACCGCCATGTAGAAGCTTCCCTCGCCGACATCATAGTTGTGGACTAGCTCCTCGAGTATGAGCATGTTTGCAAGAGACTTTGTGTCGATTACGGCTTCAACGGCATCACGCGGTTCGGAATATGTTCCTGCGGCATCGATCACATTCAGTGCGTCGTCGAACATCATAGCGCGGTCATGCTCGGCGGCCTCGTAGAGTATCTCGAAGCAGCCGCTTATGTATCTGCGGATAAATTCGAGCTGTCCCTCGGTGTAAATATCGCTTTTGACAGAGTAGGCGCGCTTCTTCATTACCCGCGATTTGCCGGAAATGTCGGTGATCTCGGTATTCAGATGATCAAAATCGAAATACGGGTGCTCGTCGGAGGGGTAGTTGTCGATCTCGACCAGATAGCCGAAGCGGACACCGGTATCCTTTGGTTTCGGCTCGCGAAGTTCCACGCTTCCGTCCGTGGCCTGGTTCTGTTCGCACAGGAGATAGAGGCCGCGGTACCTTCCGTTTATGTAGAGGTTAACATACGTGAAATCGGAGCTGTAGTATTCGCCGCCGAAAATGTATCTCGCAAGTGAAAAGCCTGTGTAATCAGGCGCCATGTTCCAGTATGCGCGAAGAAGAACCCAGCTCTTGTACTCTCTGCCGTCATGCAGTCCGAGGAGGTTGTGATCCTCGTAGAATTTGATGCGGTAGGGCTTTTCATCGCCCTGGTCGGCGGTGGAATTGCCGCGGACCTTAACACCTGCGCGCTGCGTGAGGCGGTATTCCTCGTTGCAGTTAAAGACGTCGATGACCGATGCGACGTATTCATATTTCGACTTTATCCTGGCCCCGTCCTGCGTGGTGATGTTGATGCAGGGATGGGACTTTTTTTCGGATATAGAGGCGAGCTTTGCGCTTATCTCCTCCCTGCTTTCGTTATATTGCCTTAAAACCTCGAGTGAATCGGGCAGAAGTTCAGGGTCGTGCAGCTTTAGCGGATCATTATCCGCGATAAAACCGCTGTAGACCCAGTCGTTATCGGGCAGGGTCTCTTCGGACGCTTCCTCTGCCGTGGGGGACTCATCTTCGGTTTCGGACGACATGGTATCTGAAGGCGCGGCTTGCGAAGCTTCGTTCATCGCGGGGGTCTGTGTCCCGGGCAAAGAGGTCACGGGTGGAGTCTTCTTCGAATCGAGGGAAGCACATCCTGTGACAAGAATTATTGAAATAACAGAAGTGGATAGAAGCTTGAATATGTGCATTGTATTTATATGATCCTTCCGTTCTTTTTCATTGACCGCAGCCGATCCTAAGGCTATTGTGCGCTTTGGCGTGGGTTATGTCAAGCGGTTTTGACGGTATGGAGCATAAATTCTGCGCTATTACTCATTGAAAAAAAGTTGCCATGGTGGTAAAGTGTACCTTAATTTTGTTTTGATGGAAGGGTATGGAAGGAACATTGCATGAAATTATCCACATTTAAGGGCGGAATACATCCGTACGAGGGAAAAGAGCTGTCGAAGGACAGGCCGGTGAGGGAGATAAGCGTCGGGGGAGAGTACGTCTTCCCCGTGCAGCAGCATATTGGCGCGCCGGCGGTGCCGGCTGTGAAGCCCGGCGAGAGGGTGCTGGTCGGACAGACCATAGCGCAGGCGGGTGGCTTTGTGAGCGCGAATGTCATATCCTCAGTGTCGGGAAAGGTGAAGCTGATAGAGCCCAGGCTTACCGCAAGCGGCGCCTATGTCAATTCCATCGTGATAGAAAACGATGAGAAGTACGAGACGGTTCCGGGGTACGGACAGAAGAGGGACTATAAGGCGCTTGACGCGAAGGAGATAAGGGATGATATAAGGGCTGCGGGTATCGTGGGCATGGGAGGCGCAGGCTTTCCGACGGATGTGAAGCTTACACCTAAGGATCCCGCATCCATCGACTACGTGATAGTGAACGGAGCTGAGTGCGAGCCGTACCTCACGAGCGACTACCGCGAGATGATGGAGCATCCCGAGGAGATCGTGAGGGGACTTGAGGTCGAGCTGTCTCTTTTTGATAACGCGAAGGGCATCATAGGCATAGAGGACAACAAAAGGGATGCTATAGAGCTGTTTACGAAGCTGGTGCGGGGACATGAGCGCATCAGCGTTCATCCGCTTAAGACGAAGTACCCGCAGGGCGGCGAGAGAACGCTCATATATGCGTGTACGAAGAGGCAGATAAATTCATCCATGCTTCCGGCGGACGCCGGCTGCGTGGTTAGCAATATCGACACGGTGCTTTCGGTAAAACGTGCTGTATGTGACGGGCTGCCTCTCATTACGAGAACCATTACAGTCACAGGCGACTGCGTGAAGGAGCCGCGCAACTTCCACATCAGGTGCGGCGCGAGCTACAACGCGCTCCTTGAGGCGGCCGGCGGGCTCGTTAAGGAGGCTGCTAAGATGATCTCGGGCGGACCCATGATGGGTCAGGCACTTTACTCGACGGACATTCCTGTCACGAAGACGTCATCTGCGCTGACGGTGCTCAGCCGCGATGACGCTTATGACAAGAAGGAGAGCGCCTGCATACGCTGCGGCAAATGCGCGGATGTGTGCCCCGGCGGCGTGGTGCCCCAGATACTTATGAAATACGCTCTGGCAGGCGACTGGGAGGGCTACGAGGCTGCAGGCGGCATGGAATGCTGCGAATGCGGCTGCTGCACATATATTTGCCCTGCCGGAAGAAAGCTCACGCAGGCATTCAAGACTGCAAGAAGAAATGTGATGGCGGCCAGAAGAAGAAAGGGAGGCAAGTGATGTTCAGAATATCTTCATCGCCCCATGTGCGTTCCTCGCAGACAGTCAGGGGAACCATGCTTGATGTCATCATAGCGCTGCTTCCCGCGACAGTCTGGGGCATATACAAGTTCGGACCGGATGCTTTTTTAGTGGTACTTGCGTCAGTGACCTCGGCGCTTCTGGCGGAGTATATGTATGAAAAGTTCATGAAGAAGCCTCTCACCGTGGGAGACTTAAGCGCAGTGCTCACGGGACTGCTCATAGGCCTCAACATGCCTCCCGGGGTACCTCTGTTCATACCTGTCCTCGGAAGCTTTTTCGCGATAATAGTCGTCAAGCAGCTCTTCGGAGGCCTCGGCCAGAACTTCATGAACCCCGCTCTCGCAGCCAGGTGCTTTCTGGTGATAAGCTTCGCGAGACCTATGACGAGATTTACGGTGGACGGCGTTTCATCCGCGACACCGCTTGCTGTCATTAAGAACGGGGGGACCTGCGACCTTCTGGATATGTTCCTCGGTAACTGCGGCGGAACGATAGGAGAGGTGAGCACGGCCGCGTTGCTCCTCGGAGCGGGTTATCTCGTGGGAAGAAAAGTGATCTCTCTTCGCATTCCGCTCGCGTACATACTGACATTTGTGGTATTTGAAATGATCTTCTCCGGGAGAGGACTCGACGCGAACTACTATCTGGCGCAGGTATGCGGCGGCGGACTGATGCTCGGCGCATGGTTCATGGCGACCGATTATGTGACCAGCCCCATCACGAAGAAGGGCCAGATCGTGTACGGTTTCATACTCGGAATACTGACGGGAATACTCAGAATCTACGGCTCCAGCGCGGAGGGCGTGAGCTATTCGATAATACTGGGCAATCTTCTGGTGCCTTTCATCGAGAAGTTCACCATGCCAACACCATTCGGCATCGGCCGCAGAAAATATGTCAAAAAGACACAGGAGGGAGCATGATGAAGAATCATATGATAAAGGATGCTCTCACCCTGTTTGTGATAACTCTTATAGCGGGACTGGCGCTTGGAGCGGTCAATTATATCACGAAGGAGCCCATAGCGCAGGCTAAGGAGAAGGCCAGGAACGAGGCATACGTGAAGGTACTGCCGGAGGCGGTGAGCTTTACGGATTCGTTCGACGACAAGGTGAAGGATTCCGCGGCGCTTCTGCATGCTTCGGGTGATCTCGAAAATGTGACCATAGACGCGTGCGTGACGGGACTGGATGCTGCCGGAAATGTGGCAGGCTACATCGTGTCAGCGACCTGCTCCGAGAGCTACGGCGGCGATATAGGTATAGCCGTGGGGTTTAAGGCAGACCTGTCCATAAGCAGCATAGAGGTGCTCACGATAAACGACACTCCCGGCCTCGGCATGAAGGCTAAGGAGGAGGGCTTCAGGGGACAGTACAGCGGAGCGCTGTCGTATCCCTATACGATCACCACATCGGGAAAGAGCGCGGCGGGTGAGATAGACGCGATATCTTCCGCGACAATTACCAGCAAGGCTTTTAACAAGGCGGTAAACGCGTCGGCGCTCTTTATTCGCAATGCATTAAGTACGGAGGGAGGAAACGCTGATGAATAAGTGCACGGAGAGAATATACAACGGCGTCATAAGGGAAAATCCGACCTTCGTGATGATGCTGGGCATGTGCCCGACGCTTGCTGTGACCACGAGTGCCTTCGGCGGCTTCGGCATGGGACTCACCACGACTGTCGTGCTCGTCATGTCTAATCTGGTCATCTCTCTCATGAGAAGGATCATACCGGACGGCGTCAGGATACCGGCCTTCATAGTGGTCGTGGCAACGCTCGTGACCATAGTTCAGCTTCTGCTGGCTGCATACATACCGGTGCTTAATGACATGCTGGGCATCTACATCCCACTCATAGTCGTAAACTGCATCATCCTCGGAAGAGCCGAGGCGTATGCCTCGAAGAACCCTCCCCTGCTTTCTGTTATGGACGGCATCGGTATGGGACTCGGCTTCACCCTTGGACTTACCCTTATAGGCTTTTTCAGAGAGCTTCTGGGGGCGGGAAGCGTATTCGGATATGAATTCATACCCGAGGACTATCGCATAAGCATACTGGTCATGGCACCCGGCGCGTTTTTTGTGCTGGCATTTATAGTAGCGGCAAGAAATAAACTGATGAATGAGAAGGAAGAGGACGCATGCACAGGTATGTGCGCAGGCTGCCCCTCTGCCGACAAATGCGGCGCGCTTAAGGAAGGAGTGAATGATTGATATGGAAAAGCTTATCGGAATAATCATTGCGTCCTCCCTGATAAACAATGTCGTACTCAGCCAGTTCCTCGGCATCTGCCCCTTCCTCGGAGTATCGAAGAAGGTCAAGACCGCCGCGGGAATGGGCGGTGCGGTGGTGTTCGTCATCACCATCTCGAGCGCTGTGGCGGCAGTCATCTACAACTTTATCCTCGAACCGAACGGGCTGGAGTACCTGCAGACGATCGTGTTCATACTCGTCATAGCGGCCCTCGTACAGTTCGTCGAGATGTTCCTTAAGAAGTTCGTTAAGGGCCTTTACAAGGCTCTGGGAGTTTATCTTCCCCTTATCACCACGAACTGCGCGGTGCTCGGCGTGGCTCTCACTAACGTGCAGAAGAGCTACGACGTGCTCGAAAGCACCGTAAACGGCTTCGCGACGGCTGCCGGCTTCATGCTCTCCATCGTGCTCATGGCCGGTATAAGGGAGCGTATCGAGGGAAATGACATCCCCGAGAGCTTCAAGGGCACACCGATAGTGCTGGTCAGCGCCGGACTTATGGCGATAGCGTTCATCGGATTTTTGGGACTGTAGGAGGAGCCGGACATGATGGAGATATTCTACGCGGCAGGGCTCATAGGCGCTGTCGGAATAGCCATAGGACTGCTTCTCGGTTTTGCCGGGAAGAAATTCGCGGTGGAGACCGATCCGAAGGAGGACGCGGTTCTTGAGGCGCTCCCGGGTAATAACTGCGGCGGCTGCGGGTACGCGGGCTGCGCGGATCTGGCGGCTGCCATAGCCGCCGGAAAGGCACCCGTAAACGCGTGCCCCGTGGGCGGAGCTGCGGTAGCCGAAAAGGTAGGCGAGATAATGGGTGTGGCCGCACAGACCGGCCCGAAGAAATATGCCTTTGTCAGATGCACGGGAAGCTGCGAGAGCGCAAAGAGAGATTATGACTACAACGGTGTGTATGACTGTGACCAGGCCGCGTCCGTTCCGGGAGGCGGCGGAAAGGCGTGCAGATATGGCTGCGCGGGCCTCGGCAACTGCGTCAGAGCCTGCGAGTTCGGAGCTCTCAAGATAGTAAACGGCGTAGCGCATGTGGATAAGGAAAAATGTGTGGCCTGCGGAGCGTGCGTGAAGGCATGCCCTAAGGGCCTTATCACGATTCTCACACAGGAGCCGGTGTATACCGTAGCATGCGCCTCACATGACGGCGTAAAGCGCGTGATGCAGGTCTGCAGGACAGGATGCCGCGCCTGCGGCCTTTGCGCGAAGCTGTGCCCGGTGGATGCCATAACCATGGATAACGGTCTCGCTGTCATCGACAGGGAAAAATGCGCCGGCTGCGGTCTTTGCGAGAGAAAGTGTCCCGCGGGCTGTATAAGGGCATGTGACGAAGAGATATAAAATCGTTATAAAAATATATCCGTCGGTTTTGCTGATCAGCGCCGGCGGATATTTGCGTATTATCTGCCTGTAATTTGGCGAAATTTTCACTTGTTTTTTCCACGTTCATAATGTAATATAATTAAGATTTAAGCAAAACTCATTTTTAAAAACTTACGAGGTGCATAATGGGAAAGAGAACTGACATCAATAAGGTTCTGATCATCGGCTCGGGTCCTATCGTTATTGGACAGGCATGCGAGTTCTGTTATTCAGGTACTCAGGCTTGTAAAGCCCTTAAGAAACTGGGCTATGAGATCGTGCTGGTGAACTCAAATCCGGCTACGATCATGACCGATCCCGAGACGGCCGACATAACATATATCGAGCCCCTCAACGAGCAGAGACTCGAGCAGATCATCGCGAAGGAGAGACCCGACGCGCTGCTTCCGAATCTCGGCGGACAGTCAGGACTCAACCTTGCCGCAGAGCTTTCTAAGGCAGGCGTTCTCGACAAATACAACGTAAAGGTCATCGGCGTTCAGGTGGATGCCATCGAGAGAGGCGAGGACCGTATAGAATTCAAGAACACCATGAACGAGCTGGGTATCGAGATGGCCAGAAGCGAGGTGGCTTACTCGGTGGATGAGGCTCTTGCGATAGCCGATAAGCTCGGTTATCCCGTAGTACTTCGCCCCGCATACACCATGGGTGGTGCCGGCGGCGGTCTGGTATACAACCGCGAGGAGCTGAAGGTGGTGTGCGCAAGAGGCCTTCAGGCGTCTTTGGTCGGACAGGTACTGGTCGAGGAGAGCATCCTCGGCTGGGAGGAGCTCGAGCTCGAGGTTGTCAGAGACTGCGAAGGCAATATGATCACGGTCTGCTTCATCGAGAACATCGATCCCATGGGCGTGCATACGGGAGATTCCTTCTGTTCGGCTCCCATGCTGACGATCTCGGAAAAGGTGCAGAAGCGTCTGCAGGAAAAATCGTACCGCATAGTCGAAGCCATCCAGGTCATCGGCGGCACCAACGTCCAGTGGGCGCACGACCCGAAGACCGACAGAGACATCATCATCGAGATCAACCCGCGTACATCCCGCTCCTCAGCGCTGGCCAGCAAGGCGACAGGCTTCCCGATCGCGCTGGTTTCCGCGATGCTCGCGACAGGCATGACCCTTTCGGACATCCCCTGCGGCAAGTACGGAACGCTGGACAAGTACGTTCCGGGCGGCGACTACGTTGTGATCAAGTTTGCCCGCTGGGCATTTGAGAAGTTCAAAGGCGTCGAGGACAAGCTGGGCAC
>DGVE01000053.1 GCA_002395865.1 Lachnospiraceae bacterium UBA4292 | reverse complement strand
GTCCCTGCCTGCCGATATAGTGGACAGCGCTCTGAATGCGCAGACCTTAATAAAAGCCTTTACCACCGAAAATACCGACGCATATCTCTTGGAGAAGGCCTACGAAGGCTTCGTTAATGCGAATTACCTTGATATACCCGATTCATGTTCCAAGATCAAGGAAGAGTACAGCAGATATAAGCTCAAGGACGTGCTTGCCTGTGTCAGATTCGTAAGGTCCAGACTGTCTCTGAAGAACTATACGCTGTCTCCCGCGACCACACCTGCGGGCATGGACACGATAGAATACTTTCTGTATGACAGCGACGGCGGATACTGCACTCATTTCGCTTCGGCGGCGGTGATCATGTTCAGAAGCATGGGTATCCCCGCAAGATTCGTTCAGGGATATATCGTGAGTCCCGCGAAGGCCGGTGAGACTGTGGAGGTCACCGACACGTACGCTCACGCCTGGCCTGAGATATACCTTTCGGGCTTCGGCTGGATACCCGTCGAGGTGACACCGGGCTATCACAATGAGCCGGGCGGCTATACACCTGATATCAATCAGAGGGGACAGAACGGTAACAGTACCGAGACGACGGCTGCGGAGACCACCACGAAGGAGGAAACCACGACACAGGAGGAGACCACAAGCGTCGAGAGATCCACAGAGGATGCGGGCAGCGATGATCCTTCCGAATCGTCGACGAAAAAGACGAAACCCGTTCTCACCACGGCCGATGAAGGGACGGAGGCCGACCCCGGTTCAAAGGAGAACTCTACCGGTAAGGGCGGTACTTCCGCGACAGAGACTGCGTCCGCGTCAGCCGACAATGTGATATACGACGGTGACGACAACGGCTTCGGACCCGTGCTGATGGTCGCTTTCAGAATACTTATGGTTCTGTTTTGCGTGGCATTCCTCTATTTCCTGCTGATGCTTAACAGATATCTGAGGCTGAGGGCATTCAAAAAGCTGGTATCCGGCAGAAACAACAGGGTGGCCGTGATAAGTATGTTCGAGAGGGTCGAAAGGATCTCGTCGAGCTTCGCGTTCCCCGTGGATGACTGGAGCAGGCCGGACGAGCTGGCAGAGCACTATTCCACAGTCAGGTCGAAGGCTTGGGAGAGTTTTCTGGCGATTTCAAAGAAGGCTATGTTCTCGGAGGGGAAGCTGCCGTCCGAGGACAAGAAGCAGGTCAAAAGAGTGTACAACAGGTTCCTGAGAGAGGTGTATACCGGCAGGAACGTGTTTGAAAAATTTATATTTAAATATATTTGCGGATACATTTAGATTGATTTAACAGGAGAAGATATAAAATGCTTGTAAAGGACTATGATTATGAGCTTCCGAAGGAGCTTATAGCTCAGGACCCGCTTGAGGACAGAAGTTCATCGAGACTTCTGGTGCTCGATAAGGCTACGGGGGAGTTCTCACATCATGTGTTTACCGAGATAATCGATTATCTGGAGCCCGGGGATTGTCTGGTCATAAACGACACAAAGGTCATTCCCGCGAGACTCTATGGTGTTAAGGAGGACACAGGCGCGAAGGTGGAGGTGCTCCTTCTTAAGCGTACAGGTGAAAATGAATGGGAGACCCTGGTGAAGCCGGGAAGGAAATTAAAGCCGGGTACCATGGTGAGCTTCGGCGACGGGCTTCTCAAAGCCGAGATACTCGATATACTCGAGGAGGGCAACCGAAGGGTGCGTTTCATCTTCGACGGAATATTCGAGGAGATACTCGATAAGCTCGGCGAGATGCCTCTGCCTCCGTATATAACACACAAGCTTGCCGACAAGAGCCGCTACCAGACGGTCTACGCCAAGTATGAGGGAAGTGCTGCCGCGCCTACGGCCGGACTGCATTTTACTCAGGAGCTTTTGAAGAAGATAGAGGATAAGGGCGTGGATATCGCGAGAGTGACGCTGCATGTGGGACTCGGTACATTCAGACCGGTCAAGGCCGAAAGGATAGAGGATCATCACATGCACTCCGAATTCTACATGATAGGGGAGGATGCCACACAGAAGATAAACAAGGCGAAGGAGAGCGGCCACCGTGTGATCTCTGTCGGTACCACGAGCTGCAGAACGCTGGAGTCCGCGGCGGAAAACGGAAGGATAGCGCCGAAGAGCGGCTGGACGGACATTTTCATCTATCCGGGCTACGAGTTTAAGATGGTAGACGCACTCATAACGAATTTCCATCTTCCTCAGTCCACACTGATAATGCTTGTGAGTGCGCTCGCGGGGCGTGAGCATGTTCTGGCGGCCTACAGGGAGGCTGTTGAGAAGCGCTACCGCTTCTTCAGCTTCGGCGACGCCATGTTCATAAAGTAGTTTACACGCGGCTGAACATAAACTATAATGCTTGCAGGTCCCGGCGTATGTAACGGGGGTCCGGACCGCAGGGACATCATAACTGATCGACTGATCGTATATAGTGGAGAATCATTATGGGGAAGAAAGGCATCAGGATATTTTCATATATCCTTACGGTCGTATTGATAGCGGGCCTTTTTATAGGCGCGATCGTTTATCTGAATATCTCGAATAAGAAAAAGGAAGAGGACAAGAGCGTCACGACAGTGACGGCGCCTCCCAAGGACGGCTCGAAGCAGGTCATTACCAGTGCCGAGAGGCAGACGCATGTACCGGTCATCACACTGACAGAGGATGATTCCGCCACTGCCGATGAAGGCAGTTCGCAGGATGGAACGAGTGAGGATGCGCTCAGCGAGACTGCTGAGCAGGAGACGACCACTGAGGAGGAGACGACCACTGAGGAGGGACCCGAATACACTGTTGTGAAAATGTATTATCCCGGAGCGAAGGATGAGACCCAGTCCGGATGGTTCGCGGAATATGCGGCGGAGGAGTTCGGTATACAGCTCGCGTATGTCGGCGACGCCGAGTCGGCCGATATAGTGGCGGGCTCGCCCATGATAGTCGAAGGCTCCGCAGATCCGGCTTCCGTGAGGAGCGGCTTCTACATACGTTATGATCTGCTCGATGCCATGGAGGGCATCAGCGTCGGATCGATAGATGACTATTTCTCCGCTCTGGCCGCCATGAGGCAGCTGTTCCCCGAGGATGGAAGACCGTACGGAATATCGCTCGGAAACGATGCGGAGGGATGCATTCCTCTTTGCGTCGATTACCTGATAGAGATGACTTCCGGTATGAGGCGGTACGGCTATGGCCTGTACAACCCCGAAACCGGTGAGCTCGAGAGCATTCTCGATGACGGCGGCCCCTTCAAGATGGCACTCGTATATCTGTGGAGCATGAACAGCATGGGGCTGTTAGACCCCGACAGCAAGAATCAGACCATGGAGGAGGCCAGAGCAAAGCTGGCCGGAGGCAAGAGCCTGGCAACCTTCTCATCGGAGGACGCGAGATATTTCAATGAGCTTCTGGGAGGGGAGAGCGGTATGGCGTGTCTTCCGCTGCCTGTTCCGGGCCAGAAGAGCTATATAGCGGCTCTGAGTAACGAAGAGGCTGCCCCGTGGAGAGTTTCGGATGAAGCATCCGAACAGGCCAAAGCGTTTTACGAGTGGCTCACCGGATACCGCGGGGCGCTGACCTGCATGTACGGTCCCGAGGGAGTCTGTTGGTACGAGGAGGACGGCTGGCTGTATATGACCGAGGCCGGATACGCGGTGCTCGAGGATGCGAACGAGGAGCTTCCGCAGTACACGGGTACTTTCAGGGAAGGACATGTGCCTTTTGAGAGCGCATATGCAAAGAGCAGCCTCGTTCGCGTAGGAGCAAGCGAGAGCTTTGATGTGAGCACATGGAGGAGCCATATACTTGAAAATGCCGACGGGACTCAGCTTGCGTGGTATGAAGATACAGGAGCATACTCGCCCGAGGCCATGATGATCTCCGGGACCGGTTCGACCGTATCAGACCTGCCTGTTGTCGAGTTCGACATGAACAAGGTCCCCACACAGAGAAGAAATCCGGTCAATTCATCCATCAACCAGCTTTCGTGGAGCTGTATATTTGCGGCTGACGGGCAGGAGTTTGAAAAGTACTGGAGATCCCTTAAGAACGCGGCGAACGGTACCGGTTACCTGCCATGCCTGGATGAGTGCAGGAAGAGCCTGGAGGAATTAAAAAACAGTTTACAGAATGCGCAATAGATGGTATCATAATGCTTTAGCGTATTAAAATAGTAACTATTCAGCACCCGCCCA
>DGVE01000023.1 GCA_002395865.1 Lachnospiraceae bacterium UBA4292 | reverse complement strand
TCCTGTATGGTTCTGAATAGTTACAACTGAATACACATTGCAAAAGGTCCGGGCAGCTGCCCGGACCTTAATTTTTTACTTCATCTGCTCCGTAGCCTTCTTAAGCTCCGTAAGCATCGCGTCATTCAGGACCTTTATGTATGTGCCCTTCATTCCGGACGATCTGGATTCGATAACACCCGCGCTCTCGAACTTTCTGAGAGCATTCACGATAACGGATCTTGTGATGCCCACGCGGTCGGCTATCTTCGAAGCAACGAGTATTCCCTCATTGCCGTCGAGCTCGTTGAAGATGTGATTGATCGCCTCGAGCTCGGAATAGCTCAGAGTGGAGATGGCCGATCTCACGATTGCTATCTTGCGCGCCTCGTCGGCATTCTCCTCATTGACTGATCTCATCATCTCCAGCCCTACGACCGTGGTACCGTACTCACCGAGTATGATATCGTCTATACCGAAGCCGGAGCCTGTCTTGTAGATGAACAGCGTGCCGAGCCTCTCGCCCGCGATGTTGATGGGTGTGATGATGGCCTGATATCTGTCGGATATCTCATCGTTGAAGCCCAGCGTGGCCAGGTTCACGTTCTCCTTCGTCGAGAGGATGCCGAGAAGTCTCTCGTTGAGCATCTTGTCCACGAAGCCGCCGATATGGTCTACTATCAGCTCTCCTATCTCCTCGATGTCGCTGCGAACGGCAACCCCGAGGACCTTGCCCTTCTTGCTGATGACCAGGATGTTCGCCAGAAGGATGTCGCTGAGTACTTCACAGATATCGTTGAACACCACCTTACCGGAGCTGTTGTTGTGAAGCAGACCGCTGATCTTTCTGGTCTTGTCCAGAAGCTGTACCGAACTCATATATACTCTCCCCCGCAGGCTGTGTGCTCACGAAGCCATGCCTGCGGGGACTTCGTCCGCTCCGGTTACGTCTCGGAGCCGCAAATTATGTTATCACGCAAAAATCTTAGGGCATAATAACACTTTTCACAATAAAAGGCAATAGTTTTTATGAATTTTCAGTTTTCGTTTCATTTTCCGCTTTCGGTATCTGCCAGCTCATGAAATCACACTTCGGATTGTCAATACAGCCGTAATACTTTCTGCCGCGCTTGGTTATCTTGGCCACTACATCCTTTCCGCACTTCGGGCAGGAGACGCCTGTCTTCTCGATATACGGCTGGACATTCTTGCACTCGGGGAAGCCGGGGCACGCGAGAAACTTTCCGTGGGGACCGTATTTGACCACCATGTTCCTGCCGCATTTTTCGCAGACCGTATCGGTGACCTCATCGCCTATGGTTATCTTCTGGAGGTTCTCCCTCGCAGTCTTTATAGATTCCTCGAGATCCGGGTAAAAGTTTCGTATTATATCCTTCCACTCCATCTTGCCCTCACCGACAGCATCGAGCAGTGTCTCCAGATTCGCGGTAAATGACACATCTACTATGCTGGGGAAGGAATGCACCATGATGCTGTTCACTGCCTCGCCCAGATCCGTAACATACAGGTTCTTCTGCTCCTTCGTCACGTATCTTCTCGCCAGCAGCGTGGAAATGGTCGGCGCATAGGTCGAAGGTCTTCCGATGCCCAGCTCCTCCATCGCCTTGACCAGCGACGCCTCATTAAAGTGCGGTGCAGGCTGCGTGAAATGCTGTTCCTTCTTTATTTCCGAAAGAGCGAGCTCATCACCCTTCTTCACCTTCAGAAGCTGCGAGTTCTTTTTCTCCTTCTCATCATCGTCGGCATATACCGATCTGTAACCATCGAAGACTGCCTCGGAGGTCGATGCCTCGAAGCTCTCCTCGCCGCATTTTACCGTGACCCTGGTCTGAGCATACTTTACGGGTGCCATACGGCTCGCAAGAAATCTGTTCCATATGAGTGTATAGAGCCTGAACTGGTCCCTGTTCATAAACTCCTTCACCTTCACCGGCTCAAGAGTCATATCCGTGGGTCTGATCGCCTCGTGCGCATCCTGCACAGCCTGCTTTTTTTCGCTTCCAGCCACATCCGTTCTCAGGTAGTTCTCCCCGTAATTGGTCTTTATATAATCCGATGCCGCCTGAGCCGCCTCATCCGCTATACGGGTCGAATCGGTACGCAGGTATGTTATCATACCGGTCGCGCCGCGGTTTCCGAGCTCTATTCCCTCATACAGCTGCTGCGCGATCCTCATGGTCTTCGATGTGGAAAAACCGAGTCTCTGTGTAGCCACCTGCTGCATGGTACTTGTCGTAAACGGAGCAGGTGCCTTCATCTCCCTGAATGAATTCTTTATGTTCTCAACGACAAAACTTCCTGAGCCGGCTGCATTTATTATAGCTTCAGCCTCCTGAGGGGTAAATGCGTTCTTCCTCCCCGAAGGAGCAAAAGCTACCGGTCTCGTGCTTCCCGCGCACAGAAGCTGCGCTTCCACCGTCCAGTACTCCTCCGGAACGAATGCGGCTATCTCATTCTCCCTGTCACAGATCATCCTGAGGACTGCCGACTGAACGCGACCTGCGGAAAGACCTCTCTTGACCTTCTCCCACAGAAGCGGACTGATACCGTATCCCACCATCCTGTCCAGCATCCTCCTGGTCTGCTGCGCATTGACCTTGTCCATATCTATACCCGAGGGATGTGCGAGAGCATTTTTGACAGCCGTCTTTGTGATCTCATTGAACTGGATCCTGTGAATATCCTTCTCTGATAGCTTAAGAGCAGCCGCCAGATGCCACGCAATGGCCTCCCCTTCACGGTCAGGGTCAGTCGCGAGATATATCTTGTCGACCTTCTTCGCGTCCTTCCTCAGAGCAGCCAGCACGTCACCCTTGCCCCTTATCGTTATATAATGCGGCTCATAGTCATCCGACGGATCGAAGCCCAGAGAGGACTTCGGCAGATCCCTCACATGACCGCCGGATGCCGCCACCTCGTAATTGCTTCCGAGAAATTTCTTTATAGTTTTTACCTTCGTGGGAGACTCCACGATAACCAGATACTTAGCCAATGCATTCACCCCTCTTGTGCATTTCGTCAAAAAAGTGCCGTTTCCAAAGACTACATGTACGCAAGTTACAGTTTATACAACACTTTCTCCATAAATTCAAGGGGAAATTGAATCTTTTTTCAAATGCGCGCCGCCATGCGGTAGTAGCCTCCCGGTTGCCTGACCACGATCTTCCTTATCTCCATTATGGTCAGAAGCTCCATCAACTCGTCTATCATCATCCCGCTGACAGCGCACAAAGCATCGATGTGCAGAGGCCCGCAGTCGAGGCATTCCGCCACCCTCTGCTCCTTCTGTGTGAGAACAGGAGCTTTATCGTTCTCCCTCCCGACGCCGAAATAGTCCAGTATCGTCTCAACGGAGCACACTATCTGCGCGCCCTGCGCGATCATATCGTTGCAGCCCGAGCTGAGCACGTCCGTTATCCTTCCGGGAACGCAGAACACATCCCGCCCCTGGTCGAGCGCATAGGTGACGGTGATCTGCGTGCCGCTCTTTTTACGAGCCTCCGCCACTATCACGCAGTCGGCAAGACCGCTTATCAGCCGGTTCCTCTGCCTGAAATTGTTCGGCAGGGGCGGCATACCCATGGGCTGCTCACTTATGACCGTCCCCTCCCTGCACAGCTTATCGTAGAGCCTCCTGTTCCCCGCTGGGTAGCAATCATCTACACCGCCTCCCAGAACGGCTATGCTCGCGCACCCCGCGTCCAGACACCCCCAGTGCGATGCAGTGTCGATGCCTGCCGCCATTCCGCTCACCACGCATATCCCTTGCTTTCCGAGCTCCTGCGCGATCCTGTATGCGATCTCTCTGCCGTAGTCCGTACACCCTCTGGCTCCTATCACCGCGGCACAGCCTTCGTACGCAGACGGGTTCCTTCCTATATAGCTGATGCCGTATGGCGGCTGGGGGATGTTTCGAAGCCTCTGCGGGTAATCCTCATGCTCCATCGACAAAAAATGTATCCCGCGCCCTTCACACTCATCATACTCATCAAAGAGCTCCTGCCGCCTCGCCATCGTGCTCATCCATGAGGCGAGCATCCTATCATCAAGGATACCGCTCCTTCGTATATCGTCCGGACTTAGCTCCGTAAGTTCCTCAATATCTCCCGCGTATTCCAGAAGTCGGGCAGTCGAGACAGGCCCTATCAGAGGTGTGCTGTTTAAGAGATACCAGAGTTTTTCCCTGTACCTGTTCATTTCCACACCTCCCTGTCGTATGTCCTGTAGCCTATAGCCTCGGTTATATGCTTTACACCTATCCTTTCCGCACCGTCCAGATCAGCTATCGTCCTCGCGACCTTTATTATGCGGTGATATGCCCTCGCGCTCAGGTTCATCGCCTCAAAAGCCTGTCCCAAAACCTCCCGCTCCGCCTTCCCGAGGGGACAGTATTTTTCTATCAGCCTTGCGCTTAGCTGTGAATTGAACAGTATCTTTTCGTTTTTGTACCTCTCCTTCTGGATATTCACAGCCCTCTCCACGCGCTGCCTTATGGCGGCTGAGGTCTCATTCTTCTCACTCACCCCTGCGAGATCGGAGTATTCTATTCTGGGCATTTCCACGCACAGGTCTATCCTGTCGAGAAGCGGCCTGCTTATCCTTCCTACATACCTGGCCACGTCCGCCGGAGTGCAGCTGCATTTGCTTCTGTCCGGATAATAACCGCATTTGCACGGGTTCATGGCTGCCACGAGCTGGAAATCCGCAGGGTATCGGTAGGTCCCGTGGACTCTCGCAAGCACTATCTGCCTGTCCTCGAGCGGCTGCCTGAGGACTTCAAGCGATGAATTATTGAATTCGGGGAGTTCGTCCAGAAAAAGGACGCCGCGGTCCGCAAGCGATATCTCACCCGGGCGGGGCACTCTGCCGCCTCCCGTCATGGCCTGCATGGATGTGGTGTGGTGGGGACTTCTGAAGGGTCGGGTCCCTATGAGGGCTTTCTGGCGCGGCAAAAGACCGCAGATGCTGTAGATCTTGGTGAGCTCTATCGCCTCAGAAAGAGTCAGCTGCGGAAGTATCGTGGGTATTCGCCTGGCCATCATGGATTTACCGGAGCCGGGTGGTCCGATATAGAGAATGTTGTGAAAGCCTGCCGCGGCTATGGTCGTAGCGCGCTTGGCGGCAGTCTGTCCGTTGATATCCGAAAAATCCTCTCCGACCTCCTCCTGCTGGTCTGAGAGCAGCTTCGCGGCGTCGGTCATCACAGGTGTGTATTTTTCGGGATTTAAGAGGTAATCTGTGACCTCGGCCAGAGTGGAGAGCGCAAACACATCGATATCCTCAACGACACTGGCCTCCAAGCCGTTGTCGCGGGGCACTATACATCGTGTGATGCCGTTTCCGGCCGCTGCGTTCACGAGGGGCAGCGCGCCGTTTATCGGCCTTATGCTGCCGTCAAGTCCGAGCTCACCGAATATCATACAGTCGTCCACGGTATTTTGAGGGAGGATACCGAGGCCGATGAGGACAGCTATCGCGATCGGGAGGTCGAAGAGATTGCCCTCCTTTCGCAGGTCCGCAGGTGACAGATTGATGGTGTAGCGTCGGGGTTCCAGGAAGAAGCCTGTGTTTTTCACTGCTGTCCTGACCCTCTCCCTGGCCTCTTTTACCTCAGAAGCCAAAAAGCCCACCATATCAAACTGAGGCAGACCGTCACTTATGTCTGCCTCAACCATTACGGGTACGCCTTCGATACCCGCAACGGTTCCGCTGAGTACATATCCAAGCATATTATCCTTTCCGGATAAAATGATCGAGCTGGGGTCAAAGACGATTATATACAGTTTACGGGGTTTTGTAAAGCCCTATCAAAGCCTTACGGGGATGCCCCTTCCCCTCAGATACTGCTTCAGGTCGCGTATCTCCATCTCCTTATAATGGAAAAGACTTGCCGCAAGCGCCGCGTCCGCCTCACCATATGTAAGGGCATCATAGAAATGCTCCATGCTTCCTGCGCCTCCGGAGGCAATCACAGGTATAGATACACGCTCTGCCACCGCGCGGTTGAGCTCATTGTCATAGCCTGCCTTCGTTCCGTCGCAGTCCATACTGGTCAAAAGTATCTCCCCTGCGCCCCTTCTGCAGGCTTCTGCGGCCCATTCAACGGTATCCAGACCTGTATCGAGCCTTCCGCCGTGCTTATAAACATTCCAGCTCTTTCCGTTTCTTCTCGCGTCGATGGCGACGACGACGCACTGGCTTCCGAACTTGGCCGCAGCCTCCGTTATGAGCTCAGGATTGTCTATGGCGGCGGAGTTCACCGATATTTTGTCGGCGCCCGCGCGAAGGATCGACCTGAAATCCTCTATGGTCCTTATACCTCCTCCGACGGTGAACGGGATGAACACGGTCTGAGCCACTCTTGCGACCATGTCAATGACGATATTGCGTGAGTCGCTTGAGGCTGTGATATCCAGAAATACCAGCTCATCGGCTCCGGCCTTGTCATAGGCTGTCGCGATCTCCACAGGATCTCCCGCATCACGCAGGTTCACGAAATTTACTCCCTTTACGACGCGCCCCGCATTTACATCGAGACACGGTATTATCCTTTTTGTGTGCATAGTCACCTCACAGCTTTGCGAAATTCTCTAATACAGCCAGACCGATCTCACCGCTCTTTTCGGGGTGGAACTGGGTCGCAAATATATTGCCGTGTTCCACGGCGGCGTGAAACCTTATTCCGTACTCCGTAACTCCAGCCACATCGGCCTCATCCTCAGCCTGCAGGTAATACGAATGCACGAAATAGAAATACGATCCATCGTCTATGCCTTTGAATAATCTGGATGAAGGCGCTATTTCAAGACTGTTCCATCCTATATGAGGTATCTTTAGTCCCATATCGTTTGGAAAGCGCTTTACGCATCCTCGAAGAAGTCCAAGCCCCTCCACACCCGGTGACTCCTCACTCGAATCAAAAAGAAGCTGAAGTCCGAGACAGATGCCCAGAAACGGTCTTCCCGTCCCCACATACTCCCTTATCGTACGGTCAAGTCCCAGAGAGCTTAAGTTGCCCATGGCATCGCCGAAGGCTCCCACTCCGGGAAGTATAAGCCTCTGCGCCCTCATTATCTCATTCTCGTCCCTTGTCACCAGAACGTCCTGTCCAATATACTTAAGCGCCTTGCAGACGCTCTCAAGATTGCCGGCATCATAATCGATAACGCAGATCATAAGCACCTCCACATCTTTTTTCGTATTTTGAAAGGTCATAGTAACATAAATATACCGATTATTCAATCTCAGACTCGATTGTATTTTTTTTGATACAACATTAAAAATCTATAAAATGTGTTTGCAAAAAAACGTTTTATGTACTATAGTATGCCGTTGTGAGGTAAAACTCACATATATTTATTCTTTAATTAATTTAAGGAGGCTATTATTATGGCAAAGATTAATTTAACTATCCAGGCCGCAGGCGTTGAAGTTACAGAGGCTTCTGTAAAGGAGGCTGTTAAGGCTGCATGGGTTGCAGACGGCCGCAAGGTTAAGGAGATCGACACTCTTGACATCTATGTAAAGCCCGAGGAGAAGAAGGCTTACTACGTTGTTAACGAGAGCGAGAACGGCTCTGTAGATCTCTAATTCATACGAGTTCCAAAGAGCGAAAAGCCGAAGGTCATCATGGCCTTCGGCTTATTTTTTTTGCGTTTGTTATACGTCATTTCATAAAAAAAGAGCCCCGGAAAAACCGGAGCTCTGAGTATTCATAGATATAAACCTAAAACCGCAATTCAGTCAAATCACAACAATCATCCAAAAACAATCATTT
>DGVE01000193.1:646-2666 GCA_002395865.1 Lachnospiraceae bacterium UBA4292 | reverse complement strand
GTTCCGCGTCCTATCTCATCGAGCACGATGAGACTGTTTTTCGTGGCATTTTTAAGTATGTTCGAAACCTCGGACATCTCCACCATGAATGTGGACTGGCCCGACGAGAGATCGTCGCTGGCTCCGACTCTTGTAAATATACGGTCGCACACACATATATCGGCCGACTGCGCCGGAACGAAGCTTCCCGTCTGCGCCATCAGTGTAATAAGAGCGACCTGACGCATAAACGTGGATTTACCCGCCATATTCGGGCCGGTAATGATGTTTATGCGGTTGTTCTTGTTGTCGAGAAGCACATCATTGGCTATGAACTGTCCGTCTCCGAGCATCTGCTCAACGACCGGATGACGTCCGTTCTTGATCTTTATTACGCCCTTGTCATTGATGGAGGGGCGGACATAGCCGTTTCTTTGAGCCACGAGGGAGAGCGAACAGTATACATCTATCCTTGATACAGCGGCCGCGCTCTTCTGGACTCTTATGATATTCTCGGCGATCTTCTGTCTGACACCGCAGAACAGATCGTACTCCAGAGCCTTCAGCTTCTCATCCGCTCCCAGAATGGTGCTCTCGAGCTCCTTGAGTCTCGGTGTCGTATATCTTTCCGCGCCGACTAAGGTCTGCTTTCTCTCGAAATAGTCGGGCACCATATCCTTGAATGAGTTGGTGACCTCGAAATAATATCCGAAGACCTTATTGAAACGCACGCGGAGCGTCTTGATGCCGGATGCCTCGCGTTCATTCTCCTCGAGCTCCGAAAGCCAGCTGCTCCCCTCGGTCTTGGAGCGTCTCAGCAGGTCGACCTCCTCCGAATAGCCGTCCTTTATTATACCGCCGTCGTGCACAAGAAGAGGCGGATCGTCGTTGATCGCGGCATCGATGAGATTGAAGAGGTCGGACAGATCATCGAGCTGCGCATTGCATGAAGTAAGCTCCTCACTGTGAAGCAAAGAGAGAACACCCTTTACGGCGGGAAGCATCGAAAGCGAATTTTTAAATGCGATAATATCCCTCGGCCCCGCAGCCCTGTAGCAGATGCGGCTTATGAGTCTCTCGAGATCGTACACGGGATTCAGATATTCCCTCAGCTCGTCCCTGTCCGCATAATTCTCCGATAGTTCCTCTATGGCATCCTGGCGCATGATGATCTCATCAGTCTTTATGAGAGGCTGCTCTATCATTTTGCGAAGCAGTCTGGCTCCCATGGAGGTGCAGGTCTTATCAAGCACCCACAGAAGAGTTCCTCTCTTGCTCTTCTCGCGCATGGTCTGCGTGAGCTCAAGATTCCTCCTGGTGGCGGTATCGATTATCATATACCTGCCGGTGGTGTAAGGCTTTATGGAGGTTATCTGCGGCTGCTCGTTCTTCTGTGTCTCGTACAAATATCCGAGCAGTGCCCCGGCTGCTATGAGGCCGTTCTCCATGCCGTCACCGCCCAGAGCGGATGTAGAAGCCACTCCGAAATGCTTTTTTAAAAGCTCGAAGCATTTTTCATCCGAGAACATCTTCCCGGGCAGCGTGGAATACGCGCTGTTCGGTGCAAGCTGCTTTATATCGACTCCGCTCATGAAGAAGAAGTCATTTGCAATGATCTCTGTCGGAAGAAAACGGCTGAGCTCATCCTTCAGCTCGCCCGCAGTGTGCAGTACGGTAAAAAGATACTCGCCCGTGGTGATATCCGATACCGCAAGACCATACTCGCTTCCGGAGTAGAAAAGACACATTATGTAATTGTTCTTGGTCTCATCCAGCCCCGTAGAACTGATGACCGTACCCGGAGTGACCACCCTTATGACATCGCGCTTTACGAGTCCCTTGGCGGTCTTCGGATCCTCGAGCTGTTCGGCTATGGCCACCTTTTTCCCCAGATCCACAAGCTTCTGGATGTACACCTCCGCCGCGTGATAGGGAATACCGCACATCGGAGCCCTCTCACTCATGCCGCAGTCCTTGCCGGTGAGCGTGAGCTCCAGGGCCTTGGACACATACAGCGCGTCGTCAAAGAACATCTCGTAGA
>DGVE01000193.1:0-592 GCA_002395865.1 Lachnospiraceae bacterium UBA4292 | reverse complement strand
TCTCGTAGAAATCGCCGAGCCTGTAGAACAGTATGCAGTCGGAGTATTCCTCCTTCGTTTTAAGGTACTGCGCCATCATCGGCGAAATCTTTTCCATCAGTTACACTCTCCGATATAGTAAAATCCTTTGGCCTCGGTGAGCTTTACATCCACCACCGTGCCGATCATCGATGCATCCCCCGGAAAATGCACCAGAGTATTGTTCTCAAGTCTTCCGGTCACGTATCCGTCTATGTGATCGTTTATCTCCTCGACAAGCACTGGAAGTACTCTTCCCGTATATGCCCCCGTCTTCTCTGCCGCTATGGACTGCACCAGAGCCAGAAGCCTGTCGAAGCGTTCCTTTACAACATTCATCGGAACCTGATCGGGGAAGGATGCGGCCGGAGTACCGGTCCTCTTTGAGTAAATGAAAGTGAAGGCGCTGTCATATCTCACACGCTCCACCACCTCAAGCGTCTCGTTAAACTCCTCCTCGGTCTCACCGGGAAAGCCCACGATGATATCCGTCGTAAGACTGATCTCGGGCATGGCCGCGCGGAGCTTATCCACCAGAAGCAGATAATCCTCCTTGGTGTAGTGGCGGTTCATC
>DGVE01000101.1 GCA_002395865.1 Lachnospiraceae bacterium UBA4292 | reverse complement strand
GCCTTCATCTGCTTCTCCATCGCATCCTGGATGGCTGCCGGAGGAATGATGTTCTTGAGCTCTACACGGTTTACCTTGATGCCCCAGGGGTCTGTAGCCTGGTCAAGGGATGAACGCATCTTTGCATTGATGATCTCACGCGATGTAAGTGTCTCATCGAGCTCGAGATCACCGATGATGTTACGAAGTGTTGTCGCGGTCAGGTTCTCGATCGCCATGATGGGGTTCTCAACGCCGTACGCGTAGAGCATGGGGTCGGTGATCTGGAAGAATACGACCGTATCGATTCTCATGGTAACGTTATCCTTTGTGATAACGGGCTGGGGAGCGAAATCAACTACCTGCTCCTTTAACAGAACTCTCTTCGCGATGTGGTCGAGTATCGGCAGCTTGAAGTGAAGTCCCACATCCCATGTGGTGACGTACGCTCCGAAACGCTCGATGACGAATGCCGTCGCCTGAGGAACTACCTTGATGCAGCTCGCCAGGATGATCAGGATCACGATGATGAGAGCGATGATGAGGAAAAATCCTCCCGGTTCAATTGCAATTAGTGCTTTCATGTGAAGCCTCCTTATAAAGTATTAATTGGATTTTTCGGGCTCAAGAATGAGCTTATTGCCCTTGATGGCGACTATTCTTCCTACCGAGTCCTGCGCCAGCTTGACATCATCGTCCACGCTTCTGGCGGTCCAGACATTGCCGTTGATGGTCGCGGCGCCTTTGGCCTCGAGGTTATCTACCTCGACGGTAATTACCGCAAGCTGTCCGACCAGGTTGTCCGCGTTCGTCTTGACTATCCGTTTCTTCAGGCGGTTGTACAAAACTGGCCGTGTAAATATGAGTGTAACGAACGATACAGCCGCGAACAGAGTCCACTGAACATAGATATTCGCTTCGAATACGGAGGCGAAGAATGCCACGATGGCTCCTATCGCAAACCACAGCGTGGTCAGTCCGAGTGTCACCAACTCAAATATAATCAAAATCAAGAAAAAAATCAACCATGATATTGGTCTCATATGAAACTCCTTTCCCCGAAGCTCTTCTCCGGATTGTGATGCTCCCATTCTAACTCATACAGCGGAAAAATCAATTTAGAAGAACTGACGAGATTCTTACATTTTCTTTAAGACCGGGCATTTTGGCGAAAAGAAGGCCTCCCGGGAGAGCCCCGGGAGGTGATATCACGACTTATAATACTTGGACGGGTAGAAAACTCCGTTACCGATTATGAAATAATAGTCATAGCTGTAGCTTGACTGGGTCGCCCTCTTGAAGAATATGCAATCCCTGACATTGTTTATACCCGCCAGTGCCTCGTAGACTGCCTGCAGGCATTCCTGTTTCGGACCCTTCGCGATATATGTGTCGAGCAGTCCGCCTGCCTCAGAGCCGTAGAACTGTCCGGGCGCGCGAAGCACGGCATTTACCGTGTTGCCCCAGTAGCCCCACAGAAGCCTGTTGAGTATGACATTGGCAACGGCGAGCTGCATATCATGTCCCGCATTGCCCACCTCAAGTGTTACGTCGCACGCCATCAGGACGATGGAATCGTGGTCAAGATATACGGGCTGCCTGCTCGAATTGCCCTGCGCATAGATGGCATTTATGTAATCCCAGTCCGCGTTTCCTGTGGACGGCGAATCTGATTCGGGTGTCTCAGGCTGCTCGGGTGTGGGATCCTCAGCGGAAGGTGTATCAGGCACCGGAGTCTCCGGTTCAGGTGTCTCCGGTTGCTCGGGTGTGGGTTCCTCCGATGACGGCGGCTGAGTTGGTCTTGCGTATGCCACCACAACAACATCCGTCGAAAGTCCTCCGTATACCACAGTGATGTGGTTCTCTCCCTCATAAGAAAGAGTCATTGGACTGGCGCCCCAGCCAGGGGGATTTATGACGGAGCTGCCGTCCGACATGGTGATCGTTACTGTGAAATCGAATGCGTTTAAGCTGTCTCCCACATATCTCGTCCCCGCTGCCACCGAGGCCGATACAGCTGCCGGTACCACGGGCTGCGGCTCCACTGTGGGCTGTTCGGGAACATACGCCCTGACCACTATCTGAGTGGCCAGTCCGCCGTAGCTGACAGTCACCACATTGTCGCCCTCGTTCTCAAGAAGCATGGGTGATGCGCCCCAGCCGGGGGGATTCGTCAGAACGGTCCCGTCAGACATGGTTATATTTACAGTGAAATCATATACCGAAAGAGAGCTTCCGACCACACGGTCGCCTCCCGATACCGATGCGCTTATGGACGCAGGCACCACCGGCGTCGGCTGCGTCTGCTCCGGAGTAGGCTCTGTCTGCGGCTGAGACTGTGTCTCGGGCTCCGTCTCCCGGTTCTTCATCTCCTCTATCATCATGAACTCTTCCATGGTGATGGCCACGCCGTCGCCTATCCTCACATCCACATAGTCCGAGTGCAGATAGCCCGTATGTCCCTGGTAGGATACGCATACCCATCCCGGCAGGCACGAAACATAATCCACCATCGTTCCGAGAGTCAGAACGTCGATCGGAGAACTGTTTTCGTCAGGCTCGCTCCTGAGTCGCAGATACTGCGCCATGATCATCATGTAGACCTTCGGGCCGGCGTTCGCTATATCCTGACCGAGCGCTATATAGTCCGTGCTCACCCAGCCGGTCACATTGCCGCTCGAGATGAGCGCCCAGCCTTTCTCTATGCCTGTTATATAGCCGCCCGTGCCCGGATAGAGCATACCTATAACATCCCCTCCGGGGGTGCTTCTCACGTTCAGGTAGGTGTCCTCTATCTTGCTGTCAATGGTGGCGAAACGATCGCCGAAGAGCTCTCTCACCGTGGCCTCAAGCAGCTCCTCGCGCTCTTTCTCGGCGCGCTGCGCCTCCTCGTACTCCCTGATGGCCTTTTCGATCCCGCTGATGGTCTCAGCGTTTTTCATGATTGCCATAAAGGCCTCCAGCCTTCCGTATGCCTTCGGCACCGAAGCCGCTTTCGAAACAACATCGTCTATGACATCCCTTATTCGTCTCGATGCGTCACGCGTGTATGCGGAAATGGCCTCTGCTGCGTTTTTATCCGGATATGGCTCTGTCTCCTTAGGAGCCGTGGTCTCTCCACTGCCGTTTTCCGAGGTATATATGGTCACGTCCGGCTCGGTAGCGTCAGTTTTGTTTTGGTCCGGCTCAGTTCCGGCGAGCTTCAGAAGTACTAGGCAGGCGACCACTATAAGTACAGTGACCACCGCCGCGATACTCCAAAACCTCACGGATTTTGAGTTCATAGCAACCTCCTGTAAGTCTGTTTTTTATTGCCTGAAACGTCGGCCGAAGCGCGGCAGACGCAAATGTTACAAAAGTGTTACGTTCTTATTTTGTGCATACTATAGCACATCTGTTCACGCTTGTCAACCCTTCCCCACTTCAGGCCGTTTTAAGGCTCTAAAAACGCAAAAAATGGGGGATATTCCCCCATTTTTGATGCTTATTTCATGCGATTTTGTCTGTAAACTTCAAATGCGAGCACCGCCGCGGCTACCGAGGCGTTGAGCGACTCCACACTGCCCTGCATCGGGATGCAAACCCTTCCCGTGCAGGCTTCAAGGACAGGCTCACAGATGCCGTTCGCTTCATTGCCGATCACTATTCCACAGCCTCCGGTAAAGTCGGTCTGCGCGTAGTCAAAGGACTGCGAGAGCGCTGCGCCGTACACCGGTATGCGATGTTTTCTCATATAGGCTATGGCGGGTATAAGGTCTCTGTACTCGAAATGTACTCTCAGTATTCCGCCCATGGTGGCTCTCACCACCTTCGGATTATATATATCCACGGTATCGGGACTCATGATGATGCCCGAAAAGCCCGCCGCCTCGCAGAGACGAACGATGGTGCCGAGATTGCCCGGGTCCTGAAGCCTGTCGAGAAGCATGTAGTTGGTGCCCTTCTCAAACACCACTCCCGTCTCATCCATCTTAACTATGGCGAGTATGCCCTGGCTGCTCACGGTGTCGCTCATATACTTCATGACTGTGTCGCTGACCTCGGTATAGCTTCTGCCCTTTAAAAGAGCCCGCGTCTTCTCGTCCCCGAGCGCATCCTCAGTCACATAGGTCTGCACCAGCCTTTCGTCGGGCACTTCGGAAAAAGCTCTGACTCCCTCCACGACGAATACCCGGTCCTCCTGGCGAAGCTGCTTCTTTTTGTTGAGCAGGGCGACATATTTTACATTTTCATTCGATGTGGCAGTGATCATATGACATACTCCTGCATGGCAGTATAGCCTGCCCTGTCCCTGTCGCAGTAGAACTCAGCCATATCATCCAGTCTCAGAGCCGCAAGTCTCGACGCGTTGATCACGCTCGGCGGCATATACTCAAGCCCCGGTACGAGCGACATACATTTTGCGCCGCAGTCGATATTTATAAAATTCGGCCCCTTAAATATACTCAAGGGTTCATCCGGCGCAGGCTTTCTGTAAAAACTGTTTATCGTATGGCCGCAGATGAAAGCCTCGAAATCTCTCTGCTTGCCCCTAAAATGCGGGTATCTGGCGTACAATCCGTCCAGAGGCTTCTCATTCTCGTCCTGTATCCTGTGCCATACCGCATAAAGCTTGTCGTGCGAGAGAACGGACTCGTCGACCTCCTTCTTTTTCTGGGGCAGATACGGTCCCGCGTGGCAGAGAAGATACCACTTCTTATTGACCCTTATCTGGATACCGTAGGGAAGCTTCGAGAGCCACTTGTACATCTTATCCTGTCTTTCGGCGGGAAGATCGAGATACTGCACCCACGTATCCATTCCGCGGTTGTTGAACATCCAGTTGGGGTCTCCGGTCGAGTTGTGGTGTCTCTCGCGCTCTATCTCGTCCAGAAACATCAGGTCGTGATTGCCCATGATGCATTTCACGAAGGGAAGCTCAGACAGGTTCATCACGAATTCCACCGTGGCAATGGAATCCGGGCCCCAGTCGACGTAATCCCCGAGAAGGCAGAGCTTGTCGCTTCCGTCATACTTGAAATCTATGTCGACCAGAAGAGCCTGAAGCGCTCTCAGATTGCCGTGAATATCGCTGATGACATAAGTAGCCATAACTCTGCCTCCTTCCACCTTTTCATTGATAGGATATTATATCATTTCCCCGCAAAAAAAGAAAGAAGAAAGTGATTAAACCTTGTTTTTTTTTAACAAAGGCTTTATACTGTTGCGCAAACGCACGACGCAGGAGGAACATGAATTGAAGATAAAGGATATAATCGCTCAGGGAAAGACGACCCTCTCGCTGGAGGTATTCCCCCCGAAGACATCTGACAAGATAGAGACCGTCGAGGAAGCAGTCTCGAAAATATGCGAGCTAAGGCCGGCATGGATGAGCGTAACATACGGCGCAGGCGGAGGAACGAGCGACTTTACCGTCCGTATCGCGGACAATATAAAAAGAAGCGGTACGCCGTCGATCGCGCACCTGTCCTGCATCTCCTCCACGAAGGAGAGAGTCCGCGAGCAGCTGACACAGCTTAAGGCCGCCGGAATAGAGAACATACTGGCTCTTCGCGGCGATGTACCTCAGGGTTACGACCTGTTCGGGTCGAGCTATACATACGCCAGCGACCTTATAGCCGATATCAAGGAGTTCGGCGACTTCTGTGTGGGCGGCGCATGCTACCCCGAGGGACATCCCGAAGCTGCCGACTGGAACACGGATATACAGAATCTGAAGAAAAAGGTCGAGGCCGGCTGCGATTTCCTTACTACGCAGATGTTTTTCGACAACGGAATGTATTACAGCTTTCTGTACAGGCTCAGAGAGGCCGGCATCGAGGTGCCTGTGGTCGCAGGCATCATGCCCGTGACGAACGCGGCACAGATCTCGAGGATACTGAAGCTCTCGCAGGCCTTCATGCCCACACGCTTCAGAAGCCTTGTGGACCACTTCGGCAAAGACCCCGAGGCCATGAAGCAGGCAGGCATCATCTATGCCACTGACCAGATCATCGACCTTCTCGCAAACGGAGTGAAGAACATCCATATCTACACCATGAACAAGCCGGATGTAGCCGCAGCCATCATGAACAACCTGAAGGGAATGATCGATATATGACAGGCGCAGCATCGATCTACAGATTACCGGCGCAGGAGCTGTACATCTCGCTGTCCGAGACCTACAGGTATCTCGGATACATGAAGGTCGATCCGGACGAAGCCACCGCCGTCATATGCGGCGAGGTTATAAAGGAGCTGGTCGGTGTCGCAACACCGTTTGCGGCATATAAGTGCTACGATATAAGCACCGATCCTGACACAAATCGTCTCGACCTCGGCTTCTGTGCCATAACCAGCCGCGACCTCATGAGAAACCTTAACGGATGCTGCCGCATGTATCTCTTCGGTGCCACCATCGGCCCGCGCGTGGACGCGGTCATACACAGATATTCGCGCACCGACCCTCTGAGGGCTCTAATCGCGCAGGCCGCCGGGGCCATGCTGGTAGAGAGCCTCTGCGACAGTCTGAACAGCCATATAAGGGAAACGGAGGCCGAGGACGGCTATTCCGTACGCCCACGCTACTCTCCCGGCTTCGGAGACGTTCCCCTCACATTTCAAAGGGAGATTTTTACAGCTCTGCCGGAGCTTTCCAAAAACGGACTCACGCTCTCCGAGAGCTGCCTTATGATGCCGTCGAAATCAGTCACGGCAATGATAGGAGTTAAAGCCAGATATGAAACATGAGATCTTGTCTTATCTGAAAGACCGCATACTAATACTCGACGGCGGCGCCGGAAGCGTCCTGCAGGAGCAGGGCTTAAAGCCCGGCGTTCTTCCCGAGACTCTGAACATAGATGACCCCGAGCTCATCACCGGGCTCCATCAGGCGTACCTTTACGCAGGCTCGCATGTTGTACTCACCAACACCTTCGGGGCGAATTCACTGAAATTCTCATCTGAAGGCGAATACTCGCTCGAGCACATAGTGAAGGCGGGCATCGACTGCGCGCGCGAAGCCGTAAGGCGCATCGAGGCCGGTGAACCTCTGCAGGAGCGTTACGCAGCGTATTTAAAGGGCTGCCCCCACCTTAAGGGAACACCCGCACGTGACAGGAAGCATTTCGTAGCGCTCGATATCGGTCCCACGGGACATCTGCTGAAGCCCCTCGGCGATCTGGACTTCGAGGACGCGGTCAATGTATTCAAAAAGACCATTTCCGCGGGAGCTTCATGCGGAGCAGATCTCATATACATCGAGACAATGAACGACAGCTACGAGGCGAAGGCCGCTCTTCTTGCGGCCAAGGAGGTCTGCGACCTGCCTGTATTCGTCACGACAGTTTTTGACGAGAAAGCGCGGCTGCTCACGGGTGCGGATCCGGGGGCAGCTGTAGCGATGCTCGAGGGACTGGGTGCCGATGCCATAGGCATGAACTGCTCTCTCGGCCCTGCGCAGATGAAGAACATAGTTCCCGAATACGCCTCGTACTCCTCCATCCCGGTGATCGTGAAGCCTAACGCAGGCCTCCCCCACTCTGAGGGCGGCAGGACGGTTTACGACGTGGGTCCGGAGGAATTCGCCGAGCATCTTCGCGACATAATAGAAGCAGGCGCTAATATCGTCGGCGGCTGTTGCGGAACGAATCCCGCATTCATAAGGCTTCTGGCAAATGTCGCCTCCGAGATGCCCCAGCACCTTCCGGAGGATAAGGGATACAGCGTAATATCGAGCTACACGCACGCCGTATATTTCGATAAAAAACCGGTGCTCATCGGCGAGAGGATCAATCCCACGGGCAAAAAGAAGTTCAAGGAAGCTCTCAGAAACCACGACATAGATTACATCATCGGCGAGGGACTCAAACAGGAGACCGCCGGCACGGATGCGCTCGATGTAAATGTCGGCCTTCCCGAGATCGACGAACCCTCCCTCATGGAGGAGGTCGTCTGCGAGCTGCAGTCGGTACTCTCGCTTCCTCTTCAGATCGATACGACCAACCCCGAGGCCATGGAGAGAGCCCTGCGCCGCTACAACGGCAAGGCACTCATTAACTCGGTAAACGGCCGCGAAGATGTGATGAAGACAGTATTTCCACTTGCAAAAAAGTACGGCGGAGTCATCGTATCCCTCACCATTGACGAGTCAGGCATCCCCGACACGGCACAGGGGCGCATAGACATAGTCAATAAGATAGTGAGGACTGCCGAGAGCTACGGCATATCGAAGAAGAATCTCATCATCGATCCCCTCGCCATGGCAGTAAGCTCCGACGACTATGCGGCCAAGGTGACTCTCGATACCCTTCGCCGCATACACGACGAGCTGGGTATGAAGACCATACTTGGTGTATCGAATGTCTCCTTCGGACTTCCCGCAAGGGAGATCGCCACAAGCATCTTCTTCACCATGGCTATGCAGTCGGGGCTGTCGGCCGCCATCATGAACCCCATGTCGGTGGAGATGAAGAAGGCGTACCACTCCTTCGTGATGCTCTCGGGACTCGATAAGCAGTGCACGGGCTATATCGAATTCGCTACGAATATCCCTGCACCGACTGCCGCAGCAGCTCCCGCCGCTTCAACAGCTCCCGCACCGGAGGACGGCGCGGGCGATGACGAGCTCGCAAAGGCAGTCACCAAGGGACTTAAGACCAAAGCCGAGGAGCTGGCGAGACTTAAGCTGGCGGATACCGATCCACTTGAGATAATTAATAAAAGCCTCATACCCGGACTGGACACTGCGGGTAAGGGCTTTGAGAAGAAGACAATGTTTCTACCACAGCTGTTAATGAGTGCTGAGGCAGCCAAGGCTGCATTTGCTGTGATAAAGGAGTTCATGGACGCGAAGGGTCTCGGAGACGCCAAGAAGGGTCCCATCGTGCTCGCCACGGTAAAGGGCGATATACACGATATCGGTAAAAATATAGTCAAAGTGCTGCTTGAGAATTACGGCTACGAGGTCATCGATCTGGGGCGCGATGTTCCCCCTGAAGTGATAGTTGAGACGGTCGTAGAGAAGAATATAAAGCTCGTGGGTCTCAGCGCGCTTATGACCACTACCGTTCCTTCGATGGATGAGACGATAAAGCTCCTGAGACCTGTGGCACCCGACTGCAAGGTATGCGTGGGCGGAGCGGTGCTCACCCCAGAGTACGCGCAGATGGTGGGTGCAGACAGATACTGCAAGGACGCGATGGAGACCGTGGGGTACGCTAAGGAGATATTCGGTTAAGAGCCGACTACCCCTCCTCAGGCAGTTTTTGATCATACGAATATCAACGAAAAGGACCGGGCGAAGCCCGGTCCTTGATATTACTGTTTGATTGATCACTCGGTCATGAGGATCTCGATCTCATGGCGGGCATCAGCCTCTTTCTGAGTGTACTCCATGCAGCCTGCATAGTTGAATGACTCTGCGTCTGCCACCATCTGAGCGAAGAGCTTCTCGAACTCCTCATCTGTCTTGGCGTATACACATCTCCATGTACCGGTCTTAACTGTATCGGTAACCGAATTCCAGTTGGTGAAGAGAGGATCCTTCTTGCCGGGCTTTGTGGACTGAACACCTGTTGCAGGAGCTACTACTGAGTTCTGCCAGTGAAGCAGGAAGTTGGAGGGGAGTGTCTCACCTGAGTACTCTCTCCATGCTGCCTCAACATCGCAGCAAGGGCCGGTCATCATAAGATCCCAGTTCTTGTAGTCAAATACCTGTCCGAGCGGATCTCCGGGTATGAGTGAGCCTTTGTCCCAGACGCTGCTGTTTACCTGGAAGCTGCCGTTCTCGTAATCGACATTGGTACCGTTGTAGTTAATGATGGTTCCTCTTCTGTCATCCTGTGCCTGAATACCGAGCTCGGTAAGATAGAGCTGACCCTTCTCGTTGTAATCCCATGTAAGGCCCTTGGGACCCCAGAAGTATGTAAGTGCGCCTTCAGGAGTTGCGAGCCAGTTGATGATGCTCATGCAGAGCTCGGGATACTTGGTCTTGGAGCCGATAGCCCAGTCATAACCTGTACCACCTGTCTGAGAAGCCTCATAGATGATGGGTGTAGCTTCTGTAGGAATAAGAGGGCACATCATCTTGTTCTGATCTGTGTGCTCCTTTGTGTTGTAGATATCGCCGCCTGCGTAGTTGAAGATGGAGAAGAAGCATCCGCCTGCCTTCATCTTCTCAGTCATCTTAGCGTAATCCTGTGTCTGAGAGTTGGGATCGATAAGATTGTTCTGATAGAGCTTGTTGATGAACTTGAGCGATGTGTAGTAAGGTCCGTTGGGCTCGAGAGCGCCGTGCATCTCGCCTGTTCTCACATCGTAAAGGCCGATACCGAACTCATCATATCCATAGTAAGCTGTAGCGAAGGCCTTAACGTACATTACCATGTTGCCGTCCCAGTCGGGCCACATGGACAGAGCGTATGTCTCCTTGCCGTTCTCATCGGTAGGACAGATAGCCTTCATATCGATCATCAGCTGAAGATAATCGTCAAGGTTCTTGATCTCCGGCTTTCCGAGCTGCTCATAGAGATCCCATCTGGTGTCCCATGTGTAGAGTAGACCATCGGAACCCGGGCTGCCCTCAGAACAGACTTTTCCGTTGAAGCCGTAGCATGTACCGCCGTTGAGCTCCTTGTTGTAGTCAAGAGCAGCCTTCAAGTTCTCCTTGAGATAAGGTCCATAGTTGTCGAGGAGATTATCCTTGTTCCAGTTGAGCAGAAGACCCTGCTTGATACACTGATCGTAATCATCTCCTCTCGAACCGAATACGACGATATCTCCGAGGTTGCCCTCAGCCATACGTGTAGCCAGAGCGCCGGCCGTATCCTGGATCATGTTCAGCTTAACATTGAACTTCTCAAGGAAAATCTGTCCCGACCATCCCATCTGGATGCCTGAGTAGTTAGCGACCTGCGAGAACACGTCAAGCGTGACTGTGTCTTCAGGTGCCGGAACAGAAGCAGCCTGCTGGCTGTCCTGAGTCGAGCCGGGATTAGCCGTAGTGGTCTCATTGTTGTCACCACCGCTCGAGCAACCGGCCATTGCACTTGCAGCCATAACGGCACTGAGTCCGAGAGCTGCAAATCTCTGTGATTTCTTCATAACTTCCTCCTTTATTAACCCTTAACCGCTCCAAGCATGATGCCTGAAGTAAAATATCTCTGCATGAAAGGGTACACCAGAAGAATAGGGATTATGGTAACCATACTTATGGTGTACTGAACTATGGTGGATGATGTCACCTGATCGGGTGAACCGCCCTGTTTTACCTGAGCCTGCAATGCCGCCGTCTGCTGCAATGTGTTATACAGCAAGTGCTGTAAGGTCCTGTACTTCTCTGCGCTTGAATCTCTCATGAGCATAAGGGAGTCGGTAAATGAGTTCCAGTTACCAACCGCGCCGAAGATGGCGATGGTCG
>DGVE01000108.1 GCA_002395865.1 Lachnospiraceae bacterium UBA4292 | reverse complement strand
GGGCGCCTCTTCGACCTCTTGAGTATTTCTCCTCGTGACGTGTCGCTGTATGTCTGGCTTCTCACTACCAATAATGTACGCCGCTCTAAAGGTGACGCAAATGGCATAATAGCAAATCAATCCTTGCTTGTCAACAAGTTTTTTCTAAAATTTACGCGAAATTTATAAAAAGGCGGGTGAACGCGTCACCCGCCCGGAAGATTTTAGTCGTAACGACTCGATTCGTCAGCCGCCGCAGAACGTAAACGGCCATCTACGCTGCCCCTCCCATCATCAAAACCCTTCTGATACAGATCCAGCAGCATGCTCCCGATAGTGCTCCAGCTGTCCCTCATCTCCTTATTCATGGATTCGTAGAGCTTGGTGGCCATCTGCTTTTTGTAAGAACCGGCATCACCGATCTCAGTCGAGCCCAGAAACTCACTCACATCTGCTTCATATGCCGCTGCAAGCTTATACAATATCGCGAGCGTAAACTTTCTCTTCCCGGTCTCCAGCTTGCTGATATAGCCTTCGCTAATGTTTCCTATCTTTCTCGCAGCTTCCGCCTGCGTAAGGCCGCACCTTTCCCGCAGCCTTTTCGCTCTCCCGGCTATTCTGAACGACTCTGCCCATGTTATCCCATTCTCATCTATCGGTGATATCGACGCATCATATTTCATCGCTATATTCTTCCTCATTCTATGGTCCTCCTAAACTTTATTATGTTTTGGTGAACTGCAGGGGCATGAAGCATTATAGCAGACAGGAAGAATAACGAAAACGGACATATTGTCAGTATCGGGACCGGTAGTCCCATTTTATAAAATTTTAATAAATCATCAGGGATTTCCGAGAGCAGCCGCTATCTTTTCGAAATCGGTCTCGCTTCTCCAGCTCTCGATATTCCACGGTGTCTTCAACCTCCCGAAAAGTGTATGAAATACGTACTGGCCCAGAAGAGCTTCCTCGTTATACCACCTATCGTCCTCTCCAAAAGCCTCCTTCGCAAGATAAAACCCTCGCAGGCATCTGGCCTCCCACTCATAGACATCAGCGCAGGATCCCGAGAACATGAACTCCTTCGGTGAAAACGAAAGGCTGATCCGGCCGTCCCTCTCTATCCAGTCCACATTTTCAAAGCATTCCGTCAATGACACGCCATCAGTCAGGGCCCAGGCCATCAAAAATCTCAGACGGTCGAACTTGCCGGCATCCCCCGCGACCATGCAGTAATAATTATAGAAATACTCCACATTATCCGGCAGCTCTTTGAATTCGGCCGGCGCAGTCACAATTTCCGCTTCAGTCTCCGTCTCCCGCGCGGTCTCTGTCTCTGTCTCGGTTTCTGTCTCTGTCTCGGTTTCGGTCTGAGTCTCAGTTTCTGTCTGAGTCTCGGGCGCATCCTCCGTCCCCGCCTCGGACGCAGCGCTCTCGGACACCGCCTCGGAGCTCATCTGTGTTTCCGGCTGCGTCGAAGGCTCAGCCGTGTCATTTCCCGCACATCCCGAGATCAAAAGAGCGCAGGCGGCGATCCACATATTTCTTCTCACTGTATCGATCTCCTATGCAGACACGGGCTTTTTGCCACCCGAAAACAGTCTGCTCATCTTTTTTCCCACAATAGTGATCACGGGCCCAAGAAGCAGCGCCATAAGAACATGACCTATGCCGGGCTTACCGCCCACAGCCATTCCTATAAGCACAGCCGCACCGTCGTAGGCGATCCTCACGATAAAAAACGGTATCATCTTCAGCTTCTCGGAAAGCATCTTAGCTATGGCATCGTACGGCGAGAGGCCGATGCCGCAGTTCATATACACAGCCGCGCTCACGATAAAACAGGCAAGCGTGACCGCAAATAAAATGTATCTCGCCGGAGCTTCGGTAAACCACTGCGTAGGCAGGACATTTCCCCAGACCCAGCAGAAGAAATCGGCATAGTAGCCGATGAGTACCATGTTGAAAAAGGTACCGAAGCCGATGAGCCCAGGGCGAAATGCTATCACCAGAATAAGAAGTGTGGTGTTAAGCAGCAGCTGCCAGTTGCCGAAGCTCCAGCCGATGCGCCTGCTTATCGCATCATTCATAAAAGAGCAGGGGTCAGTCCCGAGAGTCAGCATCAGAAGAAAGGACAGAAAAAATCCCATCCCGAACACGCCTATAAAGCATACGATTATCTGCTGTTTTGTGGCACCTTTAATGCCTTTTACCATCTCGCCGAGTCTTTTCTTCATCGTCATCATCCCTCCCGAATATCGTCTGAGCGTTTCAAGGCTGTCATTATACAACCCGCTACCGTCAAAATCAATCGGCGGGCATCATTTTTCAAAATAAAGGAAAAATGCCTTAAATTGTCTATATTCGATTTACTTTTTTGTGGAGTTCTGCTATACTGTATGCTATGAAGGGGCGGCATGCTCCGCACCCGTATTATTACAGGAGGTAACTATGAAATTCGGACATTTCGATGACGCTGCCAGAGAGTACGTCATCACTTCCCCCAGGACCCCTTATCCCTGGATCAACTATCTGGGAACACAGGGCTTTTTTTCACTGATATCCAACACTGCCGGCGGATACTGCTTCTACAAGGACGCAAGGCTTCGTCGCATTACACGTTACCGTTACAACAACGTTCCCATCGACATGGGCGGACGTTATTTCTATATAAATGATAACGGTACCGTCTGGAACCCCGGCTGGTCGCCCGTCAAGACAGAGCTCGACTCATATGAGTGCCGTCACGGTATGGGCTACACAGTGATCACCGGTTCCAAGAATGGTCTTAAGGCCGAAGCTACATTCTTCGTTCCTCAGAACTTCGACGGCGAGGTTCAGCAGCTCGTTCTCACAAACGAGTCAGGCTCTGCGAAGACATTTTCACTCTTCTCTTTCGAGGAGTGGTGTCTGTGGGATGCGCAGGATGACTGCACCAACTTCCAGAGAAACTTCTCAACAGGACGTGTAGAGATATCAGGTTCCACCATCTATCACAAGACCGAGTACCGCGACAGAAGAAACCACTTCGCATTCTACACGGTAAATGACACCATCGACGGCTACGATACCGACCGCGACGCGTTCATAGGCCTCTACAACGGCTTCAACAACCCTCAGGCAGTTCTTGACGGCAAGGCATCGAACTCATTTGCAGACGGCTGGTCACCCATTGCCTCACACTACAAGAAGATCACACTTGCTCCCGGCGAGTCCAAGACGCTCGTATTCATCCTCGGCTACGTTGAGATGCCCGTGGATCAGAAGTTCGAGGCGGACGGAAAGACCATCAACAAGACGAAGGCTCTGGCCATGATCGACCGCTTCAACACACCCGAGAAGGTGGCTGCCGGCCTCGCGGAGCTTCGCGCCGCATGGGATAAGCTTCTCGGCATCCTCAACGTAAACACACCCGACGACAAGGTGGACCGTATGGTCAATATCTGGAACCAGTA
>DGVE01000006.1:2929-3196 GCA_002395865.1 Lachnospiraceae bacterium UBA4292 | reverse complement strand
CGTGAACTGGTGCCTGTTCTTGCGTGTCCCTCCCTCGTGGACAATATCCGTCCTGTGAAGGAACTTGAGGGCACGGCTGTCACGGAGGTATTTATCGGTTCATGCACGAACGGAAGGCTCGAGGATCTGCAGGCTGCTGCGGCGATGCTTAAGGATAAGCATGTGGCGCCGTACGTGCAGCTCATCGTCACCCCTGCGAGCCGCAAGATATACAGGCAGGCGCTTGCCGACGGCACACTCGATATACTTTCGAAGGCGGGAGCCATA
>DGVE01000006.1:0-2884 GCA_002395865.1 Lachnospiraceae bacterium UBA4292 | reverse complement strand
GGGAGCCATAATCACGACACCCGGATGCGGACTGTGCTGCGGAAGAGCCGGCGGAGTTCTTTCCGATGACGAGGTGGTGGTAGCCACTAACAACAGAAATTTCCTCGGTCGCATGGGTACGAGCAAGGTAAAGATATACCTCGCCTCACCTGTGACTGCGGCGGCGACTGCCGTCAACGGGTATATCACACAGGCTCCGGCCCGAAAGTGATGCTGCAGGCAGGGCAATGCAAATTTTTATAGCTATTATATGAATTTTTAATTGTTGCCTGTTGCTAATTTCAAGAAAAAACTTTATAATCTATCCGGCTGTGCGCTTTATTGCAGCCGGATTAAAAATTCAAAAGGAGACAGATGATATGAAAATACTGTTTTATGACGCAAAAAAGTATGATATCGATTCCTTTGACAAGGCGCTCCCCGATTTCGAGGATGTGTCCATAGAGTACATCGAGGCGGATCTCTCGCCCCAGACAGCGGTTCTCGCTGCAGGATATGACGCTGTGTGCGCTTTCGTCAGCTCGGATGTTTCGGCACCTGTTATCGAGAAGCTCGCCGCCGCGGACTGCAGGCTCGTGCTCATGCGCTGCGCAGGCTTCAACAATGTGGACCTGAAGGCTGCCAAGGAAAATTCCGTGACAGTTCTTCGTGTGCCCGGTTATTCCCCCGAGGCGGTAGCGGAGCATGCCATGGCTCTTGCGCTTGCGGTAAACCGCCATGTGCACAAGGCCTACATAAAGGTGAGAGAGAACAACTTCAGCTTGAACGGCCTGACAGGCGTGAATTTCTACGGCAAGACCGCAGGTATCGTGGGCACCGGCAAGATCGGCGCCGCCATGTGCAGGATCTGCCACGGCTTCGGCATGAAGATCATTGCCTACGATATGTATCCGAACAAGAGCCTTGATTTCGTGGATTATGTGGATATGGAGACGCTTCTTCGAAACAGCGATCTCATCTCACTTCACTGTCCGCTCACGGAGGACACCTACCACATGATAAGCGAGTACACCATCAAGAGGATGAAGGATAATGTTATCCTTGTAAACACATCCAGAGGTGCGCTTATAAAGACCGAGGATCTCATCGCAGGCATCCGCGCGAGAAAATTCTTCGGTGTCGGCCTCGACGTTTATGAGGAGGAGACGAACAATGTATTCGAGAACCGCGAGGACGATTTCCTCGAGAGCTCGGTAACATCGCGCCTTCTTTCCTTCCCGAATGTCATCGTGACATCGCACCAGGGCTTCTTCACAGAGGAGGCACTTTTAGCTATTTCACAGACCACGCTGAAGAATGCGGTGGACTTTGTAAAGGGCGAGGTCGATCAGGCCAACGTTTGCGTATAGATAGAAACCTAAGGAGTACAAATGTCACAGAATAACGAATTACTGAAAATCGAAGACCTGCGTGTTTCGGTCGAGGAAAAGGAGATACTTCGCGGACTGAATCTGTCCATGGGTCCGGGCGAGGTGCATGTCATCATGGGTCCGAACGGCGCGGGTAAATCTACACTCGGTCACGCCATCATGGGCCATCCATCATATACCGTGACAGGCGGTCAGATAAGCTTTAAGGGAGACGATCTTCTTGAGATGGATGTCACGAAGAGAGCTCAGTCAGGGCTCTTCATGACCTTCCAGGATCCGGTCGAGATACCGGGTATCACGCTCGCGAACTTCCTCCGCAGTGCCGTGAGCGCAAGGGGCGAGAAGATATCCATGTGGAATTTCCGCAAGGAGCTCAAGAAGAAGATGCAGCTTCTTCAGATAAATGAGACCTATATGGACAGGGAACTCAATGTGGGCTTCTCGGGAGGCGAGAAGAAGAAGGCGGAGATACTTCAGATGCTGATGATAAACCCTTCTCTCGCGATACTCGACGAGACCGATTCGGGCCTTGATGTGGATGCCGTAAAGATAGTATCTCTCGGCGTGGAGGAGTTCATGAAGTCCGGGACCGGTTCGCTTCTCATAATTACCCACAGCACCAGGATACTCGATGCGCTCCATGTGGACAGGGTTCACGTTCTCGCGCGAGGCAGGATAGTTGCTGAAGGCGACGCGTCGATAATCGATGACATAAATAATAACGGTTTCGAAAAGTACATAACGGAATAGAACAATGAGTGAAAAAGAAAAGACATATGTCGATGATGTCGACAGGAATATATATGACATCAAAGACGTTTCTGCGGACAGTTATCGATTCGAGAGCGGATTGAATGAAGATATAGTCATGAAGCTCTCCGAGGAGAAGAACGATCCGGACTGGGTGAGGGAGTTAAGGCTCCGCTCGCTCGAGATATATAACAAAACACCCCTTCCGAACTGGGGCGCGGACATAACCGGACTTGATATGGACAACATCGCGACTTACGTGCGTCCCAACACGAAGATGAGCGCGAAATGGTCGGATGTGCCGGATGAGATAAAGAATACATTTGAGAGACTGGGTATTCCCAAGGCGGAGAGAGAGTCTCTGGCAGGCGTGGGCGCGCAGTACGATTCCGAGCTCGTATATCACAACGTGAAGAAGGAGGTCGAGGACCTGGGCGTGGTCTATACCGATATGGAGAGCGCTCTGCGCGGCCCCTACGCGGAGATGGTACAGTCGCATTTTATGAAGCTGATACCGCCCACCGACCACAAGTTTGCGGCGCTTCACGGCGCGGTATGGTCGGGCGGCTCGTTCGTGTATGTTCCCGCGGGAGTGAAGGTCTCCATACCGCTTCAGTCGTATTTCAGGCTGAATGCGCCCGGCGCGGGGCAGTTTGAGCACACGCTCATCATAGTAGAGGAGGGCGCTGACCTGCACTTTATCGAGGGCTGTTCGGCTCCGAAGTACAGTGTGGCAAACCTTCATGCGGGCTGCGTGGAGCTCT
>DGVE01000096.1 GCA_002395865.1 Lachnospiraceae bacterium UBA4292 | reverse complement strand
CAGGGCAATTAATATGCTTAAGGAGTCTAAACGCATAAAACGCGGCGGAGGCATAGCCTCGGTTTCATTTGACGAGCTGGAGGATATCATAGAGGACAAGGAAGGCTCGGAGGATATCGTGCTTTCGAAGGAGCTGTCGGATATCATCAGCGCCTTTCTCAAAAAGCAGCCGCAGGTCGATATGCAGATATTCATCAGACACTACTGGTTTGCGGACAGACCCTCGGACATCGCAGCCATGCTTGGCATGAGGACCATGAATGTTAATCTGAGACTTCACAGGCTCAGAAAGAAGCTGAAGGAGCATCTTATCAGGGAAGGGTATGGTGAATAACATGAATCGCAATACATTTTTAAAAGCTGTCGACATGATCGACGACAGTCTCATAGCAAAGAGCATGAGGCCGCAGAGAAAACAAAAAAGTGATGTGCTGTTTTATCTAATAGGATTTGCTGCGCTTGTACTGGTTATACTGGCGACGAGTCTGATGTTTTCGAAGCAGAATAATACCGCCGATCCTTCCGGGCCGGATGTGACGGTTTCGGAGCACGAGACGGAGGAGAGCAGCGATCATTCCATAGAGACCACTGCACAAAAAATGATCGGAGAGGATTACTGGAAAACGTCGCCTGCCGTGCAGTCCATAGCCGGTGCGATAAGGGAAAGGCTCGCAGGACCTCTGTACAATCAGAATTGCATTATACAGAGCAGCAAATTTGATGTGCCCGGTGAAGGACGCCACGTTATATGCATAGCCTGTGATCCCGGGAACGAATCCGAACCGATCACTCTTTGGAAATATACCGACGAGGGATGGGTCAAGGGAGAGAATGCATCACAGATCGCAATTGGTGAAGGCTACTGGAAGGATAAGGTGAAGCTGATAATAGCTTTTGTGGACGGAGATGACACATACACTCCGGGTAATCCTCCGCTTGATGCGGATAAGAGCTACCTTTACTATGCGCCGAGTCACAACAAATACTACAATTATAAGATCACGAAGGATGGCGATAAGTATCATTTCCTGGGACAGGAAGAATGCGGACATTGTAATTATTTCTATACTCTGATAAGTATATATGTGAATTGCGATGACGATCTGAAGGATCAGTTCCTTTCGGGGAAAACAGACATCGAGATTCCCGAAGAGTGGAAGAACAAGTCAGACCTGTCATCCATCGCGACGAAACAACTATACTATAATTTCATGGGGTCGCCTTATTATAAGCTGGATGTATTCTGCAGGGAGGATCCTTTCAAGGCCGAGCAGCTGAGGGATTACACCGTTCTGGATGTCTTCAGTGAGTTGACGAAGAGAAGTGATTTTATCGATGTTCTTGAGGAGGAGGCTTTGCATATAAATGAGATGGTGTATATGCCGGAGAATGCGCTGATGCTGATGGCTATACTGAGGCAGCCCTCCGTGCAAGAACTTCTCGGAGACAAATCAGAACTCGCGAAAGATCATCCACAGATCAACAGATTCCTTGAAAGATTTGATGAAATATATTATGCCTCCAAGGACATCTATGAGGAACACATGCTTCCGGAATCGTACGGCGCATTTGAATACTGGCTCAAGGGCGATGAAGAGCCTGTGGACGGTGTTTATTACAACGAATTCTATAAGGTTTTCGTGCCGAAGACCGATGTGGTCGTTTTTGCAAAGCCGGACATCTGTTCCGAAAAGACTACATTGTCCAAGGATAAGGTATATCATGCGCAGGGCAGTGACAGAAAGAATTTCATCCTGTTGACGGACAGCGACGGCAACGGTGGATTTATCTATTTTGAGCGCGATAAGGAATACAATAACGAGATGGTTCTGACTGCAAACGGTATCGAAAAGATGGCTGATTGTTTCGTGTATACCGATATAGTGAAGGAAGGAAGCATCGCTGAAGGTGCAGAGGTCGTGATAGATTCCATCACACTGACAAAGGAAAAGGCGGGTAACCGGTTCAACAGCGATCTGACCGTCACGGTATATTCCTCTCCGGAGGTATTTGAAAAAGCACTCTACACAGATTTTGCATGGCTGACTGAAACGGAGCGCATAATGGTGGCCGTAAATATGGACAAGATGCATGCTAAAGGGCCGATAAGGGTGTATTACCAGAGGGTCAACGGAGATCTGTACAGGAATTCGGTCGCCTACGACGAAAAGAACGACAGGCTTGTAATAATGCCTATTGTTGAGGGGGACGAAGAAGGCACCGATCGCACCGAATACGTGCTTTGGTTTGGCTTCTGTAGCGAATACAGAGAAGGCGAATCCTACAGCTATCCCGAGATATTCTACGCTAAATAAATAACATTTTATGAGGGGCTTCCACTATGACGGAGGCCTCTTTTTTGTTGTTGATAAACAATAAAAAATGAGCCGTCACAAACGGATAAATTGTTACAAAAGTTTTACAGAATCGGATTGACACGGGGTATGGGATAATTTATAATTTATTTGTTGAAGACTAAAAATCTCCGGCTTAAAAGACGGAGAAAAGATGATTTCGTCGGTGCCGCGGCAGGCACGACACCGATGCGCACCATGCCTGCGACAAGGTACATAATATGAAATCTATCCAGACAGATAAGGCACCTGCGGCTATCGGCCCCTACTCACAGGGATTTATAGTTCCGAAGGATGCGGATCTTTTGTTTACATCGGGTCAGATACCCATCGATCCCGCAACCGGAAGCATAGTGGAGGGCGGTATAAAGGAACAGGCGCATCAGTCCTGCAAAAATGTATGCGAGATACTTAAGGCTGCGGGAGCAGGCCCTGAAAATGTGGTGAAGACTGTGTGCTTCCTCGCGGACATGAATGATTTTGCGGCATTTAACGAAGTATATGCGCAGTATTTTACGGGCAAGCCGGCAAGAAGCTGCGTTGCCGTTAAGACTCTGCCCAAGAACGTGCTGTGCGAGGTCGAGGCAGTAGCTGCGCTGTAGGCTCCGGCGTCACACCGCTGTATAACTGAGTTCTGACGATACTTAAAGGGGAACATGAACATGAAGATGATAAGATCTTTCATGCTGAGCTTAATAATCTTAATATCAGCTGTGTCTTTGTGTTCATGCAGCAGCTCGGGGCTGGAGGACAAAGACACGCAGGAGGTCATCAACGATCTCTGCGCATGGCTGAAGACAAAGGATAGTGCGCCGTTTTCGCTTGTGAATGCGAGCGAGGATCCGTCCGGGAGCGCCTCATCGGGGTCCCGGGTCATCGACATAGATTACCGGCTCGGCGATATAGAATACAAGAGAAGCTATAAAGTTAATTATAATTATTCCCTGGCCTTCGGATGGAAGCTGGATACTGTAGAAGCCTTAAATGAGGAGACATGGGAGTTATTCTCGTACAATGCAGTGGATATAGACAGGCTCATCAGGGATCTGGAGGGTGAGAACTTCCTTTCGCAGTATTCGAACCATACCTTCGAGAAGAAGAGACTTCTCGATTCGCAGGTTCTATCCTATGACAGCGATCCGATGGTCGGCTACACCCGCATCAAGGCGCAGTTCGTTCTGAACGCGGACAATGTACACGAGATCCTTCTCGCGGAGACAGAGTATCTGCTGGACGACAACAAAAACTGGTACAAGCTGGCCAGCAATCTGTCGCTCACAGATGTGAAAGTCCAGAAGGGCGTTAGCGATGATATCATCTCCGACGCGGTCAAATCGCTGAAGCTCTACCGGGACGACGATGACGATGTATGGTGGCTCGGTGATCTGGTCCGCGTGACATACGATGTCACGGATCGCCGGCTCGACACGGAGAATTCCATCGAAAAGATATGGGTATCCTTCAGAGGCGAGGGCAGCTATATGTATGTCGCAGGCAATGCGCTTCTGGAGTTCCGCTTCAGCTCCGGCTGGTACCTCTATGCGTCGGAATATTCAAGCGATTACGAGACAGGCATGCTCTCCGAGGACTGGAAGGTCAGTGAACGGGATATACTGAACTCCATCGTCTCGGGAGGTAAGTTCACCTACGACGATGTGAGATATGACATCAGTTAGGACATGGTGAGTGATCTCGTCATCACAAACACCCGTATTGCAGATTTCGGGCATGTTCAGACCGCATATTTCAATTACAGCGTTAATTTTAAGCATGCGGTGGTAAGTGTCGGCGGTTATGGAAGATACACCCTGGACGACGGCGTGCTGACTCTCGATATGTGGAACGACATACCTGAGCTCATATGCGACATGACCGGAACATGGTATGCGATAGACGCTTCGAGGGATTATATCGCCTTTTACACTATGACTGTCAATGATTTCGGCACCGGTATTATAAGCGCGGATATCGATGTATACGGTATCGATGCGAGAGGAGAGCAGATCACGGAAATATACGCCAAGGGATCCTTTGACGGCAATATAAGCGCGGGCGTTCACTACACACTCCTCGATGACGAGTGGACCACGGCGGCGGGCTTTGGCAGCGAGAACCTTCCGACAGGCATTTACGATTTCGCGAGGGATGAATTATCAGACGACAATGCCGCGATGGGAAGGATAACCTTCACGCGGGACATCCCCTCCGGATGGAAGGAACAGAATGTGATAAGATACATCATCAGCTCGGGGTCTTCGTATTACTATTTGGCATCACTGCCCGATGAGCTTATGGCCAAATAATACTAAAGCGGAGGATTATCTTCCGCTTTTTTATTTTTTCTATTGACAGGGAAGTAAAATAGTGATATATGAATGTATGAACAGATGTGCATATCTTCACAGAAAGGAGAAGGTATTTTGGAGAATATAAGCTGTATCGTCCCGGATGATATATTGCTGTCGGATCTGGCCGATGTATTTAAGGTATTCGGAGACTCGGGAAGGCTGAAGATACTTTGCAGCCTTATGGGGGGAGAGCTCTGTGTACAGGATATCTCGCAGTCGCTTAATATGTCGCAGTCATCCATCAGCCATCAGCTCAGAATACTGAAGGACGCCAAGCTGGTGAAGTTCAGACGCGACGGAAAAAACACTTACTATTCACTCGATGACGAACATATCGAGAGGATCATAGGAATAGGAATAGAACATATTAAGGAGTAAACAGTTATGAAAAAGACCTACAAGATCGATGTGGACTGCGCAAACTG
>DGVE01000062.1 GCA_002395865.1 Lachnospiraceae bacterium UBA4292 | reverse complement strand
GGCCGTTCTCCACGCTCGGCTGGCCTGAGAAGACTAAGGAATTCGAGTATTTCTATCCGACCGATGTGCTTGTAACTGGCTACGATATCATTTTCTTCTGGGTCATCAGGATGGTATTCTCCGCATACGAGCAGACAGGAAGGAGACCGTTTAAGACAGTTCTCTTCCACGGACTCGTGCGCGACGACCAGGGACGCAAGATGAGCAAGTCCCTCGGAAACGGTATCGATCCCCTCGATGTCATCGACAAGTACGGAGCTGATGCACTCCGAATGACTCTGATGACAGGAAACGCGCCCGGCAACGACATGCGCTTCTACTGGTCGAGGGTGGAGGCTTCGAGAAACTTCGCCAACAAGATATGGAACGCTTCCCGCTTCATCCTTATGAACATGGAGAAGGGAGACGCTCCTAAGGAGAGACCCGAAAACCTTACCATGGCGGATAAGTGGATACTGTCCAGATGCAACACTCTCGTGAAGGAGGTCACCGACCTCATGGAGAAGTATGAGATGGGTATTGCCCTCGGCAATGTGACCGATTTCGTGTGGAGCGAGTTCTGCGACTGGTACATAGAGATGGTAAAGCCCAGGCTCTGGAACGAGGAGGATCCCACCAGGGCAGCGGCTGTGTGGACGCTCAAGAAGGTGCTCATCGATTCGCTCAAGCTGCTTCACCCGTTCATTCCGTTCGTCACAGAGGAGATATTCTGCAATCTTCAGGACGATGAGCCCACCATCATGGTGAGCCCCTGGCCCGTTTACTCGGATGAGCTCTCCTTCCCCGAAGAGGAGGAGGCAGTGGAGATGATAAAGGAGGCGGTCAGAAATATAAGAGCTGTCCGCACATCCATGAACGTTCCACCCTCGAGGAAGGCTGCAGTCTACGTAGTGAGCGCAGATGAGCACGTTCGCGGTATATTTGAACACAACAAAGTATTCTTCGCCACGCTTGCATCCGCTTCAGAGGTATATATTCAGTCCGATAAGGACGGTATCGCGGACAATGCGGTATCCGCTGTTATCCCTCAGGCTTCCATCTATCTTCCCCTCGAGGATCTCGTGGATATCGAGAAGGAGAGGACCAGGCTTCTGGCCGAGAAGGAGCGCCTTGCCGGGGAGCTTGCAAGATCACGCGGCATGCTCTCGAACGAGAAGTTTATAAGCAGGGCTCCCGAGAAGAAGGTCGAGGAGGAGAGGGCCAAGCTCGCAGGCTACGAGCAGATGATGGCGCAGGTCGAGGATAGGCTTGCGGCGCTGTCATAGTCCCCGCAAAATCATGAGACTGATCAAAATGGAAAAGGTCCGCGACGGCTTTCTGAAGAACTACGAGTTGACCTATGAAAACAAGGCCGGACGCGAGAAGAAGTTCGAGATCGTGAGCCACCGTGATCTAAAAGGTCCCGAGGAGCTCGGGGGCAGTGTGAGCGGCGTGAGCATCGTGGCATTCCACGAGGGAAAGCTGCTCCTTCTGAAGGAATTCCGCATGGGTGTGAACCGGGAGGTATACAACCTCTGCGCCGGCATGATAGAGCCGGGCGAGACCATAGAGGACTGCATAAGACGCGAGCTCTACGAGGAGACGGGGCTTAAGGTGAGAAGATTTATAAGGATACTGCGGCCGTCATTCGCGGCGGTCGCATTGTCCGATATAAGAAACAGGATCGCCTATGTGGAGGCGGAAGGGGAATTTTCCGACCACACCTCCGAAAATGAGAGCATCAGGGCTGCATTTTACACGAGACAGGAGGTCGAAGGACTTCTTGAGACGGAGGATTTTTCGTCGAGAGCGCAGGCGGTTGCCTACGCCTTCAGTGTCAGCGGACCGGTATGCGATGAAAGGTATTGATCAAAATTGGCAATGAAAATTGGTAGAAACGACCCTTGCTGGTGCGGTAGCGGCAGAAAATACAAGACCTGCCACGAAGCACTCGACGAGAGAATAAAAAAATACGCTGCAATGGGGCATGTAGTCCCGAACCACTCCATGATAAAGACCCCCGCGCAGATCGAGGGCATCAGGGAGGCGGCTAAGGTAAATGTAGCCGTGCTCGACTATGTGGCGGAAAACATCCGAGAGGGCATGAGCACTCAGGATATAGACGATCTCGTGGCATCAAAGACTAAGGAGCTGGGCGGTATCTGCGCCCCCCTGGGCTACGAGGGCTACCCAAAGTCGGTCTGCACCTCTTTGAATGAGGTGGTCTGCCACGGTATACCGAGCCCGAAGGAGATATTAAAGAGCGGCGACATAATAAATGTCGACTGCACCACGATAGTGAACGGCTTCTACGCGGACTCCTCGAGGATGTTTCTGATAGGCGATGTGAGCCCCGAAAAGAAAAGACTGGTGCAGGTCACCAAGGAGGCTATGGAGCTGGGCCTTAAGGAGGTAAGACCCTGGTCGTTCCTCGGAAATATGGCCGATGCAGTGAACCGCCACGCGAGAGCGAACGGCTACAGCGTGGTCAAGGAGATAGGAGGACACGGCGTCGGTGTGGATTTCCACGAGGATCCGTGGGTCGGATACTATGGAAGCCCGGGGACACAGATGCTTCTCGTGCCCGGCATGATGTTCACCATCGAGCCTATGATCAACATGGGCAAGGCCGCCATCAACACGAATGCCGCCGACGGATGGAGAGTTACGACGAAGGACAAGAGCCCCTCGGCTCAGTGGGAGATACAGGTGCTCGTGACAGAGGACGGAAACGAAGTTATATCGTGGTAAAGTGTTAGAGTGTCTGGGTTCACAAAAGACAATTATTTATAATAATAATATTATTAAGGTGTTTACATTTTGCCTCCTGTGTGGTACAATGAGATTGTTAAAATTTTAACTTTTTCTGCGTCGGACATAGATACGCGAACACAGGAGGTTGTAAACATGATGAAGAATTATTTTGATCTTACCGGACAGGTGGCTATAGTTACGGGCTGTTCCACAGGACTCGGAGTACAGATGGCGAAGGCTCTGGCCAACAACGGCGCTACGATCTGCGCACTTGCAAGACGTCAGAACCTGCTTGATGAGGTCTGCAGGGATATCACCGCCACATACGGCGTAAAGGCGAAGGGCTATGCCTGTGATATCACCGATACCGCAAGGGTCGATGCGGTGGTGGATGAGATACTTAAGGATTTCGGACGCATCGATATCGTTATCAATAACGCGGGTACAGGCGCAGTTGCACCCGCCGAGGACATAACCGATGAGCAGTTTGAGCAGGAGATGAAGGTCGATTTGTTCGGCACATTCAAGGTCGCAAGGGCAGCTGCGAAGAAGGCCATGATACCTGCAAAGTACGGGAGAGTGATCAATATCGCTTCCATGTACGGTCTTGTGGGCAACAAGATCGCTCCCGCTTCTCCCTACCACGCAGCAAAGGGAGGCGTTGTGAACCTCACCAGAGCTCTCGCGGCAGAGTGGGGCGACAAGGGCATTACGGTAAACTGCATCTGCCCCGGATATTTCTACACACCTCTCACAGAGGATGTACTTAATTCCGAGTTCTTCCAGAACTATGCGAAGACGATGATCCCTGAGGGAAGATATGGCAACGAGGGTGAGCTCGATACGGCAGCTCTTTTCCTCTCATCACCCATGTCAGCTTATGTGAACGGAGTTGTTCTTCCGGTGGACGGTGGTTATACTTCAATGTAAATATTACGCAGATCAGGGGGTAACAATGGTAAAGCATATCATTCTCTGGCAGCTTAAGGATGAGCTGAGCGCAGAGCAGAAGAAGGAAGTAAAGACAGGCATCAAGGAGGGCCTCGAGGGCCTTAAGGGACAGATACCCGGACTTGTTGATATCCATGTGCAGACAGAGTGTCTGGCTTCATCCAATGCCGAAGTGATGCTCGATTCGACATTTGAGGATGAGGCGAGCCTTAAGGAATATGCCGTGCACCCCGCGCATGTGGCTGTCGCAGACGGCAGAGTGCGCCCTTATACAAAGGCAAGAGTATGCATGGATTTCGAGATCTGATGCACAGAATACACAGTCATTTAAGACCGCTTCGTCCCGAAAGAGATGAGGCGGTCTTTTTTATGCGCGGTGAGAAGCCCACAAAAATATATATGGTATTTCGCAAAATATGTGCTATACTGTTTCCAGATTATTTGCGATATACACCGGGGAAAAAGAATGGCTTGGAAGAAAGACAATGAACAGCCTGTAAAAAAAATAAAGGATCCGCTGTTGAAAGCCTTGAAAATGGTGACATCACTCTCGGAGCGATCCATGGACGAGGCATCGCTTAAGCGCCACAGGGCATCCATGGAGAGGACGGCGAAGCTTGCCGTGCCGAGGGGAAATGTGGAGATACATCCGTTTTCGATAGGGGAAATGGCGTGCGAGGAGATATGTCCGGCAGGCGCGGAGAATGACAATCACGCTGTTTTATATATCCACGGCGGCGGATATATAACGGGCGGTATATCGTATGCGAGAGTGCTTGGCGTAAAGCTTGCACTGGCGACCGGTTACAGGACATATTCGTTTGCGTACAGACTGGCTCCGGAGAAACCCTACCCAGCGGCGCTCGAGGACAGTGAGGCCCTGTGGAAGTATCTGTTGGATAAAGGCTTTCTGCCTCAAGATATACTGATAGCAGGCGATTCGGCGGGAGGAAATATGGCTCTTTGCATGGCGCAGAAGATGAAGGCGGAGGGGATGGAACTGCCGGGAAGGCTTCTTCTGTTCAGCCCGTGGACCGATATGACTGCCACGGCACCGTCATACGAGATCTACGAAAAGAGTGACCCGATACTTACTAAGGCTTATGTGGAAGGCGCCGCGAAGGCTTATATAGCGGATGCGGGCGAGGCGGATGACGCACGTTTCAGTCCGCTGTTCGGTGATCTGTCGGGGCTGCCGCCGATTTTTATCATGGCGGGAAGGAACGAGATACTTCTGGATGACAGTGTAAGACTTGCAGACAGGATAGAGGAGTGCGGCGGTCAGGCCGCGCTTGATATAGAGGAAGAAGGCTGGCATGTATATGCGCAGATGCCCATACCCATTGCAGCAAGGGCAATGAAGAGACTGGGCGAATACCTTGCGGCAGACGCGGATCAGAGGCAATAATGGGAAGTGAAAACTGGTATAAAGTCGATAATGTGGCGAAGGTATTTCTGGCTTCGGTGACCAAGCGCGACCCGAGGACTCTGAGGGTCAGCTGCACGCTGAAAGAGAAGATAGACCCGGAGATCCTTCAGTCCGCGGTGCTCTCCGCGATACAGGACAGGCCGCAGGTGCAGGTCCGCATAAGACGCGGGATCTTCTGGCACTATATGGAGGATACGGATATTCAGCCGTTGGTGAGCGAGGAGAGGGATATGTGCACGATGCTCTACATGCCCGCCACGG
>DGVE01000110.1 GCA_002395865.1 Lachnospiraceae bacterium UBA4292 | reverse complement strand
ATCTCATCGCCGTCCATCTCGACCACGGGGGTCGTCATAGTGATCTTTTTCATATTCCGCTCCTAACTTTTATATCCTTGGATTTGATTAATTGTATTCTTTACAAGTGTGTTAATTGACCGCAACACAAGAAAGACCCCGGAATGCCGTATCCTGTAGTCTTGACTCCTAGCATAGCTAGGTGGGTCTCCGCACATATGCATCAGTCTTCCACCGGCGGCTGTAAACAGCGGCATAAAAGAGGCCTGACATCAGCAGACGAATAATAGGAATCCCTTACGTCATAATGTAGGTTCAAAAATATACAGGAACTCGAACACCCCAGGTGTCTTTCGTTAGGTCGATTATACCAAATAACCCGCAAAAAAACAAGTAAAAATCATCTAAATTATCAACAAAATCATACTATACCAGCGCCGCGGTCTCGCGCGCTATCGCAAGCTCCTCGTTCGTGGGAACCACCCATACCTGAACAGCCGAATCGGGTGTGGATATAAGTGCCTCCTCTCCCCGGGCCTTGTTCTTTACAGGGTCGATCTTGATGCCGATGCCTGCGAGATAATCGCAGATCATGGCGCGGACAGCGCAGTCATTCTCACCGATGCCTGCGGTAAATGCGATAGCATCCGCCGTACCCACAGATACCATGTAGGCGCCGATGAATTTAGCCGTATTGTACGCGAATACCTTCAGTGCCTCCTTTGCGAGCTCATTGCCTGCGTCGGCAGCCGCGCCGAGATCTCTGAAATCGCTTCCGACACCGCTCATTCCTGCCACGCCGGACTTCTTGTTGAGGACGTTTAATACCTCATCGAGGGAGATGTTCTCCTTGCCGGCGATGAAGCCGATGATGGCGGGGTCGATGCTTCCGCTTCTCGTACCCATGGGAAGACCGTCAAGAGGTGTGAGACCCATGGATGTATCCACTGATTTGCCGTTTTTAACAGCGCAGATGGATGAGCCGTTGCCTAGGTGTGCCACGATGATCTTCGACTGATCATAAGGCTTGCCCATGAGCTGCGCGCATCTCTTCGAAACATAGCTGTGGCTTGTGCCGTGGAAGCCGTAGCGGCGGACGCCGTACTTCTCGTAGAACTCGTGTGGCACGCCGTAGAGGAATGCCTCCTTGGGCATGGTCTGATGAAACGCGGTATCAAATACTGCAACCATCGGAACTCCGGGCATGAGTTTCTGGCAGCTTCTCACTCCTATCAGGTTAGCAGGGTTGTGAAGGGGTGCGAGGTCGCTGATGGCCTCGATATCTTTTATCACCTGCTCGTCGATGACTACGGAGTGCGCGAACTTCTCGCCTCCGTGCACGATTCTGTGGCCGACCGCATCGATCTCCGAGAGGGAGCCGATCACGCCGTGCTCCTTATCCGTAAGAGCAGCGAGCACAAGGCTGACCGCCGTGGTGTGATCTGGCATGGCTATGGCCTTCTCGACCTTCTCGCCGCCTGTGGGCTTGTGTGTAAGTCTTCCGTCTATGCCTATTCTCTCGCAGAGTCCCTTTGCGAGAACGGACTCCGTCTCCATCTCTATCAGCTGGTATTTAAGCGATGAGCTTCCGCAGTTTATGACCAGTACCTTCATTATGCCTTTACCTCCCCTGTCATATCGGGCTTCTCCCCTCGAAGAAGCATTTCAATCCTTATCTTCAGGACCTCAAGCTGCTTGTTATCCGGCTGCGCCTCAAGCATGGGCTTTACGAGTGAGAGCGCGTGATTCAACTGGCTGTCGCCCTTCTCCGAATTGCCTGTCAGCTTGTAGTACTGGCCGCTGAGCATGTAGCAGGTGACCTCATCGGCTAAGGCTGCATTGCCCGCGATGGCATTTACCATGCTGATCTTCTTGATGCCCTTATCGTATGCCGCGTCGATCTCCTCCTTGTCGGCCTTGTTGGACATGAGGGTTCCGGCGAGGTTCACATAGTTTCTGGCAATGAGTATTCCTGCTCTCACACTGTCCTCGTTCTCATGCTCGGAAAGCGTGAATATGGAATCCTCGAGGCACTCCTGAGCCTTCTCGGTATCCTTATACAGCGTGTACAGAGTCGCAAGGCTCGTAAGGCTCGTACCCAGATTGGCGCCCGACTCCTTGTTGTCGAGGGTCTGGTAGATGGCCTTCTGGATGCTTACGGCGTCCTTGTACATATTTATGGCGTCGCGGTAATTGCCGGTGCACGCGTTGAGTATTGCAAGGGAAATGATGCAGGCTGCGCGAAGCTCCAAGTGCTTGCCGCTGCCCTTCTTAGCGTTCGCGTCTGTCACCGTGATGGCTATCTTGTAGAATCTTACAGCCGCGTCATAGGGTACCTGCGTCTTTTCGTTGAGAGTCACAGGGCTCTGTGTGAACATGTGCATGCCGAGGCTGAAGCGGCAGTTGTTGGCCAGCTTCTGGTAGCCCTGCGCGAGGCGAAGGTCGTACTTCTCCTTGTCCTGCTCGTAGAGCTTCTGCGTTGTGAGGATCATCTTCTTGTAGAAGGGCTCGGCCTCCACGAACTTGCCGCGGCGGTGCTTAAGATCACCCATCACCTCGTTGTAGGTGATGATTATTCCGTAGTACTCGTTGCAGTCATGGGGCAGAGTCTCATCGACCCACTTCTCCATGTCGAGTATCATGTTTACCGCCTCGTCGGGGGCATTCTTTGAAAGGCTCAGAGCCGCGTTCAGGCGCTCCTGCGCCTTCTGTACTTCGTTCTCGTACATTCTTTTTCAGTTCTCCTTTATTTTTATCTGCTTATTCTCTTGATCAAAAACCGAGGTACTCCAGATACCATGCGATCATCTGTCTTCCGAAAAACATTACTATGACTGCCGCGGGGCAGATGAAGGGGCCGAACGCGAAGTGCTCGTTCCTCTTCTTCTTTTTCTTCGAAAGAAGTATGCCTGCGTAAAGGCCACCGGTAACCACAGCTATAAAAAACGTCAGAAGGTTAAGCTTCCACCCCAGAAATACCCCAAGTGCCGCGAAGAGCTTTATGTCTCCGCCTCCGAAGGCCCCCTCCTTCCAGAGGACCAGAAGGTACATGGGCAGGGAGATGACGAATACACCGATGAGTCTGTCCAACCACGATATGTCGTCGAACAGGAAATAGCTCACCACTCCTGCAAGAGCGACTATAACATTGGTGCTGTCATATATCGTCATGGTATCCCAGTCGATGAAGGCTATCACCGTGAGTATCGCGCACATGAAGAACGCCAGTCCCGCGCGGCCCGCTCCGAGCGGAGTCGGAAGCGCCGGGTCGAAATACATAAACGATGACAGCAGCGCGCTGCAGCCTCCTATCGCCTCCACCAGCGGATACCTGCCGGAAATGGGCGCCTTGCAGTAGCGGCATTTTCCGCGCAGAAATACCCACGAAAACAGCGGCACCAGATCGAGCGGTCCCAGTGTGTGGTGGCACTTCGGGCAAAAGCTCCTGCCCTTCGCGGGGCTCAGCTTCTGAGGTGTCCTGTATATCACCACGTTCAGAAATGAAAAGATGACCGTTCCGAATATGAATACCATTACATACCAGACTATCAGGAACGCTGTCTCCATATGGCAAATACTCCTTTGTTACTGTGTTTTCTTTGAGTTTCCCAGACTCGCCCGGGATAACACTATCCCACCACCTTGATCAGTCTCCTGCTCACGCAGTGGTTAAGGTCGAGCGTCCTGTCGCGTCTCTGTGTGTCGAATGCCACAGTCAGCTTGCCGTCTGCCGCCTTCTTTATCACGCCCTCGCCGTACGATACGTGATATATCCTTGCGCCCTCGCAGAAATCCTTCACGCTCGCGATGAGTTCACCGACATAGGGCGATATCTCGCAGGGCTTGTTGTACCTCTTGTCCAGCCAGCTCACATAGACATGCTTTCTGGCTCTGGTGAAGGCGACATAGAACATTCGCCTCTCCTCCTCGAGCTCTGCCTCATCTCTGGCCTTCTTATAGGGCGTCACTCCCAGATTCACATCCGGAAGGAATACATGGTCGAACTCCAGCCCCTTCGCGCTGTGGTAGGTCATGACGCTGACCTTATCCTCCCGCTCGTCGCGCTCACGCGCCATTCTGGCCAGCTCCTCCTTCACGGAGGCGATGCCTTCCCGCCAGGCTTCGTACGTATCGTAGCTCATGGCGGCGTCCTCTAACTCCTCCATGGTCTCGAAGAGCTCCACGGTTCCCACGCCCCTGTACTCCGCGTAGGACTTTATGTAGTCGTCGTAGCCTATGACATGTCTTATATAGTGCACCGCGGCTCCGGGCTTCATGGAGGCGATCATCCTGAGGTCGTACTCCAGTTTTCTCAGCCTTTCGACCAAATAATCCTTGTCAGAGTATGCCCTGAAAAGCTGCTCGATACCGCAGTCCCTTGTTGTAAACGCATTCCTTGAAATATATCTGGCGGGCTTGTTGATGATGCGCAGAAGGCTTCCCGCGTCCCTGCCGGAGGCCAGCTCGAGGTATGCCTCGATGTCCTTATATATCCAGTGCTCGTAGATATTCGGCAGCACATCGCGCATCTGAAACGGAAGCCCCCACCTCAGGAAATACTCCACCATGCTTCTCGGGGTATGTCCCGTTCTGCACAGCACCGCCATCTCACCGTAGGCCACGCCCTCTTCGTGCAGAGTCTTTATGCGGTTTAATACAGCGCAGTTCTGCTCGGAGGCGTCCTTGTACTCCGTCATGGACACCGCGTCCTCCTCCGTCCTGCGGGCGGCTTCTATTCTTTTGTCGTAGCGGTCCCTGTTGTTGCCTATCAGTCGAAGCGACATCTTCGAGATCTGCTGAGGGGAGCGGTAATTAACGTCAAGGGTAATTATCTTCCCGTCCGGAAAGTCCTTTTTAAAGCCCAGCATTATCTCGGGTCTCGCGCCCCTGAAGCGGTAGATGCTCTGGTCATCATCCCCCACGAGCATCAGATTCCCGCGCTTCGCGAGCATCTTCACGAGCTCGTACTGTATGGCGCTGGTGTCCTGCGCCTCGTCCACCAGTATGTAGTCGTACCTGTCCTGCCACTTCCCCAGTATGTCCGGTCTCTTATAAAAAAGCTCCCTCGACATAAGCTGCATATCGTCGAAGTCTATGAGTCCGCCGGATAGCAACTTGCTCTCGTAGGACTTATAGGCCGCGAGGAATATCTCCTTCGGGCAGTCTATGGGATAATAGTACTGTGCGTCTATTCCTGAAGCCTTCACGAAGCTTATGGCCGAATCTATCTTCTCCAGAAGCTCCCTGTCCGCGTCGTCTGTCAGCTTCAGCTCCTCCATGATCTCGCGGAAAAAGCGCGTCCTGACCTCAGGCTTCAGTATATTCGACGAATTGTAGCCGTATGCGGCCTTAAGCACCGAGAAGAACAGCGCGTGAAATGTGGAAAAGGTCAAGCCCCTTCCGACACCGTCCTCGTCCAGCTCGTCGAACCTCTTCTTCATGTCGGCGGCCGCAGACCTCGTAAAGGTTATGACGAGTATCCTTCGCGCGTCCGTGGTCTTGGCAAGCTCCAGCGCACGGTGGGTTATGACTGTCGTTTTGCCGGAGCCGGGCCCTGCCAGTACCAGCAGGGCTCCGTCCCTGTATTCCACGGCCTCCCTCTGTGATCTGTTCAGCTCACTCATACGCTGAGCTTGTCGATCGCGGCCTTTACGCGTCTTACGGTCTCGTCTCTGCCGATGATCTCCATGATATCGGTAGCGCCGCCGGGAGTGGACATCTTGCCGGATACAGCGACTCTCAGAGGCCACATAACATATCCGTTCTTGTAGCCCTTCTCCGCAGCAAAATTCACCAGAAGGTCGTAAAGAGCCGTTCCCGAATAATCTTCCGCCGTCTCAAGTACCGGAAGCACCTCCTTCAGAACCGTGAGCGAGGAAGCAGCATCCGTCTTCATCTTCTTGTGGGTGTAGAGCTCGTTATCATACTCCGGCACCTCCTCGAAGAAGTCCACCAAGGCGGCGATGTCGGGGAACACCTCGATCCTGGTCTTCACAAGATCGGCGATCTTCTTCATGTCGCACTCGCGCTTCACCACGGACGCGATCACCGGAAGTGCTTTCCCATAGAAGGCCTCATTGTCCATGGCCTTTATGTACTCGCCGTTCATCCACTTGAGCTTGCCGTAGTCGAATACCGCGGGACTCTTGCTGATGCGGGTGTAATCGAACTTCTCTATGAGCTCCTGAAGGGACATGATCTCCTGATTGTCCTCGGGGCTCCAGCCAAGAAGCGCCACGAAATTCACCACAGCCTCGGGCAGAAATCCCTGCTCGATCAGGTCCTCGTAGGAGGAGTGGCCGCTTCTCTTCGATAACTTGTGGTGCTCCTCGTCGGTGATCAGCGGGCAGTGGATGTACTTCGGTATCTCCCAGCCGAACGCCTCGTAGAGCCTGTTGTACTTCGGTGAAGATGAGAGGTACTCATTACCCCTGACCACATGGGTGATGCCCATGAGATGATCATCCACTACATTCGCGAAATTATATGTGGGATATCCGTCCGACTTTATGAGTATCATATCGTCCAGCTCCGAATTATCCACGGTTATGTCTCCGTAGAGCTCATCGTGAAATGTAGTCGTACCGGTCGTCGGGTTGTTCTGCCTGATGACATAGGGCATGCCAGCAGCGATGTTCTTCTGAACCTCCTCCTCGGAAAGTCCCAGGCAGTGCTTGTCGTAGACACTTACCTCCTTCCCGTCGATGATTGTCTTCAGGCTCTCGAGCCTCTCCTTCGTGCAGAAGCAGCAGTAAGCCTCCTTCTTCTTCACAAGCTCCCACGCGTACTTCGCGTAGATGCCCTGAGCCATTCTCTCGCTCTGCACATAGGGACCGCAGCCGCCGTCCTTATCCGGGCCCTCATCGTGCTCCATGCCGACCTGCTTCATCGTTCTGTAAATGATCTCGGTCGCGCCCTCGACATACCTCTCCCTGTCGGTGTCCTCTATCCTCAGGAGGAAATCCCCTCCCTCGTGCTTCGCGATCAAATATTCGTAAAGCGCCGTCCTCAGATTGCCCACATGCATTCTTCCTGTAGGACTCGGCGCGTATCTGGTTCTTACTTTCATCTGTTCTTTCATACCTCCGGTTGATGATACATTTGGAGGCTATTTTACTCCTAAAGCCGCTTTCGGTCAAGTAAAAAGTCATCTGAAAACATAAGTTGATTTTTCAAAAAAAAGAGAGTATACTATTATGGATTGTGCGCCGAAGCGCATATCGGCGATTTCAGTTTTTTTTCGGAAAGGCATTAAGTACAAAACATGGCAGAAAAGAAGAATTACCGCCTCGGAGTCGATATCGGTTCCACGACCGTCAAGATCGCGATCATCGACGAACAGGGCCGCATGGTTTTTTCGGATTATGAGAGACATTTTGCAAATATACAGGAGACCCTCACACTGCTTCTGGTGAAGGGTCGCGAGACTCTTACCGCAGACGGGACGAAAAGCGCTGATATAACGCTTGCTCCCATGATCACAGGCTCGGGCGGTCTCACGCTCTCGAAGCACCTTGAGATACCCTTCGTTCAGGAGGTGGTGGCTGTTGCGACCTCTTTGAAGGACTACGCTCCCCACTGCGACGTGGCTATAGAGCTCGGAGGAGAGGACGCGAAGATCATCTACTTCTCGCAGGGAGGCGGCATCGATCAGAGGATGAACGGTATCTGCGCAGGCGGAACCGGCTCCTTCATCGACCAGATGGCCTCACTTCTTCAGACGGACGCCTCGGGTCTCAACGAGCTCGCGAAGGGCTATCAGGCCATCTATCCCATAGCGGCCAGATGCGGCGTGTTCGCCAAGACCGATATCCAGCCCCTCATAAACGACGGAGCGAAGCGCGAGGATCTCGCCGCTTCCATCTTCCAGGCGGTGGTGAACCAGACGATATCTGGTCTGGCATGCGGCAAGCCCATCCGCGGCAATGTAGCCTTCCTCGGCGGCCCACTTCACTTCCTCTCGGAGCTTCGCGCAGCCTTCATAAGGACTCTCGCTCTCACGGGCAATGCTATCATCGCCCCGGAGCACTCTCACCTTTTCGCGGCACTGGGCGCAGCCATGAACAGCGAGGGAGAGGCCACGACAGGCATAGACGACCTCATAGAGAAGCTCTCCCACGGCATCAAGATGCAGTTCGAGATCAAGCGCCTCGAGCCCCTCTTCAGGGACGAGGAGAGCTACAACCGCTTCAGGGAGCGCCACGATCAGGCAAGAGTACACCAGGAGTATCTCTCTAACTATAAGGGCAATGTCTACCTCGGCATCGATGCAGGCTCCACCACTACAAAGATCGCACTCGTTTCAGAAAAGGGCGACCTGCTCTACAACTTCTACAGCAACAATAACGGCAACCCCCTGGCCACGGCCATAAGGGCATTTACGGAGATCAAACAGATCATGCCTAAGGACGTGAAGATAGCCTACTCCTGCTCCACAGGCTACGGCGAGGCTCTCTTAAAGTCGGCTCTCGAGCTCGATGAAGGCGAGGTGGAGACCGTTGCGCACTACTACGCCGCCGCATTCTTCCAGCCGGATGTGGACTGCATCTTAGACATCGGCGGACAGGACATGAAGTGCATAAAGATAAAGAACCACACCGTTGATTCCGTGCTTCTTAATGAGGCATGCTCCTCTGGCTGCGGTTCATTTATAGAGACCTTCGCGAAGTCTCTGAACTACTCGGTACAGGATTTCGCTAAGGCGGCTCTTTACGCGAAGAACCCGACCGACCTCGGAACGAGATGTACGGTCTTCATGAATTCAAATGTAAAGCAGGCGCAGAAGGAGGGCGCGACCGTGGCGGACATCTCCGCGGGTCTGGCGTACTCCGTAATAAAGAACGCGCTCTATAAGGTAATAAAGATCACCGACCCGAAGCAGCTCGGCGAACACGTCGTAGTTCAGGGCGGTACCTTCTACAACGACGCGGTACTTCGCGCCTTCGAGCGCATCAGCGGCGTGAAGGCAGTCCGTCCCGACATCGCAGGCATCATGGGTGCCTTCGGTGCCGCGCTCATTGCCAGAGAGAGATGCCAGGGAAAGCCGACCACGATGCTCGACATCGACAGCATCATCGGCCTTCAGTACAAGACTACCATGGCCAGATGCAAGGGCTGCACGAACGCCTGCCGTCTCACGATAAATATCTTCGACGGCAACAGGCGTTACATCTCGGGCAACCGCTGCGAGAAGGGCATCGGTAAAGAGGCTGCCAAGGACAAGGTCCCGAACCTCTTCGAGTACAAGAACAACCGCATATTCGGCTACGAGCCCCTCGATATCGAGTCCGCTCCGAGAGGCGTCATCGGTATCCCGAGGGTACTGAATTTCTACGAGAACTACCCCTTCTGGGCGGTATTCTTCCGCGAACTGGGCTTCAGAGTCGTGCTCTCGCCCAAGAGCTCGAGAAAGATCTACGAGATGGGTATCGAATCCATCCCCTCGGAGTCCGAGTGCTATCCCGCGAAGCTCGCCCACGGACATGTCAGCTGGCTCATAAAGGAGGGCGTGAAGACCATCTTCTACCCCTGCATCCCCTATGAGAGGAACGAGACGCCCGACGCGAACAACCATTTCAACTGCCCCATAGTCACGAGCTATGCGGAGAATATAAAGAACAATGTGGAGGAGCTCGAGACGGAGCATGTCCGCTTCTTAAACCCCTTCATGGCTTTTACCGATGAGAAGGTACTCACCGACAGACTGGTGGATATATTCAAGGTGGAGTACGGCATCAAGGCCGAGGAGACGAAGGCCGCCGCTCACGCAGCGTGGGAGGAGCTTCTAAAGGCGAAGCGCGACATAGAGAAGAAGGGCGAGGAGGTCATCGAATATCTGAAGGCCACGGGAACCCACGGCATCGTGCTCGCGGGCAGGCCCTACCACATCGACCCCGAGATCAATCACGGCATACCCGAGATGATCGCGTCATACGGATTTGCGGTGCTCACGGAGGATTCCGTATCACACTTAGGTCAGGTGGAGCGTCCTCTCATCGTCATGGACCAGTGGATGTACCACTCGAGACTCTACCGCGCGGCGAACTTCGTGAAGACGACCGACTATCTCGATCTCATCCAGCTCAACTCCTTCGGCTGCGGCCTCGACGCCGTAACCACCGACTGCGTGGACGACATATTGTCTAACTCAGGCAAGATATATACTGTACTTAAGATCGATGAGGTGAACAACCTCGGAGCCGCCCGCATAAGGATCCGCTCCCTCATAGCAGCTCTTCGCATCAAGCAAAACAGCGACTGCGGCGAGAGGCAGATCGTATCGGCGGCTTACGACAGAAAGTACTACACGAAGGAGATGCAGAAGGAGAAGTACACGATACTTGTGCCTCAGATGACCCCCATCCACTTCGATCTCGTCGGCCCGGCGCTTCGCGCGAGCGGCTACAATGTGGTCATGATGGAGGATACACGCTCCGCCGTGGACGTGGGCCTTCGCTATGTAAATAACGACGCGTGCTACCCTTCGCTCATCGTTGTCGGGCAGATCATGCAGGCTCTTCTCTCGGGCAAATACGATCTCAACAAGACCGCGGTGGTCATGAGCCAGACCGGAGGCGGCTGCCGCGCGAGCAACTATATCGGCTTCATCCGCCGCGCCCTTTTAAAGGCAGGAATGGGCCAGATACCTGTCATTTCCCTGAACCTGAGCGGCCTCGAGTCAAACCCCGGCTTCAAGTTCACGCTGCCCATGCTCACTCGCGCCATGATGGCAGTTGTATACGGCGATATATTCATGCGCTGCCTGTACAGGACGCGCCCCTACGAGGCGGTGCCCGGAAGCGCAAACGCACTCCACGAAAAGTGGAAGAAGATCTGCATCGAGTCCCTCGGCAGGAAGGTGCCCTCCTTCAGGGAGTTCAACAGCATTACAAGAGGCATCATAGAGGATTTCGACAGGCTTCTGCTTCTCGATGTGAAGAAGCCGCGCGTCGGCATCGTGGGCGAGATACTCGTCAAGTTCCTGCCCGGCGCGAACAACTTTATCGTTGACCTCTTAGAGCGCGAGGGCGCGGAGGCAGTGATGCCCGACCTCATGGATTTCCTGCTCTACTGCTTCTACAATACGAACTTCAAGCGCGATAACCTCGGCATGAAGAGCTCCACGGCCATGCTCTGCAACGCGGGCATCGTGATACTCGAGAAATGCCGCGGCTACGCAAGCAAATGTCTCGAAAAGAGCGACCGCTTCGATCCGCCCTCGAAGATATCGAACCTTGCGGATATGGCGAAGAAATACGTATCCCTCGGCAACCAGACCGGTGAGGGATGGTTCCTGACAGGCGAGATGCTCGAGCTCATCCACAGCGGTGTAAATAACATCGTCTGCACCCAGCCCTTCGGCTGCCTGCC
>DGVE01000016.1 GCA_002395865.1 Lachnospiraceae bacterium UBA4292 | reverse complement strand
CCCAGTACGGACCTTCGATAAAGTCGATGCTGCTGCCGCCGAAGAGGTTGATCAGCGCATTGATCATGCCGTCCGAATACGGGGTCTTTTTAAAGAGGATCATGAATACCAGACCGACCGCCAGCGTGTTGGTCACATAAGGCAGAAAGTATATCGTCTGGAACATGTTTCGCAGAGGCTTTATGTGGGACAGGCCGAGCGATATCAGAAGCGCCAGTCCGGTGGAGAGCGGCACCGTTATAATGACCAGTATGAATGTGTTTTTAAGAGCCTGCCCGAAATAGGGATCGCGCAGCACGTAAGCGAAATTATACGTGCCCACGCCGTAGCGCGTCTGGGACGCGAAATTATAGCTCTCCTCAAACGAATATATGAACACGTCGATGAGGGGATAGACCATAAAGGCTCCCAGAAGTATCAGCGCCGGCAAAAGATAGAGCATACCTTTCAGGAACGCTCCCGCCTCCCTGCGGGCTGTTTTGTTTTTCTTTTCCATATGTGTCAGGACCCTTCTAAAACCTTATCCTCTCCTCCGTCTTCACATCAAACAGATGCACCTTCGAAGGACGCAGCTCAAACCTCACGACATCCGTCGGACACGACTTTGCGTCCTCGGCGTCCACTATGGAGCGTATGGTCACATTCTCGCAGGCGGGATGCGTGCTCACGATGCTCGTATCCCTTCCCATGACCTCCACCGACTTCAGCTTACAGGAAAACGGGCCCTTGTCGCTTAAGATAAAGCCCTCAGGCCTGATACCGACATATACCTCGCCGTCGTCCGCCTTCACATCCATCACGGCCTCATCACCGATGTACAGCCTGCCATTCTTCACATTCCCCTTGAAAATGTTTATGGGAGGGGTGCCGAGGAACTTCGCCACGAACATATTTACCGGATCGTCATAGACCTCCTGGGGCTTGCCTATCTGGTGCACCGCGCCGTCCTTCATGACCACGATGAGGTCGGAGATGCTCATGGCCTCCTCCTGATCGTGCGTTACGAATATGGTCGTTATACCTGTCTCATGCTGTATCCTGCTGATCTCCTCGCGTGTGGCCAGACGAAGTCTTGCGTCAAGATTTGAAAGAGGCTCGTCCAGAAGAAGAACCTTAGGCATCTTCACGAGAGCCCTGGCTATCGCAACTCTCTGCTGCTGTCCGCCGGAGAGCTCACCGGGTCTTCTGTCCATCAGACCGTCGATCTGAACGAGCTTAGCCGCCTCGAGCGCTTTATCCTTCATCTGCTGCTTCGTGAGTTTTTCCTCACCCTTAAGGTTGCCCAGGGGGAACATGATATTCTGCTCCACACTAAGGTGCGGATAGAGCGCATAGCTCTGAAATACCAGACCCACGCCCCTCTTCTCCGGAGGCAGATCGGTGACATCGGTATCGCCGAAGTACACTCTGCCCTCTGTCGGCATCTCGAGACCGCTTATGAGGTTGAGCGTAGTGCTCTTGCCGCATCCTGAGGGTCCCAAAAGGCCTATGAGCTTGCCGTCCGGTATCTCGAAATTGAAATCATTTACCGCGATCACGTCTTCCTTGATCTTTTTGTTTCTGTTGGGAAATCTCTTGGTCAGATGTTCAAGTACTACTTTCATGTTCTTCGTTCTCCACTATAGCCACATGTCCCGCGAGTCTTCTGAGCTTGTCCTCAAGCTTGGAGATGCGCAGAGTCATAAGAAAATTCCTGACGATCAGAAGAAAGATCATCAGAAGATACACGAGATTTACAGGGCTCTCGACACCCGCCAGATCCGCAGCCCACTCAGGTATCTGTGGGAAGACAGCAAATAGAATCAGTATGAATGACATAAAGATCCAGAACATGCTGTCATTTATCTGAAGTCTGCTCTTTTTCAGGCTTCTGCCTATGTATATCGTCATCAGAAAAGCTGCGATCAGCAGAAGCACACGCATTGTTGGTGACATAATATCCTCCTGTCTGGATCCTTACCTGAACCACTGTGCGATAAGTATCGATGAACATATGTTGAACATGTATTTCGCGCTCGAGAACACGTTCAGGTAGCTCTCTCCGGCCACCCTCTCTCTCATCGTGACCTGGCACTCGCCTATCCTGGCCCCCTTCCTGAGAAGGTATGCCACCGTATCCGGCTCCGGCCCCATATTCATACGCTTTCCGAAGCTCTCGATCATCTTCCTGTCGTATAGCCTCATGCCGCTGGTGGGGTCCTTCACGCGAACGCCCGTGGTCAGCTTTATGCAGGCGCTGATTATGTTCGAGCCGAACATCCTCATGCCGCCGGGCTTCTTCTGTGTGACAAATCTTGAGCCAATGCATATATTCAGGTTCTGTTCCTTGGCCATTTTATACATATCCGGCAGATAGTGGACATCGTGCTGTCCGTCGCCGTCATACTGTACCGCGTAGTCGTAGCCATGTCTGAGGGCGTATTCCATACCGGTCGCAAATGCTCCGGCCAGTCCCAGATTTACCGCCAGATCCACGAAATTATATCCATTCTCGGTGCATATCCTTGCGGTGTCGTCCGCGGAGCCGTCATTTATGATCACATAATCCACAGTGGGCGAACTCTCATCTAAGTTTTTTCTGAACTCGAGTATCTCCGTAACGACTCTCTCGATATTCTCCGCCTCGTTATATGCGGGTATCAAAAGAAGAACTCTGTCTTTATTCATATATTAAATATTACTCCTCCAGGCGGTAATGCATCTGCGCCATCACTTTTTGAATCTCAAAGCCCAAAGACTGATAGAGGCTGATCGCGCCGTCATTGCCCGCCTCAACATCCAGTGAAAAGACAGCGCACTGCGCGCGAAACATCCCGATCACATATGTGAGAAGATCACGTGCGAAATACCTGCGTCTGTATGGCTCCTGTGTATAAACATTCGATATCTGCACGCTGCTTCCGGGACATACGATAAGCGCGCTGACCATATGTCCTGCGAACCGCCCCGCAAATATCCTCGCACCGAGGCTAAGGAGGTTTCTGATACTGACTCTTAAGTCCTCCCTGCCGTAGAAGCTCATGTACTCCTCGAACTCATCCTCACCCTTGCACTCGGTGATCGCGTAATCCTTCCTACAGCGCATAAGCCCGGCCTCATCAGCCTCCCCGGAAGCCAGTTCCATCTCAAGCCTTGCCCCGCCGAAGCTGTATCCCATGGCGTACATCGTATCTATCGTACTGACCGCTGCCGCGTTTACAAAGCTTCTGACCAGACCCTTCTGATGTCTGGCGGATGATATCTCCTGTGCCTTTTCGACTATAAGATTCACCATGCATAGGTACGCCTCCACATCCGCGTCAGGTCTCATGGCTGTGCGCAGGTCATATATATGCACATCGCCTTCCATACCCGAGTATGTCACGTAACCCGCAGCACTCACCATGCCTTCATCCACCACGACGAACGCGCTGTCGCACTCGACACCGATCCGGACCTCGAGCTCAGCGGCCAGACCCTCGTCGAACTGCGCTATCTGTTTGTTGTATTCAGTCCTGTATTCCCCGGGTCTGCTCATAGTTTGCACCGCCTCAGTCGTTTCTTAAAAAAGAAACCCCGCGCAAAGCCCAGGGTCTCATTTATTATTTCAGCAATTCTTTAGCTTCTGTATAAGTTTCTTCTGTCGATGACTCTCTTTGCCTTGCCTTCGCTTCTCTCGATGGTCATGGGCTCTACGACCTGAACATCCACCTTGATACCGAGCATGTTCTTAAGGCCGGCAACTATCTTGCCCTGCGCCTTTACAACATCGTAGGTCTCATCGGCAGCCATTGCGGGAGTCTTCTCTACCTGTACCTCGATGGAATCGCGGTTGTTCTCACGGTCAACGACTATGCGGTAGTTAGCCTGATAGCCGAGCTGCAGAAGAACCTGCTCAATCTGGGAAGGCCATACGTTAACGCCCTTGACTACCATCATGTCGTCGCTTCTTCCCATGGGCTTGTTCATGCGCACATGGGTACGTCCGCAGGCACACTTCTCTCTCGTGAGTTTGCAAAGATCCCTTGTCCTGTATCTGATAAGAGGAAATGCCTTCTTTGTGAGACAGGTAAATACGAGCTCTCCGACCTCTCCGTCGGGAAGCACTTCACCTGTGTCGGGATTGATGATCTCGGCTGCGAAGTAATCCTCCTGGATGTGCATTCCGTTCTGTTCCTCGCACTCGAAGCTCACACCGGGACCGGATATCTCGGTCAGTCCGTAGATATCGAACGCCTTGATACGGAGTCTGTTCTGGATATCCGCACGCATCTCCTCCGTCCACGGCTCAGCGCCGAAGATACCGGACTTGAGATGGATGTTGTCGAGGATGCCCCTCTTCTCTATCTCCTCGGCAAGGTTCAGAGCGTACGAAGGCGTACAGCAAAGTACGGTGGAGCCCAGATCCTGCATGAACTGAAGCTGTCTCTCGGTATTCCCCGAGGACATGGGCAGCGTCATTGATCCCAGAAGATGCGACCCACCGTTGAGGCCGGGTCCGCCGGTGAACAGTCCATAGCCGTAGCATACGTGGATAACATCCTCATTGGTAGCGCCCGCTGCGACAAGCGCCCTCGCGCAGCAGTGATCCCACACACTGATATCATCCTGTGTGTAAAACGCGACCACTCTTCTTCCCGTGGTACCCGATGTAGACTGTATACGTACGACCTCTGACTTGGGAACTCCCAGAAGTCCGAACGGGTACTGATCTCTCAGATCATCCTTCTCGATAAATGGAAGCAGATGGAGATCGTCTATGCTCTTAATATCCTCAGGCTTTACGCCTGCCGCATCCATTTTGTCGCGATAAAACTTTACGTTCCTGTAAACGTGCTGCACCTGCTCGATAATTCTTTCGCTCTGAAGCGCCCTTATCTGCTCGCGGGGCATGGTCTCTATCTCCGGTTGGAAATATCTCTGGCTCATTTATTTATGATCCTCTCTTTATACTATGTTGTAAAAGCGTATGCAAGCATCCGCTATGTGACCTATCCTATCAGCCTCTTCCCAGCCTGAATGCAGCCAGATTAAGCTCTGTGAATTTAGCGGGAACGCAGTCCCTTATGGCCTGCTCCCATATCTCCTCCGGGAAATCAAAGTATCTGCTGAGTCTTCCCATCAATACGATATTGACCGCCTTGATGCTACCTGCCTTTCTCGCAAGCTCGAGGCAGTCCATGGCGTCGATATCGATATCCAGCGCCTTTATCTTATCCACCAGATCCTCCGGATATACGGCCGCGCCTGTTATGACGGGCATGGGATCGATCTGCTGG
>DGVE01000125.1 GCA_002395865.1 Lachnospiraceae bacterium UBA4292 | reverse complement strand
TGGCGACAGAAGAAAAGAGATGCTCCAGGATATCGCTATTCTGACAGGCGGTACCGTGATCACCTCCGAGCTTGGCCTTGAGCTGAAAGAAGCAAAGATTGAAATGCTCGGCAAGGCAAAATCTGTTACGGTTAGAAAAGAAAATACCGTTATCGTTGACGGTGCAGGAAGCAAGAAGAGCATTGGCGACCGTGTTGCACAGATTAAAGCACAGATCGAGACAACAACTTCTGACTTTGACCGTGAGAAACTGCAGGAACGTCTTGCAAAACTTTCCGGCGGTGTTGCAGTTATCCGCGTAGGTGCTGCTACAGAAGTCGAAATGAAAGAAAAGAAGCTTCGTATGGAAGATGCACTCAACGCAACAAGAGCTGCTGTTGAGGAGGGCATCATCGCAGGCGGCGGTTCCGCATACATCCACGCTTCGAAGAAGGTCGCGGAACTCGTTGCGGGTCTTGAGGGTGATGAGAAGACAGGCGCAGCCATCGTTTTGAAGGCTCTCGAGGCTCCTCTTTATCACATCGCATTCAACGCCGGCAAGGAGGGCGCAGTCGTTGTCAACAGAGTTCGCGAGTCGGCTCCCGGAACAGGCTACGATGCTTACAATGACAGCTATGTGGACATGGTCGCTGCAGGTATCCTCGATCCTACGAAGGTTTCAAGGACCGCTCTTCAGAACGCAACAAGCGTTGCAAGCACATTCCTGACCACAGAGTCGGTAGTTGCGGACATCAAGAAGGATGTTCCCGCAGCTAATCCCGGAATGGGCGGCATGGGTATGATGTAATATGGCAGATACTTTTGTAGAGGTACTTATAGCAAGGAAGGTTCCCGGATACGCGAACCCTTTAAAGGCCGCCTTAGGCGGCGCGGCAGCCGCAGCCTTTTTCTTCGGCATCATAAACTGGATATTTTTTATCGTATTTCTTGTGGCACTCATGCTCCTTATCTTCGTGGTACCGAACAAGCTCTACATAGAGTACGAGTACACCTATATCGGTGACCAGTTGAATGTCGACAAGATCATGAACAAGGCCAAGCGCAAGAAATGCGGTGAATACACCTTTGATCACATCGAGCTGGTAGCCATGAAGAACAGCGCGGATATTCAGCGGCTTCTTCAAAATCCCGCCGCGAAGACAGAGGTGGTGGATTACACATCTCACTTTGAGGACCGCAAGGTCTATGCCATGGTCTACATGGACCAGGCAGGCAAGAAGATCATACTCTTCGAGCCGAACGAGAAGCTTCTTAACGCGATGAAGTATACCTCTCCGCGAAAGGTGCTGCTTGAATGTTAAAATATTATGGGGGACTGCGGGTGACCGTGGTCCCTTTTTATTATTTGTATGGATTTGCTGCATACCCGTGCAGATTTTGTATTTTGAAAAAACATATATTATTAAAGAAACTGTTTGACATTGTCATTTATGTCTGTTAGAATAGCGCAAATACGTAAAACATATCAACTTTGAAAGGAGCTAAAGGAGATAATATGGGACAGATCATCGGAGAAGGCATCACATTTGACGACGTGCTTCTGGTACCTCAGTATTCGGAGGTTACGCCTAACATGGTGGATCTTACAACGAATCTTACCAAGACCATCAAGCTGAACATTCCGCTTATGAGCGCGGGCATGGATACGGTCACGGAGCACAGGATGGCTATAGCGATGGCGCGTCAGGGCGGTATCGGTATCATCCACAAGAATATGTCGATAGAGGCTCAGGCTGAGGAAGTCGACAAGGTAAAGCGTTCAGAAAACGGTGTCATAACCGATCCTTTTTATCTCTCTCCCGAACATACACTTAAAGACGCAGACGAGCTCATGGGCAAGTTCAGGATCTCGGGCGTTCCGATCACTGAAGGCCACAAGCTTGTAGGCATCATCACTAACCGTGACCTGAAGTTTGAAACTGATTACAGCAAAAAGATAAAGGACTGCATGACCAGCAAGGGTCTGGTCACAGCCAAGGAGGGCATCACTCTCGAGGAGGCCAAGAGCATCCTCGCAAAGGGCAAGGTGGAGAAGCTCCCCATCGTTGACGACGACTTCAACTTAAAGGGTCTCATCACGATCAAGGACATCGAGAAGGCCATCAAGTACCCGAACGCTGCGAAGGACTCACAGGGCAGACTTCTGTGCGGCGCCGCAGTAGGCATCACTGCCAATGTGCTCGAGAGAGTTGAGGCTCTGGTGAATTCACACGTGGACTGCATCGTTATCGACAGCGCTCACGGTCATTCAAAGAACATATTCACCACACTTCGGATGATCAAGGAGCGTTTCCCGGGCCTTCCCGTTATCGCGGGCAACGTGGCTACCGGTGACGCAGCACGCGACCTCATAAAGGCCGGCGCTGACTGCGTAAAGGTGGGTATCGGACCCGGAAGTATCTGCACCACGAGAGTCGTTGCCGGTATCGGCGTTCCGCAGATCACAGCCATCATGGACTGCGCAGCTGCAGCAGCAGAGTACGGCGTGCCGATCATTGCGGACGGCGGCATCAAGTTCTCCGGAGATATCACGAAGGCCATCGCAGCAGGAGCGTCTGTGTGCATGATGGGAAGCCTGTTCGCGGGATGTGATGAGGCGCCCGGTGATTTCGAGCTCTATCAGGGCAGAAAGTACAAGGTATACCGCGGCATGGGCTCGATCTCCGCTATGGAGAACGGCTCTAAGGATCGTTACTTCCAGGCAGGAGCCAAGAAGCTGGTTCCGGAGGGAGTCGAGGGCCGCGTTGCCTACAAGGGCCTCGTAGAGGATACTGTATTCCAGCTCGTCGGCGGTCTTCGCGCCGGTATGGGCTACTGCGGTTGTCCTACCATCGACGATCTGAAGAAGTCAGGCAAGTTCGTGAAGATCTCGGCTGCCTCACTCAAGGAGAGCCATCCTCACGACATCCATATCACTAAGGAAGCTCCGAACTACACTGTCGATGTTTAATTGCACAACCTCCGCCGGGGCATTTCCAGGCGGGGGTTTATTATTTGCGCGGCCAACTTCTGCTTCGCTGTGTGACGGAGCCCTCCGAAAAAAAATTCCCTCGCTGCATGGCTCGGAGCCACCCAATAAGGCCTATAGTGTAAGGGTGGCTCCTGCGCTGACTTCCGCTCAGGAAATTTTTTTCGAAGTGCTCCTGACAGTGAGGGGCGGAAGGAAAAAAACGGTGGATTTATTATCACCGAAAGGAATATATGAAAAGTATAAGATTTTTGAAAATGATGCTTGCAGGAACGGTTGTCAGTATGATGCTCTGCTCCTGCGCGAATGAACCAACGATAGATCAACTGCCGACTGCGACAGGGGAGATAGTGAACCCATACGAGACTGATAAGAGCACAGCCGGAGTTATAATCGATATCAGTGAGTCGGCGAAGGAGGGAACTTCAGAGCAGCAGGTGAGTCCCGAGCCGCAGACAGAGGAGCCGACGGCTGAGGTGCCGGTGACGCCTCAGCCGGAGATCGAGACAGTGACTACACCGGTCGTTGAGCCGGAGACTCCGGAGGTGGTGACGATACCTCCGACCGCTGAGCCACAGACGCCT
>DGVE01000024.1 GCA_002395865.1 Lachnospiraceae bacterium UBA4292 | reverse complement strand
GCACCCAGCCCTTCGGCTGCCTGCCAAACCACATCGTCGGCAAGGGCGTCATAAAGGAGCTGCGCCGCGCTTACCCGCTCTCGAACATCGTTGCCGTTGACTACGACCCGGGCGCCAGCGAGGTCAATCAGCTAAACCGTATCAAGCTGATGCTCGCGACGGCAAATAAAAACTTAAAGGACATTGAGAAATAAAACAAAAAAGATCCTTCGACCACTGCACATCGCAGCGTCGAAGGATCTTTTGTACTATTTGTTCAGCTCCGCTATCCTCTGTGCGGGCATCGCCTCATACAGCGCCCTCAGCTCCTCATCAGTGAACTTATCCCAGTCCACCTTAGAGTAATCGATATTCGAAAGATCTGCCTCCTCCACATTTATCGTTGAGAGATCGACCTCCGAAAAGTCCAGTCTGGACAGGTCGACCTCAGACAGGTCCGCATTCTCCAGCAGCTCATTTACATCCATCTCCTCGAGAAGCTTCTTCGTGTCCACCTTTTCGATGATCTTCTTTACGTCCCTCTCCTTGATGATACCCTGTTCGCTCAGCTCACCGATGATCGCGGGGAGATCGATCTTTTCGATAAGCTCCTCCACGTTCGCGTCCTCGATGATCTTCTTCGTGTCGGCCTTCTCTATCACCTGCTCAAACCTGCCCTCTGAGAGGTCCTTCGCCAGCTCCGTCAGGTTCGCGTACTCGCCCAGATAATTGCTTACGGACTTTTCGACCTGACCCATGAAAACGATGGTCCTGTGCACCAGCGCGCCGATCAGTATCATTCCGATCAGATTAAACACCATGCACGCCGCGGCGAGATTCCTCTTCGCAGGTTTTGAAATTGTCCCCAGAAATACTAAAAAGCATATTACAAAGCCCAGAACGGGTATAAACATCATGAGTATCATAAAAAAGCAGTAGAAAAACGACTGCCTGTTTATGTCGGGTTCCCGGAATGGCTCCATGTAACGCGCGGGCTGCGGCTGGGAGTAGCCAGTCTGTGAGAAGCTACTGTATCCCTCACCGTACCGATATGAATCCCCCTGATATGATCCGTTCTGATCATAGTCCTTATAATAATTGTCTTCCATCTCTACCTCCTATTCTCCGAAAGAATACTGTGCGCACTTAACCTCAATCACGGGGTAATCCATGTATGCGAACACCCACATATCCTCTTCTTTGTCGAAATATATATGGTTCACGTAGGCGCTTTCATTTTCATAGTGCGTCCGGACCACCTCCGGCTCCTCCAGCCGCATGATGATCTTGTCCGACAACATGCACATATCCATCTCAGGAAGCGTGAACAGCTGCTTCACCGGTGTATCGTCATCCCCCGGCTTCACACGCTTGGCCAGCAGATAATACGTCCCGTCCTTTTCGGCGAGCGACATATCCAGTCCGTCTGAATCCTCCATGAGCACCAGAACCATATACGGTCGTTCCCCCGAAAGAGTCCTTCTGAAGAAATCCTCTCCCAGATATCTCCTGCACCGCTCCACGGCCTCGGCGATATTTTTCTCCACCTTCGCATCCCCGAAACAGTCCACATGCTCCATGCGCTTTCTGATGGCGAGCTTAGCCTGAAGATAGAGCGTGTATGCGTCCTTGAAGCTTTGCTCCACGCCCTCGCCCCTCTCAAATAGTCCTCCGAGCCGAAGCGCAACATCCGCGAACTTGCAGCCGTACTGCTCCTTCGTGAAAATGCTCTTATTCTCCTTGTAAATGGATATGATCATCTTCGCAGCGCCCGACACATTCCTCGGTACGCCCTTGCCGTCGCGCAGCATATCCGAGATCTTGTACATGCTCTCGAATACGCCGTGCACCGCCCCGACTGCATAATACTGAAAGGCCCTCTCGTACTGCGGCACTCCGCCCGTCGTCCTGCCATAGTAGTATATATACCCCAGCGTGTTGTAATAGTGCGGGCTCGGGTCTTCGCATACATCTATCAGTTTAAGCAGGCACTTCTCCGACAGCTCCCAGTCGCAGCCAAACACATTGTTGCCGCCGTAGCTCGCGTACGCCAGCGCCTCCAGCGCCACCTTGATCCCCCTCTTCGCGCCCTCATATACCGCCTCGCGGTAGCTGTCATACATATCCTCCGGTGCCGTGCACACCTGCTTCTCAAAATCCGTCCACTGTTTAACAATGGCAATTATCTCCGGGTCGGTCATAATGGGTCCTCGTTGATATCATAGTTAGAATTCCAGATGATACCTTATCTTTGTTTGATTCTCATTGATAGCTTTTTCCTCCAAAGAGAATTCCTGAGATACCTTCATACTTTTAAGCAACGTATCGATATCATGCGCCGCTTTTTTTCCTAATGTTGCTGATGACGCCTCACTCAATTCCAGCGTCTTCGAAGTGATTCTATTCTCTTTATTGTAACGATACTCTATCAAATTGCGAATGTTATCATCGTTCGCAAACCACTTTAATCGAGGTTCTGTTACCTCGCTATTGCCTTCGAAATATGCCTCACTTTTCCTATAACTACTTTCACTGTTTCTAATTTCCATTTCACGATTTACATCTTCACCCACGGAAATTAACTCGTTTTTATCACTACCGCCTTTTCTTTTATAGTCAAAATCATATCCTTTTTTTCTTTTAAAGTGCTGCACCTGTGTCTCTTCAAATACGATCTCACATTTTTTTGCCCCAAGAGAATAGGCAATATGTTCCAGCTCTGCCACTTTTTCAGCATGAGATTGCTGAAAAATACAGTCATGCCTTATAAACCTTTTTCTGTCGTGAACATCCACATAATATATCTCATCACAGCTTGCAGCCGGGATGAATTTCAGTCCACAGTCATTAACGAATTCATCATATAGGCACAGTATTTCTGTATCATTTCTTTTTTCCCGCCATCCAATGGCCCCTTTGCAAACATCAATGTCTCTTCGAACAGCATCGTCTACTATCATAATAATATTCGGTAGAAAAAAACCTTCGCCAAAATATACTTCCGGGAACAATGGATTATATTTTTTTAATCTTCTCTGGTATCCATCATCTGCTAATTTATCAGCTATTTTCTTAGTTTTCTTTGCCACTCCATTGGCAACATTCTTTCCCCCATTAGCCACTTGCAATAAAAACCGGGCTCCCTTTCGCTCTTTAGTTAATTCTTCCGTTTCAGGTAAAACATCGTTATTGTCTACTTGTTGCAGTTCATTCTGTTCAGTTATGTTGTTTTCATTAAAAGTCATGTTTTCTTCCATAATTGCTCTCCTTTACAAGAAGTTCACGCCAAAACGCCATTGCCATTTATATATCAATTCAATAATCAATTCCAACATTTTGGCATTTGTTTGGGTGATAATTCAAATATTAAAAAAACGTTCTCATGAACATACACTTCATTATTCGAACATAGCCAAATGTATGTATCAATAATTATACATTGTCGCAAAAGGTATAGCAAGCAAAAAATAGAAAAAGAATCTGTCCCATGCTCAAGACAAATTCTTTTTCGCTTTATAATTTATAGGTTATTACATTTTCCTGAGAAGATCAGCTGTCTCCTCTTCATATGTACAACAGATATGTAATGCACTCAATGGAGCCCTTTTGGCAGAATCATCTGCCAGATTCGATTTCTCATCACGCTCATAACCCAATCCTCGTAAAATGTGCGCATATTGCGCAGATTTCTCGCCGAAATGCCTTTCAATCCTGGCATTTTCCTATCCAGTCTCTCGCTGATGGCATCCATGGCTCCTTTTCCCCAGTAACCTTTCCTTGAATTACAGGCTGTCGCCCCTGTTTCCGGTTCGACAGTCCTTTAATCAATTGTTCCATATATACTCTTCAACCATTACTATTCTCCGAGAAGCTGGGCTATCTCTTCTTCACTTTTTCCCTGTTTTCTCCATTTCTCCGTCAGCTCGTTACTCAAACTTTCGCGGCCTTGATCTATGCCCTCACGTCTTGCGACATTCATGTCATTCCAGTAGTCATACAAGGCCTTGTCCCTGGCCCAGATCTGCTCACGCAGGGCAATGTCCGCATTGACATCGAGTATTTTATCAGCTCCTTTTTTGATCTCAGGGTTTGTCGTCGTGTCCTTGATCATAGCAAGCACCTCCTCTGTGTCTGCCATGATAAGCCGCATCCACATCTGTCTGTCATTATCTGCCTCCAGCTCCTTCGGCACCTTGGGCAACTCGAATAGATGTATGGACAGCTTATCCGTCAGCTGTTTGTATTCCCTGTCATCCCGTATGGAAAACGATGTGTGATACTCTTCGCATTCAAGGAAGCTGAAGTTTAGAACATTTACCGAAATAGTCCTGTCGAGAGTCTCGTAAACGGCGCTCTCCCTGACGTCGCTCGCATACATCTTGCTCCAGTAAAAGAGTATCCTCTCGGGGCTGAAGCCCTGCCTTCTGGCCTGCATCTCGATGTTGAACTTTCTCTTATCTGTCTCGACATGTATGTCCAGCCGGCACAGCTTTCCATCGACCACCAGAGGCACGATCTCCGGGTTTAGCACAAGTACCTTATCCCCTTCAGAAAGAGGCAGATCGAGCACATCTCTCAGAAACGCCTTCAGAATATCCGTATTTCTTGCAAAAAGCGCCTTGAAAACCACATCGTGGGTTGCGGGAATAAATTTATCCATAAGCTCCTCCTTTTATGATACACCATCTTTTGATCGATTCCAAGCAGAAAATCGATTTATAACGCACGACCGCATAACTGCTCAAAACCCTCTGTAATGATGCTATCACAGGCATTTCTTTTAGTCAACAGTATCAAAAATCGCTACTATTATATTCATTTATATACTACCGTGCGATCAAAAAACCCGAAACTGTGAACCTTCACAGAATCGGGTCTTTTTTCTAAAGTTTTCGTTCACCGGGAGTGAACTTTTTCACAAACTGTTCACAAGGTCTATCCATAGGTAAAAGCAGGAGGCGAAAGTGTTCCTGATAAAATACAATCAGCGAACTCGCAGACTCCCACCATATCCATGCCCTATATCTGCACCTGCGGAGCCTGATCCTCCTTCTCGATTTGGCTCATGGCTTCGGGATCCTTCTTATCTGCGGTCTGGGTGACATGATAACTCCTTTCCAACGATAGGTCATGCTTAAAGCCGTCAGGACATATGTCCGGAAACGACCTTCCTCACTCTGTTGATCACTTTCTTTTTATCCGCGCTCCACATAGGCGCGATAAGCAGCTTTTTCGGCCCGTCGCCTGTCAGCCGGTGGACCACAACGTCATCCGGTATCAGCTGAATGCACTCTGCCAGAATGTTCATGTATTCGTCCTCTGTCAGCGCGCGGACGCGGCCTGCTGCATATTCGTCAGCCAGGTCGGTACCCTTCAATATGTGCAGGAGCTGAAGCTTTATGCCCCAAGTCCTCTCACAGACATATGACACGGTCTCCTTCATCATCCGCAGGTTCTCACCCGGCAGGCCGAGTATCACATGCGTTAAGACCTTTATGCCGAGGGCGTTCAGTGCATTTACAGCCCCCTCGTACACACTAAGCGGATACGCACGGCGTATGTACTCGGCGGTCTTTTCGTGGATGGTCTGTAGGCCAAGCTCCACCCACACGGGCTTCACGGTATTCAGCTCAGCCAGAAGTTCGAGCACATCCGGCCCGAGGCAGTCGGGTCTCGTGGCAATGGATATGATGACCACATCCGGGTCGGAAGCCGCATCATAGTATAGCTTTCGAAGACGCGAAGCGGGCGCATACGTGCCTGTATACGCCTGAAAATATGCTATGTATCTGCCGTTTTTTATCTTCGCAGCGACCCTCTGTTTGGCCAGCGCCAACTGTTCGGATACCGGCAGCTGCGGGCTCTCGGCGAAATCCCCGCTTCCGCCCGCGGAGCAGAATATGCACCCCCTGCTCCCCTTCGTTCCGTCACGGTTCGGGCAGGTGAAGCCCGCATCGAGCGAAAGCTTATACACCTTGCAACCGAACCGATTGCGGCAATATTCGTTAAAAGATAAGTAATGCATCAGATTTTTCGGTTGGAAATGACAAACTCTTGAATATAGGTTCTGCCGCCCTTGAGCTTATACTGCGGGCGCACATGCGCCATACCGGGCATATCGCCGCCGACACCGCACATGCTGTAATCAATATTGACCGTGATATCCTCTTCATACGCAAGCTCGTGCAGGTGGTTTGCCTTATGGAGCGCCTCTTGCGTGTAATTCCAGGCGGAGAAGCCGATTTCCTTATCGTTACCGGCAGAGAAAACAATCTTCTTATGCGCCTCGTTGCTGAAGCTGACATAATCGCAATCCTCGCGGTTGCCGTTTTCCT
>DGVE01000205.1 GCA_002395865.1 Lachnospiraceae bacterium UBA4292 | reverse complement strand
GCATCGAGAAGACCGACACCACCGAGACTGAGTACGATGACTATGGCAATGTAATACACACCGTTTACACTGACGGCTTTCAGGGAAATGTCACCGAGACTGTGTACGACATAACCTATTACTCGCAGCTCTACACCATCGAGAAGTACGAGATAGGGCAGCAGGATGGAGAAAGGAAGCTCGTATCCATATCATATTACGACTATGAAGACACATTGAATGCCGTGGAATGGTACGATTATGATGATGAGGCGGGAGAATTCACACTGACCGAGATCGTGAAATACGTCTACGACATACCGAAACTGTAATGAACTGGATAGAAGAAAACATAGGAACCATCATCGTATCGATCATCATCGCCACAGTGCTGGCGCTTGCGATACGGAGCGTGATCAGGCAGAAGAGAAACGGAAGATCGTGCTGCGGCTCCTGCGGCTCATGCCCAGGATGCGTTAGCTGCGATAAGCCGGGTAGAATGAAATAACGGAGGAAGCTATGAACGAAGGAGTTAAGATCTACTACAGGAACTCGAGGGATATATCCATGAGGGTCATTCCCGGACATTTTGTCACCAGCCACTCGCATATCAATTTCTATTTCGATATGACGACCATGAAGATCCGCCAGTCGGAGGCAGAGGCCGTGGCGCGCCAGATCGCGAGCCAGTATTCGTACAACACGATCGTGGACACCATCGCCTGCATGGACGGCACCGAGGTCATCGGCGCGTATCTCGCAGAAGAGCTGCAGCATTCGGGCATCATGTCAATGAACTCTCATAAGACCATTTACATAGTCACCCCGGAGCTCAATGTGCAGAACCAGCTCATCTTCAGGGACAATAACCGCATCGCCATCGAGGGCAAGCATGTGCTCCTTCTGCTCGCGTCCGCGACCACCGGCCGCACCATCTCCTCGAGCCTCGACTGCATCAGATACTACGGCGGCCACCTCGCAGGTATATCCGCCCTTTTCTCCGCAGTCGACACAGTAGCCGGGGAACCCGTCCACGCTATCTTTTCGGCTGCAGACGTGCCGAACTATTCCACATACAGCCAGCACGACTGCCCGATGTGCAGAAACGCCGAGAAGATCGATGCGCTTGTGAACAGCTTCGGGTATTCGGAGCTGTAGGGGAAGAGGTTATGGATGAAGGATCACAACGATGTTTACAGGCTGGCCAACGGGGTGGAGATTCCATGTATAGGCTTCGGAATGTGGCAGACACCGGATGATGAGACCGGTGTGAAAGCAGTAAAGAGCGCGATAGAAGCGGGATATACCCACATCGATACCGCGCAGGCCTATGGAAATGAAGACTGCGTGAGAATCGCGATAGAAGAGACGGGTTTGGACAGAAAAAAGCTGTTCATCACCACAAAACTGACGAATCCCAATCACACTTACGAGCTTACGATGAGCTCTTTTGAAGAGTCACTTAAGAAGCTGGGAACCGACTATGTGGATCTGTTCCTCATCCATTGGCCGAACCCCAAGCCTTTCAGAGATCGCTGGCAGGAGGCCAATGCGCAGACCTGGAGGGCCATGGAGGAGCTTTACGAGGCGGGTAAGATACGCTCCATAGGTATCAGCAATTTCAGGCGGCATCACATCGATGCCCTTCTGGAAACTGCAAGGATAAAGCCGATGGTAAATCAGATAAGGCTCTGCCCCGGTGAGACGCAGGATGAGGTTGTGGATTACTGCAGATCGCAGGGGATGATCCTTGAGGCGTACAGTCCGCTCGGCACCGGTAAGATATTTGCCGTGCCCCAGATGCAGAAGCTGGCCGAAAAATACGGCAGGAGTATTGCCCAGATCTGCATCCGATGGAGCCTTCAGAGAGGCTACCTTCCGCTTCCCAAGTCTGTAACTCCCTCGCGCATCGAGGAGAACCTTAAAGTATTTGATTTCGAGCTGGAAGAGGAGGACGTACGTCTGATCGCAGGGCTTACCGGATGTGTGGGGCTTTCGAGCGATCCGGATCAGAGGCCGTTTTGATGAGAGTGCTGCTTATCTGCGCATATATTATTGTATTTTTTCGGGAACAATGTAACCCGGTATTTTTATCCATTGATAGACCTTGTGAATGGTTTGTGAAAAAAGTTCACTCCCTGTGAACAAAAAACTTTGAGAAAAGCTCGATTTAGTGAATATTCACTGAGTCGAGCTTTTTGTTCACAAATAAATATACCAATAAATATAGCATGTGCAAAGAAAGATACTATTGACTAAATTATTGCGCGGTGTTAGCATCAAGGCATAGGATTTTAAACAGTTGGAAGATCGATAAGTATTTAATGGATTTTTTGCTTGGCATCGGTCAAAAAATGTTGTATCATCAAAGGAGGAACTATGGATAAATTCATTCCCGCAACCCATGATGTGGTATTCAAGGCACTTTTTGCTACGAATACGGATATTTTGAAGGCGTTTCTGAGAGATGTGATAGAACTGCCGCTGGCTGAAGAAGATAAGGTGCTTGTGCGAAACCCGGAGATCGTGCCTCTGGTGGTAGACGGTAAGCTGTGTCGGTTGGACATACATGTCGAGACAGATAAGAGAAAGTTCAACATCGAGATGCAGGCCAGAAGGCAGGGCTTCAGCCCCGAGAGGATTCTCTTCTACTGGAGCAAGATGTATGCGAGCGATGTCAGGGAGAGTGCCGTTTACGAGACTCTCGACAGGACTATTTCGGTGAATGTTCTGAACTTCAGCTTTCTTGAGGGTGAAGAGTACCACACATCGTTTTCCATACGGGATGACAGGGAATACAAACAGCTGACTGATAAGCTGTCCATACATCTATTCGAACTGCCCAAGGTGCCTAAGGAGCTGAAGGCAAATGATGATAGACAAATGTGGATGCGGCTTATCATGGCAGACACAGAGGAGGTGCTTGCGATGATCAAGGATACAACTACAAACCCTGAGATCAAAAAAGGAGCTGACAAGATACGCGAGATCAATGCCGACATTGCCCTTCGCGAGCAGATCTGGGCCAGGGATAAGGCCTTGTATGACTACTGGAATGACATGAATGTCGCAAGACGCGAGGGCGTGGAGCAGGGATTGGAGCAGGGACGTGAGGAAGGAATAGAATTGGGAATACAGCAGGGCATAGACCAAGGCCGCGAAAGCCTGAGTAACGAACTGATGGCGATGTGGCGACAGCAGGGGAGAAGCGAAGAGGAGATTGCGGTTCTGCTCGGTAAAAAGTAACGGCTATGGGGTATATTGCTGCAAAACAGAGATGGTGTAGCAAGGCTTCCGGTATTCGGAGATAAGGATATTTGGAAAACTGAATAAAAAAATATGAAAGATGTCTTTCGCTGTCATAACAGACCATACACAATGAGGTACGGTAATATTACATTCATATTTGCTATGCGAAGACAGATAATGGCGCCAATGAGAAGCAAACCGCAAAAAGACGAACCCGGAGACTTTTCTTCGGGTTCGTGAGCAATATTATATGTGCTTTTTATACGCTAGCTTGTGATAGACATGGAGTTTGTTACCGAATATCTGTTTTAGCGCTTATTATTCTGTTAGATCTTATAATACCCATTCCTCAGACTGGTCAAATTCTTATTATAATATGGATCATAGTCCAGGCGCTTTCCCCACTTTTCGAGGAGGCGCTTTTTTTCGTTCTCGAAGCGCTCCTTCTGCTCGTCGGTGAGCTCGTAGCCGCGGGACTTGGACTCGTAGTGATGCATGCGGACGAAAGCATCGTAGACGATGAGATAGCCTGCGGCACCGATCTTGAGGCAGAGGTCTACGTCGTTGTAGGCGACGACGAAGTCCTCGTCAAGGCCGCCGACCTCGTCGAATACGGACTTCTTTACGAGCATGCAGGCGGCGGTGACACCGCTTATGTCCTGTGAGACGATGGCGCGACCTAAATATCCGGGATCGTCGGCGCCGTAGCGCAGGAATACGTGGTGGGCGGCGTGCTCAACGCCTATTAAAACGCCTGCGTGCTGTACGGTGTCGTCCGCGTACAGGAGTTTCGCTCCGACGGCGCCGACATCCTTTCGCTGACAGTACCCCATCATGCTTGTGAACAGGTCGGGGCTGATGACCTCGGTGTCATTATTCAGAAGCAGGAGATAGTCACCCTTCGCCTCACGGGCGCCGAAGTTATTGATAGCGGAGTAGTTGAACTCCTTCTCCCATGTGATGAGGCGGATACGTGGGTCACGCTCGGTCATGGTCTTGTAGTAGTCGAACGTACCTTGCTCCTCGCTGTTGTTCTCTATGACTATGATCTCATAGTTTTTGTATGTGATCTTCTCAAGGATGGATGTGATGCACGTGTCCAGCTCGCCTATGTGGTCCTTGTTCGGTATGAGGACGGAGATGAGCGGCTCCTCCTTGAGAGTGAAATCGGTCTTGTACCAGCCGAGGCACTGCGCGCGGCTCACCTTGCCGGGGATGCCGTTTCTGTCGTAATATGCCTGCACAGCCCTTACGCCTGCGTCAAATGCGTAAGTCTTCGCGGCGCCCTCGGAGGCTGTGGAAGCCATGTGGCTGCGCCATGAGTAGAGCACCTTCGGGATGTGGCAGACCTTTCTGGACTTTTCCACGCAGCGAAGTATGAAATCGTGGTCCTGCGCGCCATCGAAAGCCGGGTCGAAGGGACCCGCGGCATCGGCTACGGGCTTGCGTACCATGAACATATGGCAGATGTAGTTGTTGCATGTGAGCAGATCGATGTTGAAATCGGACTTGAAGTTCGGGTCGTAGTGTCTGCCTGTTTCATCGTCCAGCTTGTCCTCATCGCAGTATATGGCATCTACGCTTCTGTCTGCGTTCATCGCCTCCACGTACTCGTAAAACGCGTTCGGAGGGATGATATCGTCCTGATCCATCAGAGCTATCCACTCGCCGTCCGCGATCTTCAGTGCGACGTTCGTATTGCCCGAGATGCCGCGGTTCGTGCGAAGGCGCGCGTTCTTTATGCGCTCGTCCTCTGAAGCGAGCTTTCTGATGAGAGCGGAGAGCTTCGCGTCCTGTCCCGAGCCGTTCGCGAGGCAAAGCTGCCAGTTGCTGTAGGTCTGCGCTTTCACGGAGCGCACCATCTCGAGAAGGTGCTCGGGGCGGGGGTTATACACGGGCACGATAACGGAGATGAGAGGAGAGTAGGCAAGAGTCGCGGTGGCCTGACGGTTCAGAGTGAGCTTATCCGGCTGATGATCCTTGTACCACTTCTCGTAGCGCTTCTTCGTGTTCTTCTCGGTGTTGCGAAGATACGCCCCCTTGTTCTCCGAC
>DGVE01000199.1 GCA_002395865.1 Lachnospiraceae bacterium UBA4292 | reverse complement strand
TCGACATGGGTATGTTCTATAAGAGACGCGACTACACTAAGGTGGTCGACGGAAGGAACCCCATCGTCGCGCACGAATTCCTCGGCTCAAGCGTAGAGGGACAGGATGTGCTGATCGTCGACGACATGATCTCCTCGGGCGACTCCATGCTCGATGTGGCCAGGGAGCTCAAGAGAAGAAAGGCCAAGAGAGTGTTCTGTCTGTCAACCTTCGGCCTCTTTACGAACGGTCTCGCGAAGTTCGACACCGCCTACGAGTCAGGTGTCTTCGACTACCTGCTCACGACGAATCTGGTCTACCAGACCCCCGAGCTTCTTTCCAAGCCCTACTATGTAAATGTAGACATGAACAAGTATATCGCGATGATCATCGATCACCTTAATCACAATGTCAGTCTTCACGACATACTTAACCCTACCACTAGAATCAACAGACTTCTGACAGCTCACAGAGCGCTCAATCAGGGTTAGACAGAAAGATCCTTCGACTCAGCCGGGTCGAAGGATCGTTTTATACGAAAAACTCCACAGCATACACCGCCGCGCAAGCGGCCACAGCCACAAATGTCAGCGACTTCCCCTTGTAGGCGAAGAACACCGCCACGGCGATTCCCGCGCAGGCGGATATGACATTTCGGGTGGCATAGACCGCTGCCGGAAGGGTCATGGCAGCCAGCACCGCATACGGTATATAGTAGAGAACGCTTCTTATGAAGGTGTTCTCTATTTTTTTCGTGATGAGCGCAAATGGAAGCACTCTTATCAGATAAGTCGTTCCCGCCATCAGAAGAAGGTAGGAGAAAAATTGCATATTACTCACGAGTCAACCTCCTCCGCTGCCGGCACAGGGAAAAATATCGCTCCGATCACCGCAGCTGCTACCGCGCAGATGCTCACGGCAAATCCCGAGGGCACTTCCCTCACCACAGGGACGTACCTGAATGCACACGCAAGCGTTACGGATATCGCGGCCACTAAAAGTATCGCCCTGCTCTTTTTCATTTCAGGCACCACTATCGCTATGAACATGCCGTATATTGCAAGTCCGAGTGCGGACAGAAGCCTCTCCCCGAGAACATTTCCGAGAATTGCCCCCAGAAGGGTTCCGGCAGTCCAGCCGATCCAGGGTATCATGGCAAGTCCCGCAAAGAAAGCTCTCTTCACTTTCTTCTCGGTCATCGCCACGGCAAATATCTCATCGGTCACAAAAAAGCCCAGAAGCCACCTGTAAATGCCGCAGAAGGCCTTATCGGCCTTCTGTCCCAGAGAGATGCTCATGAATGAGTATCTCACATTTATGGTGAGCTGTGACACCAGCATCTCTATATATCTCCCCGGCATGAGCATGGTACCTATGCCCGAGAACTGTCCGGCCGAGGTCACGGTGAGGAACGATATAAGTCCCGCCTGCCACCAGCTGTACCCCATCCCGTAGGCCATGATGCCGAAGGTGAAGCTCACGCTCAGGTATCCGAGACCTATCGGCACTCCCGCCCGAAGGCCCCTAACAAATTCACGCATTTCAATCTCCTGTGATGATACGGTGATCATCCAAAAGTCATCTCTTCAAAGGCTGCTGCTCAGCCTGCCGGTTCTTAGAAAAACCCCTGTCCGCCAGTATACGCTTCTCTCGCTTCTGGCAGGTGAGTATTATCACCTGACGATTGCATGAGCCCAGAAGCTCCATGGCCCCGGCGGTCCTGTCGTCATCGAAGAAAGCAAATGTATCGTCCAATATGAACGGAAGCTTCATCTGTGTAAAGCAGTCTGCCGCCGCCATCCTTATGCACAGATATGCCTGCTCGATGGTTCCGCGGCTCACCTGCAGAAGATCCACCGTTCTCTCGCCGACCAGTCTGACTCTTTTGTCATCGCCGATGATCATCTTCGAATACCTTCCTCCCGTGACTGCGGCAAAATAATCCGAAGCTCGTCCCAGCATCTCGAAGCCGAAGGAGTCCTCTATCTGTCTTGCGGCCAGGAAGAGCATCTGCATGGCCGTCCTTACCGCTGCAATGTCGCGGTTTATCCTGTCATTTTCCTCGCGATCCCTTCTTGCGATCTCAAGCTTTTCGTTCGTGGAATCAAGCCTTGCGGTTATACCCTGCTGTTCCCAGGAAAGTCTCTGTATCTCCTTCTCGAGCTCCGTGTTCTGCTCGTGAAGCACATGGTACTCATCATTATCCGTTTCCGAGAGAGCCTTTATTATTTCGCTCTTCTTGCGCGCAATGGCATTGAGCTCTCTCTCGGTCTCCTCGTATTTGGAAGCCCTGTCCTGCGCCAGACGGAAGAAGTTTATCCTCTGCCTTCTTCTTCTTCCGGACACCGCAAATAACACCGCCATAGCGCACGCGCCGATCACGCACATCACACCTATAACTGCGACAAATCTCCATCTGAGCCTCGCGGTATAGTGAAGATATACAGAAAGCGGTATCGCCGTTATAAAAGCGGCTGCAAGCGCTATGCAAACGATTTGAAGCGCTCCCAAAGCGGAGCTGCTGTTTTTCACTCCTCCGGCCTGCTTTACGAGCTCGTCCTTTTGCTGTGAATATCTGGCAAGCTCCTCTTTTAGCCTTTTTTCATCCTCCTCCAGGGAAGCGGCAAGATTCTTTCGCTCTTTAGCCTTCTCCTCCCTGTCGGAGAACCTCTCGTATTCCTCGCTTCTTCCCGTTCTCAGTTGTCTCACCTTCTCGACATAGCGGGTGAGATTCGTCTCCAGCTCCTTCTCTATTCCTTCCTTAGCGGCAGTCAGTTCTTTCACCGCGGCGTCGATATCGTTCCTCTGCCTTTTCTGAAGAGATATGCGTCTTTTCGCGAGCTCATCCTGCGTGGACTGTATAGAAATATTTATATTTTTACCGCGGCCGATGTTATTGACATGTTCCTTAAGTTCCGAAGCGAGTTCCTCCACAGAGATGCCCCTCATCTGACCGATACTCACGGTATTCGAATAAACGCTCTCCGTGATATATCCCGTCAGCTGCCTGAGCCTGTCCGCAGCCGGAACCAGCTCCCTGCCGCTTTCGACCTCAGTCAGATGCAGATACGGCGCATCGGCCAGGAAGCTTCTCTCTATCAGGTAACTCCTGCCCTCGCTCTCGAAGACCATCGCGCCGCCGTAACCGCCCTTATCATCCCAAGGCTCGTACTTCTTCTTCAGTTCGAGCGCGTACTCGCTTCCGTCCAGTCCGAAGAGCATGGCAAATATAAAGGCAAAGATAGTGCTCTTTCCCGCCTCATTTGCACCCTCGATCACGTTCATCCCCGGGTTCAGGCTGATATTCTTATCATGAAATTTTCCGAAATGACTGATCTGCAGCTCTACGATCTTCAAAGCCCGCCCTCTTATCTATCTTCCGGAGTCCAGCAGAGTCCTGACGCCGAGCTCCATGGCCTGCGCCGCCTCAGGTCTTTTATCCATCTCCAGAAGATCTATGTATTTGCCAACTATATCTTCGCTGTGCATGGCCTTAACAGCCTTTATATCCACCGGTGCCTGCCCCGAATACTCCACGCTGAGGACATTGCCGCACCTTTTGACCGCGTCGGTCAGCTCACTGTCCTGCGCGGTGCCTGTCAGCCGCACGGTAAAGATGTTGTTGCTCCCCTCGTCGGATATCCTCTTCCTGATGCGCGGCAGGATATCCTCATCCCCGGAGAACTCACGAACATCCAGTTCGATTTTCCTGTAGCTTCGCTTCTGCGTAGCCACAAATGTGAGCCTTGTACCGCCGTCGTCTATCTCACCGAGTATGTAACCGTGCTTTGCATCCCCGGGCTCCAAGGGCTCGAGCGTGCCGGGATAAGCAGCCTTTTCTCTCTCCAGGATATCGCACTGTGCCTTTCCGCCCATAGCCACATAGTCGAAGCCTGCCGTAGCGATCATGTACACATCGTCCTGTGTCAGCTCGCCTGCGCTAAACATCAGTATATTGTAATCCTCACCGATCACAGGAGAACATTTCAGTGCATCTTCCCTGCAGGTTCTATCACCCGTGAGGCTTATCCCCTGCACCTTCACACCCGGGTACGGCAGCTCGTAAGTCTGTGGTCCTCCTTCTCCGAGGAGATGCACATGCTCCGGCCACTCACAAATCTGATACAGCGATGCCGGACATAACCTGTCTTTGTCTCCTGCCGTGATAAACACCTGCGTATCCTTCAGTCTGGAGAGTATCGCCAGCGCCTCATCCATCTCCTTCACCGAGGGAAGCCTGCCGAAGAGATTGCCGCTTATGAGAAGCACATCCGCTCTCTCCCTGTTGCAGTCATCTATAACACGCCCGAAAGAGTCCCAGAGCTCTTTCGCCCGGGACTCTCCCCAAATCATGCCTGCATCAGGCACCGTGCCTAGATATACATCGGAAATATGGATGAACTTCATAACGCCGCCTCCACCCGATCTATCGCAATCAAGCTATTTCGTAACTATTCAGCACCCGCCCATCACATTCGCAAAACCTCTGCCAAAGGC
>DGVE01000136.1:2689-3772 GCA_002395865.1 Lachnospiraceae bacterium UBA4292 | reverse complement strand
CTGTATGGTTCTGAATAGTTACAACAAAATACAAAATACAACTTTCGTGTTATGTCACATTCTCACCGTCGCTCTTCAGGTTGTTCTTCATATCATTTATGTCCGCCATTGCGTCCTCCCAGTTTATGACGTTCTCAGGCTCGAGGCGGGGCGAGGGGGCCGGCTGCGGAGCCTTCGCGAGCTCACCCTTCGCGATATCGAGCTTTGGATTCCTGTAGGGATCGTCGAGCGCGGGGAAGTCGTCATTTTCAAATTCAGGCTTGACGCTCTTTATCTTCACGTCATCGTCATGTCTCTTCTTCGCCATAAAGAAAAAGGCAGCTATGATCACCGCGGCAAATCCTATCCCCGCGAACCACAGTATCCTTCCCATGATGTTGCTTCTGGTCGGGTCCACATGCTTTGCGGTGCTGCGGAGCGTATTGGATATCGCCTCGGAGGGATTCTGCCCGTTATCGATATTCTCCCTAAGCTTCGACCACATGAAGTCGAAGTCATCCTCCTGCATTATCTTGTCGACATCTCCGCCATAGTAATAGGATAGTATCAGATTCGTCGTCCCCTTCGACAGCTGGCTGGGCGTGATCACGAGAAGCAAGTGGCACTCATCACTGAACAGCTTGTCATACTGAACAGCCATCAGATTCACCCCATAGCTGCCGTCGTGATAATTCAGGTCGCTCGAGAGCATAACGACAGGCTGTATACCCGTCTTCTCAAGGAAATATTCCCCTCCGCTTTTAATGGTAGCCTCGTCAAAAAGACCTGTCTCGTCGACGACATACTTTGTCTCTATGGCCCCCGTCAGCTTGCCCGTGGTAAGAAATGTCTTCTTGTAGCTTTTCGCGGCGTTGGTAAGCAGTGCGCCCGAAAACATCAGGCAAAGGATGAAGAGACCGATCGTAAGCATCAGCTTTTCGCTTCTTCTCTCCATGTCGCGGTATGTCTGGGCATGGCTGAACTGGAACGGTCTCCCGTCCATATATCTGTTTCCCGAATAGCTGTTGCTGAAGCTGTCCGAAAACAGGCTCCTGCCGTAATATCCGCGGCTCCTGTGATAGCTGTGGTAGCTGTGGTAGCTGT
>DGVE01000136.1:0-2640 GCA_002395865.1 Lachnospiraceae bacterium UBA4292 | reverse complement strand
AGCTGTGGTAGCTGCGTCCGAAGCTGCTGTGTCCGAAACCGCCGTGGGAATGGCCGCCTCCTCTGAAACCGCCTCCCATATGTCCTCCGCCTCTTGCCATGATGACCTCCGCTGTGCATTATCCGCAAAACGCCCTGAATTACGGGCAATCACACATTTAAGGCATTATAGCACATATCCGCGCAGAATTATATATTTTTTCTTAAGCAAAACATAACAAATATAAAACAGGCTCCCGCGCAGGCGGGAGCCGTGATATCAACCGAAAAATCCTTTTTTCTTCTTCGGGCTGGTGTTGCCCTTCATAGCGTCGTCGTACGCCTTCAAAGCCTCCTTCTGCTCATCGTTGAGCCTCGTGGGCACCTTGATGGTAATGGTCACATAGTGGTCTCCGCGCTGCGCCCGGTTCCTTAAGAAAGGAACTCCTTTTCCGCGAAGCCTTATGCGTGTGTCGGGCTGTGTGCCGGGCTTTATCTCCTGATCCACCTCGCCGTCGACCGTGGGTATCTTAACGGTTCCGCCGAGCACCGCGTCAACATACGATATGGCTATGGTGGAATAGATGTTCACATCCTCCCTCGTGAACTGAGGGCTCGGCGCCACTATTACCTCGACCAACAGATCGCCTCTGGGACCGCCGCCCGTTCCGGGCTCGCCCTTCTCGCGTATACGTATGCTCTGGCCGTTGTCAATGCCCGCGGGCACTGCGACCTGTATCCTCTTTTTGGACTGTATATAACCGCTTCCGGCGCACTTTGGACATTTGTCGGGTATGATCTTGCCGGTACCGCGGCAATCAGGGCAGGCCGCCACATTTCTTACCACGCCGAACAGCGACTGCTGCGTATAGGTCACCTGACCGGTTCCGTTGCACTTGCTGCACCTCTTCGCCTGTGTTCCGGGGCGCGCGCCGCTTCCCTGACAGTTCGGGCATGCCTCCTTGAGATTGAGGTCAATTTCCTTATTCACTCCGAACACAGCCTGCTCAAAGCTGACCCTTACCGTCGTCTGGACATTCGCACCCTTCTGTGGGCCGCCGGAGTTCTTGCGCCTTCCGCCGAAGATATCTCCGAAGAAGTCGCTGAAGATATCGCTCATATCCATGTTGGAGAAGTCGAATCCGCTTGGACCGCCGCCATTCTCAAAGGCCGCGTGGCCGAACTGGTCGTACTGAGCTCTCTTCTGGGGATCGCTGAGCACACTGTATGCCTCGGAAGCCTCCTTGAACTTCTCAGCGGCCGCAGCATCTCCCGGATTCACATCCGGATGATATTTTTTTGCAAGCGCACGGTATGCTTTTTTGAGGGCCGCATCGTCCGCGTTCCTCGGAACTCCCAGCACCTCGTAATAATCTCTCTTGCTTTCGCTCATTGTCTTTCCCCTTTATAGTTCACTTTCACCGGCCCAGTCAGGCCGGTGAGAGTATCTGTATTTCTTTACTGCTTATACTTCCTTGTAATCGCCGTCGACTACGTCATCGCCATAGCCGCCGTTTCCTGAAGAGCCGCCGTTAAAGCTTCCGTCAAATCCGCCCTGGCCGCCGTTAAAGCCGCCCTGACTGCCGCCCTGAGCTCCGCCTGCTGCCTCATATACCTTCTGGAAGAGCATCTGAGCGTTCTTCATCAGGTCGTCCTTCTTGTTCTTTAACTCATCGAGGTCATTATCGGTCATGGTCTCGGGAGTCGTTCTCTCAAGGATCTCCTTCAGAGCAGAGATATCTGCGAGCACCTGAGTCTTTTCAGCCTCGGGGATCTTGTCGCCTACCTCATCGATAGCCTTCTCTGTCTGGAATACCATGTTGTCGGCATCATTTCTCGCGTCGATGATCTCCTTACGCTTCTTGTCCTGTGCCTCGAACTCAGCAGCCTCTCTGACAGCCTTATCGATATCGGAATCGCTCATGTTGGAGCTTGAAGTAATGGTAATGTGCTGCTCCTTGCCTGTGCCCAGATCCTTTGCGCTGACATTTACGATACCGTTGGAGTCGATATCGAATGTTACCTCGATCTGAGGAACGCCGCGCCTTGCGGGCGGTATACCGTCCAGTCTGAACTGGCCGAGGGTCTTGTTGTCCCTCGAGAACTGTCTCTCACCCTGTGTGATGTGGATATCAACTGCGCTCTGGTTATCAGCTGCGGTAGAGAATACCTGGCTCTTTCTGGTAGGGATGGTTGTATTTCTGGGGATGAGGACAGTAGCCACACCGCCCATGGTCTCGATAGCGAGTGACAGAGGTGTTACATCCAGAAGAAGGATGTCGCCTGCGCCCTCATCACCTGCGAGCTTACCGCCCTGGATGGATGCACCTATGGCAACGCACTCGTCGGGGTTGAGCGTCTTGGAAGGCTCCTTGCCGGTGAGCTGGCGAACCTTGTCCTGTACGCTTATCATACGTGTAGAACCGCCGACCAGAAGCACCTTTGAAAGCTCTGATGCAGAGATGCCCGCGTCCTTCAATGCGTTCTGAACAGGAATAACCGTTCTCTCTACCAGGTCATGTGTGAGCTCATTGAACTTAGCCCTTGTAAGAGTCATGTCCAGATGCTTTGCTCCGTCGCTTGTAGCGGCGATGAAGGGCAGGTTGATATTCGTAGTGGTAGCGCTTGAAAGCTCCTTCTTAGCCTTCTCAGCGGCCTCCTT
>DGVE01000010.1 GCA_002395865.1 Lachnospiraceae bacterium UBA4292 | reverse complement strand
TTATCAGAGATGTGGTGCTGGCGCATGGATGGATGATGAGATGCTTTCCTATATGATAGCCGTCAGTGAGAGCACGCCCGGTCCGATCATGGTGAATCTGGCTACCTATGTGGGCAGCAACAAGGGTGGCCTGTTGGGGGCGGTCATCGCCACAATGGCGGTCATGCTTCCCGCGTTTCTCATAATAATTATTATAATGGTGCTTGCGAAGAAACGTCATAAGAATCCTTATGTGAAGGCGGCTCTGCGCGGGATAAAGCCTTGCGTGATCGGAATTATTCTCGCGATGGGCATATATATGATCATCGCTAATTGCTGCGAAGGGACACAGAGCAGTGTTGATATTACCGCGCTTTTTATAACATGCGGTCTCGCGGCAGTTTATTTCGGCTCAAGAAAAGTCAATAAAAAAGGCCTGTCACCTATTGTACTGATATGCCTCTCGGCTGTGGTAGGCGTTGCGGTCTACGGAATGTGACAGTTATTCGGGAAGCCAATTTTCTTATGCAGATCACGTATATGTCATATATAATGAACATACGCTAAGCGGGGGGGATTGACCTATGTTTTGGAACAAGAACGTAAACGGATGCGAAAAAATCGGTGATACCGACATGTATTATGTATCATTCGGAACCGGGAAGAAAAAGATGGTGGTCCTGCCGGGCTTATCGGACGGACTGGCTACGGTAAAGGGGAAAGCCTGGATACTTCGGATGCCTTATAAAAAGTATCTGAATGATTACACAGTATATATGTTCAGCCGCAAGAATGCTATGCCGCAGGGATACAGTATCGAGGACATGGCAGACGATCAGGTCGAGGTGATGAAGAAGATAGGAATCGACATGGCCTGTGTACTGGGGGTATCTCAGGGAGGTATGATCGCGCAGAGCATAGCCATCAGACATCCTGAGGCAGTGGAGCGCCTGATACTTGCTGTTACGACTCCGTATGCAAATCCTGTCGCGACGAATGCTGTTTCGTCATGGATCGATATGGTAAAGCGCGGAGATCACAGATCACTTATGGTGGATACTGCAAAAAAGATGTATTCGGACAGATATCTGCAAAAGAACAGGAAGTTTTTTCCGCTTATCGCGAGATTCACTAAACCGTCAAGTTATGATCGCTTTTTGAAAAACGCAAATGCTATCCTGCGTTTTGATGCACGGGATGGATTATCAAAGATCGGTTGTCCGACGCTGATCATAGCCGGAAGCGATGACAAGACTGTCGGAAATGATGCACCCGGTGAATTAAAAAGCGGGATAGAAAACAGTGAGCTTTTTGTGTATGAAGGCCTTGGCCACGGAACTTTTGAAGAGGCGAAGGATTTCTATGACAGAGTATTTTCGTTTTGCAGAGGTTAATGCATACGGAGGTGGAAAATGTATTTTTCAGAGCATAACAACAGGATCGTATACATAAATCATTACAGCGGACTTCTTGAGGTGGAAGGTGAAGGCGTTCTTTGCCGTGAGGATACGATAGTCTCTCCGGCGGAAAGAGGTAAATGGACAAGAAAGTATGATACTCTGAGCGTGACGGAGGGCATCACCGGACTCGGTGAAGGATATCTCGATGAGTTCTCTCACATATATTGTCTTATTCTCAGCCGGACGGTCGAATCTGTCATGGCTTCACCGGAACTATTGAAGAGTATGCGAAAGAGAAATGTGCTGATACGCGGTGAGTATGATTCCTTCGCTGAGGAGTTCGCGAAGGAGAACAAACTGAGATTCCTGCACAACGACATTTTTTTGGGTGAATATGACATAGAAGTGGCCATGGAACACGATATCGTGACCCTGCGCTTTCATGAAAATTCTTCTCCCGATATCCACTACAACTGTTTTACCCCGGGCAGTTCCGTAGGAAGCTACGGTGGTGGAGAGTACGCCAAACCTTTGCCGAGAGACTTTTATGTTGGCTGCACTATCGAGAAGTTCGCAGACATTTTTCTGACGGAGCGTCTGCGTGAAAAGATTCTTACAAACGATGCGTTGAAACGTTATCTGGCGGCAGCTAACCAAAGGCACGGGAAGAAATAACATATCGCGCACGGCAAACGGTTGTGAGCTTGCCCCGTAAAAGGTACACCCGTTCTGATATCGTCATATCAGAGTTGAAAAAGCCGGAAGGAAACGCGTATGAGGAACTGATGGAGATGGTGGGCCTCTCGGAGGTGAAGCCGAGTGACGGTAACATCGTCCGACGCGCTTGCCGGATACATCAAAAACAGACTTGAGGAGACCATGAGGGCATAAGATAGAAACGGTCGCACGCGGTAGATACGTGCGGCCGTTTTTATGTGGTGAGGGTGGAAAAAGAATTTTACAAATATACGGCTTTCTGCTATACTGTTATTAGTGATTATATATACTTACACGCGTGTTCGCGGATGTAAATATTGCGATATAATACAACAAATTGAGAAAGCCCATGATAGACAAAGGGTGAGCTGTGCGCGGCTTCGCGCGTGGCGGAATAAAAGTGTCGGGGACAGGGCATGAAAAAATCTGTAATTATCATTATAAACGTGATCATCATGGCCACCATAATGATATTCGTGGTCCGTTATTCTGTATATAAAAACAGAGTATCCTACAGGATGCAGATCGAACATTTTGAAAATACCACGGTCACGATGGAGAAGGTGGCGGAGAACTACCTCGAAGGCGAGCAGAGAGTGTGCGATGTATGGGCGAAATACATCACCAGCCGAAGGATGACCATGGAGGAGGCAGTTGATTATATACGCGCGTCGCATGTGCTGGGCAATACTTCAGCGCATCTGGTAGACCTCAATACGCTGAAGGGCCTCTCCACCCGACCGAGACAGGGCACGGCCGATGACTATCATGTCTCATATGAGAGGGTGGAGCTTTTGGGGGATGTGGAATGGATAGACGAGATCGGAAGGTCGATAAACATTACGCGTGCCTACACAAATCCGATGAACGGTGAGCAGTCGCTGGCTTTCTGCAACGATATCGTGCTCTATGATCCAGAAAGCGAAAAGAACGTGGCCGCGGTCCTGCTACGAGTTATACCGCTTTCGGCGATAGAGCAGAAATGGGTCTTCCCTCAGACGGAGCTTGAAAATGCCGAACTGTCCATGATCGACGCCAACGGCGATTATATCCTTAAGGGATACAGCTTTAAAAACTCCAGTTTTTTCGAGTTCTATAAGTCCTACAACAAGTCGGATTCGGAGACTACGGGCAAACTGTTCGAAACAGTCACTTCGTCGACGGGTTATGTAAGTATGAACAACTCACACGATGAGGCGTGCATACTTACCCATACCCCCATCTCCGGTACTACCGGGTGGACTCTTCTGGGTCTGGTGCCCGAAAAGGCTCTGCATACGGATACCGAGAACTGGCATTTGTTCGGAGTGGTATTTATCGGCCTGACGATACTGTTTCTGAGTGATCTTTATTATCTGCGTTACTTGAACAGGCGACTTCAGATAACGGCCAGAGAAGCCGAATCCGCAAACAAGGCCAAGACGGATTTCCTCTCCACCATGTCACATGACATCCGCACGCCCATGAACGCCATCGTAGGCCTTACGACCATTGTCGAGAAGAATCTCGGCGATGTGGAGTCAACGAGGGAGAGCCTTCGGAAAATCAGCCTTGCCAGCAATCATCTGCTGACCCTGATCAATGACATTCTGGATATCTCGAAGGTGGAAAGCGGAAAACTGAAACTGAGTCCTCTGACCTTCTCCATTGT
>DGVE01000044.1 GCA_002395865.1 Lachnospiraceae bacterium UBA4292 | reverse complement strand
CGGCTCTCGTCGGTGAGCTTCTCATGGAAGTGCACCATATCGCCCTGCCTCTTGTTCTTCGACTCGTCATACGCGAAGTTCAGGCAGGTGTAGACAGTCTGCACGTCCACCGTAAATGTGTCGAGCGTCAGGTTCGCCGCATTGAGATCGAGTATTATCGTCTTACCCTCTATATTGAAGCCGTCGCGGAAATGCCTTCTTATGTCGGAATATCTCCTGCTTATCTCCTTGGCGGAATAATCCCTGGATATGACCATGAATTTCGTGCCGTCAACCCTGTATACGCTTCCGCCTCCCCCCACATGGTCGAGAAGATATCTTCCGAACCTCTGAAGCACGGAATTGCCAAACATGTAGCCGTAGATCTCGTTGATCTCCACGAAGCGCGAAATGCCTATGATGCTGATATTTGCGCTGACGCCGTCCACAATAAGCGTATTGAGGTCCTCAAAGAAGCCGTATTCATTTTTAAGACCCGTGAGCGTATCATTTCTCGTCTTTATCTGGTGGCTCTTAATGGTTCCCGAGAAATATTCGGGCTCTCCGTTCGCGTCTATGAGCACGATGCCCTTGCAGGTGCATGTCTCATAGACGCCATCCGGCCGCCTCGCCCTGTACTGCATATCGTGTTCGCTTGACGTTCCTGAGAGTATATTCTTGATACCCTCATGATATGCCGCTCTGTCATCCGGATGGATATGCTCTTCCCAGATATCTCCGGCTCCGTACATGTATTTCGACGGAAGGCCGTAGACCTCCACCGCGCGCTGCGACCATCTGGAGTAGTCGTATTTCACATCGCACAGATATACATATGCCCCATCCGACACAGCCTCTAAGGCTGTGAACAGCTTGTCCAGCTTATTCTTTCTGTCCTCGGGTATCTCACCGGAGGACCGATCGAGCCGCGCGTAGCTGTCCTGTCTTATCTTCTTCTCTCTCAGATAAGCCTTATCCTCATACATCCTCGCGTCGGCGCGCTTGAATACATCGTCATATGTTTTGTCGTCTGACGGATCGTATGTCGCGAGTCCTGACGCAAGGACCGGTCCGTTGTTCGAGAACAGATTATTGGCAGACCGCTGCCTGAGCCTTGCGAGATGCTCCACCCTGTTCCTGTAATCACTCCCGCTCAGTATGACGACGAACTCGTCGCCGCCGAACCTGTACACTGGACTGTGCACGAATATGCTGCACACCATCCTGCTGGCCATCCTGATATAATCATCGCCCGCCTTGTGTCCCTGTGTATCATTGACCTGCTTCAGGTTGTTTATATCGCATACCACCACGGCGAACGGCTCGCATTTACCCTCATCGACAGCGCTCTGTATAGCTTCGGCCGTCTCCTCGTATGCAGTCTTGTTCTTTGTACCGGTCAGCTCGTCGCGTCTGGCCTTTTCATTGGCCATGGAAAGAGCGTTCAGGTAATCCTTCTCGCGGCGGACCGCCTCATCGCGGTTCTCCACACATATGATAAGATGCACGCGGTCGCTTGCCCACATGATGCTCGCGCGTACATAGCTGATCCTTCCGCCGTTCGTCAGCCTGTAATCGATATTTATCTTTTTTCTGTCCTCAAGACTCGAAAAAAGGTAATCCTTATCGAAATACGCGGCTACCCTGTCGCGATCCTCACTGTATACAACGCTCTTCACGTTGGTCTTCACCGCGTTGAAGAATTCCTGTCCGTTCTCCTCCACGTCCAGATTCTCATAGCGGCTGTTGGTCGCGAACCTGTAATACCTTCCGCTTATTGTATTGACATAGTAGAGCATGTCGTAGTGGGTCGCCAGACTGGTCGCTATCTGATTGAATATCTCGGCATTCTTTGCGGTTTCCTCGTTCTGAAGGCTGTTTCTGTACTCCTCGTCGATATTCGTGACTCCGAGGATATAGTACTCGTCTCCCTCGCCCACTCCCCTTATCAGGTTCAGTTGGTGCCATACGGGTACACCGTCTATCATGATGCGGTACTTGAAGCTCTCCATGATGCCCTTTTGAGCCCAAAGCCGCAGATTGTCCTTGCTCATTCGCTCGGTGAAATAATGGATATCGTCCTCGAAGATTATCTTCTTCGCGTCCACCACGACATCCTTGAAGAAATCCTTGCCGCCCCCGTCGGTATGGATGACATGCCTGATCCTGTCCGTCGAGTACACATGGTACTCGTGCGTAACGGCATTTATATAGTATACGTTTGAATACTCCGTAAGCAGGGCTTCGGCGATCTTTTGAAATACGCTGTTATTATCCTGCATATGAACCCCTCCGATAATCGCTGAAAAGGGCGCACTACGCCCCACGACATATATATTCAATATTAAAGCAAAGAGCAGTCGATGTCAAGGGAATGATGAAATTTGCAGACGTAAGTTCGGCGCAGGACCACAGTATCTGTATGCGATGCGGGGCACAAAAAAGCCCGGGAGCTTTCCCGGGCCGATGATCATGTCTTGTTTCTGTGTCCTCTTCTTCCGGAGGAGCTCCTGCCGGCATACGGCTGCCTTCCGGACGAATGTCCCTTGGCCGGGGCGGGTATCCTGCTCTGTTCCCCCCTCCACGTGGACATATGCTTTCCGCCTATGCCGCGAAGAGGCGCTGGCAGAGCGTGGCAGGTCTCGCAGAGATTGTACGGGTGGTTCCAGGCCAGAGCCTTGCCGCACCTTCTGCACACCTTGCCGTACTTCTTAAGGTTGTCCACGAGTATGTCGCAGATCTCCTTGGCGACCTCGGACTTCGTTTCCGCCAGAAGCTCCTGCTCAAATGGCAGATTGAATCTGGTGCAGAACTGGTAGTAGAGGTCAAGTATCTTGTAATATGACTCGTACTCGTCGAGATTTCTCGGGTCTCTGGCCGGAAACCACAGCGAATCCTCCCCCTTTGTGAAGTAGCAGGTACAGTATGTCAGCCACTGCCCCGTAACCTCGGGAGTCTCCGCAAAAGGTATGGTGATGCACTGGTAATAGTCCTCATTGGACAGCTCGGGAAGCCTCTCGCGAAGCTTTCTGTACAGATTTACCTCGCGGGTAACGTCGCTCCTGACATATATTCCGCTTACAGGAAGCGCGTTCCACGTCAGAAGTATATCGTCCAGCCTCTGGTCGATCTTTATTATATCGTCCGGCACTCCGAGATTGATGCACTCTATGGGCGGCGTCTTCTCGCGCAGGAGGCTCTCGATCCTCTCGGGCTCCTCAGCGGCTGCCACAAATCCCACATCGTACATGCCTTTTCTCCCGGCTCTTCCGCCGATCTGCTTGACCTCGGGTCCCTCGAGATCCCTGAAGTCCAGACCGTCGAACTTCTCGGCCTCCATAAGCACGATCCTGCGTATCGGAAGATTCATGCCCATGCCTATGGCGTCCGTAGCGACCACTATATCCGTCTCGCCGTTTATGAACATTCTGACCTGCTCCTTGCGGGACTGGTAGGGAAGAGCGCCGTAGATGACGCTGACCTTCACGCCCTGCTCCTGCAGGTAGCTGGCCAGAGCGAGCACCTTTCTCTTCGAAAAAACGATAAGCGCGTCGCCCTTTTTCAGGTCTCTCTCGACATCGAACTGTCCTCTCTCAAACTTGAGCTCGGTATCCCTCTCGTGCCTTACGACCTCATAGGTATCCCCGCACTCCTCTATCATGCGGATAATGATATCCTCCGCCTCGGGAGCCATGCAAAGATGCACCTCGGGGCACATGATACCGAGTATCGCCCTTGTCCACGCGTAGCCCCTGTCGCGGTCCTTTATCATCTGGCACTCGTCCACGACAGCCACATCGAAGACCTCCTCGATGCGAAGCTTCTCCACGGTACAGCTCATCACCGTGGCGTCCTTTACTATATCCTCCTCCTCACCGGTCGTCATGGAGCACATGACATTATCCATGAGGAAGCGCTCCTGCACCTCCAGCGCGAGAAGACGCAGCGGCGAAAGATATACGCCGTGTCTTGCCTCCTTGAGTCTCTGCAAGGACTGATAGGTCTTGCCCGTATTGGTCGCGCCGACATGGAGGATAAAATGCCTCTTCAGGGCTCTCGCTCCCGGATAGGCATCTATGGGATTCGCAGGCATTAAGGCTACGATCTCCTGCTTGGTCTTCTGCCCGACGAATTTTTCGCGGTATACATGTGACAGTGACTGCGTGATGAGCTCCCTGTCGATACCCTTATAAAAATGCAGCACATCGGACACGGTGACCTTCGCGGTCTTGACCTCGTTAAAGCCTCTCAGCTCCTCCTGCGCAAATCTCGCGAGGAGGCGCCCCGTATCCAGATCCTCGAAATCGCTCTTTCTCGCGATCTGTCTGAAGATGATATTTCTCATATCATCCTGAAGCTGCGAAACATTTTTGCTGTTTAAATAGATCCACACACGGTTTCTGACATCGTCAGCCGATACAGCCTTTTTCTTCTTGCGCTTGGGAAGGGAGATCTTTCCCTTGGCCACCGCTTCAAAAAGTCTGCTGTATACATCCGTTAGCAGCTGTTCATCATTCATGCTTTGTACTGACCTTTTCTTTAGAACGCCCAGGTACCGTTTCTGAATACCTCTACCTCTGTTCCGTCCGCCTTGATACCTGTGATCGTAAGATCATCCGTGCCGATCATGAAATCCACATGTATCATGGAATCGTTCACTCCGGCCGCGAGGGTCTCCTCGGTGCTCATGTTCTCGAAGCCTTCCAGAAGGTTGGTAAAACCGGTTCCGAGAGCCACATGGCATGCCGCATTTTCATCGAAGAGCGTGTTGTAGAACAGAATGCCGCACTGATTTATGGGTGATTCCTTCGGAACCAGAGCCACCTCTCCGAGGTAGGGAGCTCCCTCATCCATCGCGATCATCTCCTCCAGAAGCTGCTGGCCCTTTTCGGCCTTCACCTCCACGGCCCTGCCGTTTTCAAATCTGATGGAGAAGTTCTCTATCAGCTGGCCCTGATACGACAGCGGCTTGCTGGCCACTAAAAGACCGTCGGCCCTGCCCCTCATAGGCGAGGTGAATATCTCCTCGGTGGGCATGTTCGGATTGAAATAGATGCCCTGAAGAGAATACTCTCCTCCACCCTCCCATTTTACTCTGGGGTTCAGTCCCACTGTAAAATCGGTTCCGTTTTTACTTGTATAATGTAATCTGTCGAATTTCTGTTCATTGAGCCAAGCGCTTCTTTGTATGAAGTCCTCATTGTGCTCATCCCATGCCCTGAAGGGATCGCAGGTCATGGCGCTCTTATCGCTTCCGTCGCCCATGCGCGCGCACTTAAGAATTGCCTCCCAGAGCTTTCTCACGGCATCATTCGTGCGAAGTCCGGGGAATACCTTCTTCGCCCATGCCCTCGACGGCGCGGCTACGATGACCCACTGATATCTGTTCTCCATCTGGTCTATGTAAGGCTTTAACACAGGATAGCGTCTTCTTCTGACCTCTCCCGCCTTCTTCACATCCGTTCCCTTGAGCGCGTCCGGATCATCCGAATCGATGTAGATCATGCACGGAAGATCCTTTACTCTCTGCTTTATCTTCTCCTCCTGCCAGGTGGTCACTGTGGAGAGTATATCGATATCCGCATACTTATTGTCCAGTCTGTTGGCAAATGCGTTCGTCCATTCTATCTTCACATAGGAAGCCCCCGCCTTGTAGCATGCCTCGGCCACATATCCGGCAAGCTCCTCCTGATCGGTGGCAGCGGTCACAATTACCTGCTGTCCCTTCTGTACAGCCGCGCCCTTCTCGGCGATCAGCTTTGCGTACTTCTTCAAGATCGTCTTATTCATTTTCTTTTCTTACCCTTATCCTTATCCTTTTTTGTTCTTTTCGCGTCCTGCGAATCCACCGCAGCCAATATAAGCTCGAATACGCATCTCATTATAAATGACACAAAAAGATACAGGCACAGCACTCCGAACAGATACATAAAAAACTGTCTGTGTTCATCATGCGGCTCGCCCCTCCACGCTGCGAATGCGACGATGAATATCACCAGCTCGACTGCCATCGGTATCAGTCTGAGGCCGATCTCGGTCCTTATCCAGGACATGTCCCTACCGCGCCTTATAAGCATCTCGACCAACCCGTATATCACAAAAAAACCGGTACCGACGAGAAGAACTTGGCCGACTCCGAGCATGTTCTGTTTTTCAAAAGCAAGGATGTCCATCAGATGCAGCATGATAAATACCGCAATGATCTCAAAAACTATCGACAGCGGCGCCGCGGCGACAAAAAACGGCCACCCGAGCTTCTTCTTGTATCCGTACATTTTCTACCTGCCTGTATTCACAATACTCCGACTTTGTATGATACCATTTTCCTCGGTTTACGTCAAGTCCCGCCGGCCCTTACCTAAATCCCGTCGTCGGCAGAGGGTTCAGTCAAATATTCCCAGTATTCCCTTTAAAAGCTCGGGGGCGGAGACTATTATCAGGGCGAGCTTTTCACGAACGCGGGTAATGCCCTGATAAAACAGGTTGGGGTACATGTAATCCGGATCCGGGTGCGGTATGCCCTGCAGATATCCGTCGCGGTCGTAATAAAATGAGCTGTCCATAAGCATCACCACGCGGTCGAATTCCATGCCTATGACATGGCCCGCGTCGAAGC
>DGVE01000149.1 GCA_002395865.1 Lachnospiraceae bacterium UBA4292 | reverse complement strand
TTCATACCCGTGGTGTCAGGAGTTCGAATCTCCTTCCCGCTATTATAGCTGCCTGAGGGCAGCTTTTTTCATATACTGAGGTGGAATGCACATGAGAATAGGTATCGGTTATGATGTCCACAGACTTGCGCAGGACAGAAAGCTTATAATAGGAGGCGTGGATATTCCGTACGAGAAGGGGCTTTTGGGCCACTCAGATGCGGATGTACTGGTGCACGCTGTCATGGACGCGCTGTTAGGCGCCTGCGGTCTGGGCGATATAGGAAAGCATTTTCCGGACACGGATGAGAGGTATAAAGGAGCCGACAGCATAGAGCTTCTTAAGAGAGTGGGAGATATGCTTGCCGAGAGAGGCTGCACCGTGGGCAATATCGACGCGGTGATCATAGCCCAGAGGCCCAAGATGGCCCCGCATATAGATAAGATGAAGGAAAACATAGCCGCAGCGCTCGGCATAGATGTGTCCATGGTGAATATAAAGGCGACCACGGAGGAAGGGCTCGGATTTACCGGCTCGGGCGAGGGCATATCGTCACAGGCGGTGGCCATGGTCTATGAGCTGCGTGATATGTACTCGTCCGTCGCTTCGACGGACTGCGGCGGCTGTTCTGGCTGTCCCGTGCGGAGGTAAATATGTTTCAGGTCTTTGTTGATTCGGGGGCAAATCTTCCCTCGTGCGAGGTTGAAAAATACGGAATAAGGGTGATCTCCTTCGTGAACTATGTGAACGGCGAGAAGCTCGTGTGCTACACTCCCGGGCTTACGCTTGAGGAGGAGAGAGCGAAGGGCAAGGAGTATTACAATGCCATAAGAGATGGGGCGGAGGTGAAGACCTCCCTCATAAACTCGTCCGAGTTCGCGCTCCGCTTCAAGGAGGTGCTCGATAAGGGTGAGGATGTGATGTACCTATCCATCAGCGGAGGCATCAGCGGAACTTACAATTCCGCCAGGATCGCCGCTGAGGATCTTTTAGAGGACATGCCGGAGAGAAAGATCGTTCTGATAGATACGATGAACGCGTCGCTGGCCACCGGTATATTGGCTATCTACGCCGTGCAGATGCGCGACAAGGGCATGGAGCTTAAAGAGGTAGAGAAGATCATTCGCGAGGCTGTTCCGCATATGAACGGAACATTTACGGTGGATAATCTGAAATATCTGGCCCGCACCGGAAGGATAAAGCACTCTGTGGCTGCTATCGGTAATATCCTTAGCATAAAGCCCGTTCTTCGCGGCAATGCGGAGGGCTTCATAGTGCAGTTCGAAAAGTGCAGGGGCAGGAAGAGGGTCCTGGACGAGCTGGTGGATCTGGTGTGCGACAACATAGCCGAGCCGCAGAAGCAGATAATCGGTATAGCGCACGCGGACTGCTACGGAGACAGCAGATACGTTATAGACAAGATCACGCACAGGGTCAAGGTCGCGGATGTGATCAATACCACATACGATTTCTGTACAGGTTCACATGTGGGTCCCGATACAGTTGCTCTTTTCTTCCTCGGATACGACAGGGAGCTCGGCGGAAAAACGGCTTCCTACAAAAGACCGCAGATATTTGACCACATTTGATGGAAAAGTGAATAAAATCCTTTTATCCGGGTGGTTGATGGCTGCCCGGATATTTATATTTTGAGAAAAATAACGCGTAAAAAAGTGAAAAAAGATATTGCGTTTCTATGCTTTTATGTTATAATGTTCGGCATTATAGGAAACGGAGGATATATTGACAATCATGAGTAAAATAGTATCGGTACAGGATATATCATGCTACGGACAGTGCTCTCTGACGGTCGCGCTTCCGGTGCTGAGCGCGTACGGCATAGAGACCGCCATACTTCCCTCGGGCATACTGAGCACCCACACCGGCGGTTTCACAGGGTTTACTTTTCTTGACCTTACAGAGGAGATGGGAAAGATAGTTGATCACTGGAAGAAGGAGAACATCACATACGACGCTATCTATACCGGATATATAGGCGACGCAAGACAGTTCGACCTTATAAAGGATATGAGAAGCATGCTCAATCCGGGCGGACTGCTTATAGTTGATCCCGCCATGGCCGATCACGGCAGGCTCTATCCCGCGCTTACTCCCGATATCGTGGACGGCATGAGGGAACTGGTGAAGTGCGCGGACATCATCCTGCCCAACCTCACCGAGGCCGCATTCCTTCTTAAGGAGGATTACCGTGACGATTACTCCGACGAGGATTATGTGGCTATGGCCAGGAAGCTTGCGGATCTCGGCCCCGAGAAGGTCATCTTAACAGGTGTCGGCAGGGATGGCAAGATCGGCGCTATGTGCTACGAGAAGTCCACAGGCAAGATCACCACTTATCTGGCAGAGCTTCAGCCGAAGAGCTACCACGGTACGGGAGACATCTTCTCGAGCGTGGTAATAGCCAAGCTTCTGGATGGTGAGAGCATCTACGATACCCTGAAGGACAGCTGCGAATTTATCGTTGACTGCATAAAGGCTACGGTCGATGACCCCTCGCATCCCTACGGAGTCAAGTTTGAAAAGGTGCTTGCGGCCCGCAAATAGGACTTTTTTACACATTGACGCGTAGACGCGGAATATTTTTGTGTAATAAATGCATAATTTATAAATTTTTTGCTTGTAATTAGAAATATATATGGTAAAATAGCCTTGATAACAATCGACAGGAAGGTGATTATTCATGGGTCTTTTTGATTTTTTTAAGAAAAAGCCGGTTCAGCAGCCTGAGCCCGCGGAGGATGATCTTATAAAATACAATCTCCGTCCTGACCATACCTATTTCATTCCGCAGGGCCTTTCAGCCAACGGTATCATGGGCAAGGTCAGACTCGGCGATCTTAAGGTCGGCGATTACTGCAAGATGGCGGATGATTCTACCGATTTCATCATCGAGATAGCCGAGATGTATGACACGGACGGGAATGCGATCGAGGAAGCGCACGACGGTGACAAGGTATCTGTCTATGCGAAGGTCAACGGCAGGAGCTTCAAGGGTCACGGCGTTTTCGAAAAGATCGAGTGATCGTTGTTTGGCGTTTTTCTGCAAGCTTTGGGAGAGGTCCCAAAGCTTTTTTTATTGACATAGAGTATGAAGTTTGATAAAATTAATCAGTTTTTATTTTTTCCGGAGGAACATGACATGAAGATCGGATTTGATAATGCGAAGTATCTGAAGATGCAGTCAGAACACATAAGACAGAGGATAGCCCAGTTCGACAACAAGCTCTATCTGGAGTTCGGAGGAAAGCTGTTTGATGACTATCATGCCTCCAGAGTTCTGCCCGGCTTCAAACCCGATTCCAAACTTCAGATGCTCCTGCAGCTCAAGGATCAGGTGGAAGTGGTGCTGGTCATCAACGCCAACGACATCGAGAAGAGCAAGATCCGCGGCGACCTGGGCATCACCTATGACGTAGATGTCCTGCGCCTCAAGAACGCCCTGGAGACCAGAGGCTTTTTCGTCTCCAGCGTCGTGATCACCCAGTATACGGGCCAGAGCGCGGCCGATAAATTCCGCCAGAAGCTGAGTACCCTGGGCATCCGTTCCTATCTGCACTATATAATTGACGGCTACCCGGAGAATGTCAGCCACATCCTCAGCGACCAGGGATTTGGACGCAATGACTATATAGAGACCAGCCGCGACCTGGTCGTCGTCACGGCCCCCGGTCCCGGCAGCGGCAAGATGGC
>DGVE01000195.1 GCA_002395865.1 Lachnospiraceae bacterium UBA4292 | reverse complement strand
CCATATTAGGAGGCGTGGCCGCCGTTATCGCTCTCGCAGTGATCATCATCCGCATGAAGAAGGCGGAAAGGGAGCGCATAAGATATTATATAAAAAGTATGTTCGGAGTGCTTCCGGATAGGCATTATACTGCCGAGGAATTTGATAATATATCTCACCTGTTCAGACACGGCGAGGGGAGAAGGTTCTGTGTGGATGACATCACCTGGAACGATCTGGATATGGATACGGTATTCAGGAGAATCAATGCCACGAGCTCCTCTGTCGGTGAGGAATACCTCTACAGGCTTCTTCGCGAGCCGGAGCTAAACAGTGCCGCTGTAAATGAATTCGACACCCTGACAAAATGGTTCGATTCTCACGCCGATGAAAGGCTGGGCATACAGGAGATACTATATGAGCTCGGAAGACTGAAGTTCGTCTCGCTCTCGGACTATCTCGAGAGCTTCATGAAGCTTGAAAAGAAGAATACCGCGCTTCTTTGGCTCAACACTGTCCGCATAATAGCCGCCGCTGCCCTCATGTTCTATGACGTCGCGATAGGTATGATGGTCATGATAGGCGTGTTTATCTACAACGTGAGCAGATATTACAAAGAGCTCTCACAGATACGAGCCTACTTCATGTGCTGCGGTTATATCTCAAGGATCATCACCGCGGCGCAGAAGCTCGGAGACAGAGGCGATGACGCGATCGCGGACTACGAGCAGCGACTTAAGGAGAAGTCGGGTCCGTTAAAGCCCATCGTCAGAAAGACCCGCGCGATCGGTTCTAACGCAGTTGGCGGAGGACTGTTTGAGACACTGATACAGTACAGAAACATGCTCTTTCACACCGATATCATAAGCTTCTACGGTGTTCTCGACATGGTGCGTGAGAACATAGCGTCCATAGGCGATATAACGGAGGACATCGGAAGGCTGGACGCTGCCATATCCTGCGCATCCTACAGAAGAACTCTGAGTTACTGGTGCGTGCCTGAGTTTACGGACGAGAAGTGTATAGATGCGAAGGAACTCTATCATCCTCTTATAGAGGAGCCTGTGACGAATGATGTCTGTTTCGACGGCTGCGTGCTCCTGACCGGCTCGAACGCCTCGGGCAAATCCACATTCCTGAAAACAGTCGCTATAAATGCGATCCTCTCGCAGTCGATCGCCACATCGGTGTCGCGAAGCTGCAGGACGGGAATGTTCAGAATATATTCATCCATGGCGTTGCATGATGACCTATCTTCAGGCGAGAGTTACTATATGGTGGAGATACGCTCAATGAAGCGTATAATGGACAGCGCGAAAGAGGACGGTGCGCCGGTTCTCTGCTTCGTCGATGAGGTGCTTCGCGGCACGAATACAGTAGAGAGGATAGCCGCATCGACCAAGATACTCGAAAAGCTGGCTCTTACGGGAGCGTTCGTATTTGCCGCGACACACGATATCGAGCTCACGTATCTGCTGCCGGACTATGAAAATTATCACTTCACGGAGGACGTGACCGACGATGACATAAGCTTCAGCTACAAGCTGAACAGTGGCAGGGCGCAGTCGCGTAACGCTATCAGGCTTCTTGGCATAATGGGATATGACGAGAGCGTGATAAAGAGCGCCGAGGAGATGGCAGCCAGATTTACACAGACAGGGGAGTGGAAATCTTGAAAAGTGTAACGATCTATTCAGATGGCTCGTCGAGGGGCAATCCCGGTCCCGGGGGCTACGGAACGATACTAAAATATGTCAGTCCATCAGGACGTGAGTATGTCAGGGAGCTTTCCGGCGGCTACTCGGAGACTACAAATAATCGCATGGAGCTTCTGGGCGTGATAAGGGGGCTTGAGGCCCTCAAGGAGCCCTGCGAAGTGACGGTCGTCAGCGACTCTCAGTATGTGATAAACGCCTTCAAAGAGGACTGGGTCGGCGGTTGGATAAGGCGCGATTTTAAAAACGTAAAAAATCCCGACCTGTGGAGAAGACTTCTTCAGGCGGCAGGCTGTCACAGAATTACATGGCAGTGGGTGAAGGGGCACGCGGGACATCCCGAGAACGAAAGATGCGACCGGCTGGCCACGGAGGCAGCGGATAAGGAGAACAATCCAGCTGACGAGGGCTACATACCCACCGAAAAATAGCCCATATCCTACTTGAAAAAAAGTATTCCGTGTGGTAAAATCTCATTTCGGCATTAAGAGACTTCTTTTAAAGGATTCGGGAGGTCATATGGCATTTTTATCAGAGCTTTTAATAGAGGCTGTCAAGTTCATATTCTTAGTAGGTGTGGCCGTGGCAGGCGTGTTCACGGGCAAGGCTTTAAGAAAGCGCAAGGACAGTCAAAATAAAACAGAGGAGATGAAGCCGGAGGAGTAATGTCCTGCGGCAAAAGGTTATGGCATTAAAGAATTACAGTGTAAATGAACTCCGCCGCATGTTTCTGGAGTTTTTCGAGAGCAAGGGACATCTGCGCATGAACAGCTTTTCGCTGGTGCCTCACAATGACAAGAGCTTACTGCTCATCAATTCGGGTATGGCTCCCCTCAAGCCCTATTTCACGGGTCAGGAGATTCCTCCGAGGCGCAGAGTCACCACCTGCCAGAAGTGCATAAGAACAGGTGATATAGAGAATGTCGGCAAGACAGCGCGCCACGGCACATTTTTCGAGATGCTCG
>DGVE01000178.1 GCA_002395865.1 Lachnospiraceae bacterium UBA4292 | reverse complement strand
GGGTTCGATTCCCCTATTGGCTATTTACTGTTATGCACAGTTATTTGCAGACTATATCCCGACATCGTCGGTTACATACGGCCAATTGGTCAAGCGGTTAAGACGCCGCCCTCTCACGGCGGAAACAGGGGTTCGATTCCCCTATTGGCTATTGAAGGGATCATCCGGAAGATGGTCCCTTTAGTATTTCTACAGGTGATCGCAATGGGCTGTCTTGACTATTTACAGATAATTATCATAGGAATTATAGAGGGTATCACGGAATGGCTGCCCGTGAGCTCCACTGGGCACATGATCCTTTTCGAGAGCCTCTGGCCGCCGAAGATGACCGATGCATTTTCGGAGATGTTCAATGTGGTCATACAGCTCGGAGCCATAATGGCTGTCGTCGTCTTATATTTCGGCAAGCTCAACCCCTTCTCCGGTAAAAAGACTCCGCAGCAGAAGAAGGAGACCTGGAGCATCTGGGGCAAGGTCGTGGTGGGCTGTCTGCCGGCCGCAGTCCTTGGATTTCTGCTCGACGACTGGATCGATGAGCATTTCTTCAACGCTCTTGTGGTATCGATAGCACTCATCGCCTACGGAGTATTCTTTGTTATAGTGGAGACGGTCAATAAAAACCGCGACCCGAAGATCAATGATTTTAACTCGCTGTCATACAAGGCGGTCCTGTTCATAGGCTTTATGCAGGTGCTGGCGCTGATACCCGGAACGTCGAGAAGCGGAGTTACGATACTCGGAGCCATGATCATCGGCTGCTCGAGATTCATCGCTGCGGAGTACACCTTCTATCTGGCGATACCGATCATGTTCGGAGCCGGCGGCCTGAAGGCTGTCAAGTATGTGCTTAAAGGCGCAACGGTATCGAACAATGAGGCGATCATGCTCGCTGTCGGCTGTGTTACTGCGTTCGTAGTTTCGATACTGACGATAAAGTTCCTGATGGGCTTTATCAAAAAGCACGATTTCGAGCCCTTCGGTTATTACCGCATCATACTCGGTGCGCTTATACTTGGCATCATGTTCAATGACGCTTTTACAAAACTCATCTGATCAATACCCGCCGTGCTCCGGCGGGTATTTTTAATTTTTTTCAATTTTTTTATTTTTGATACTTTTTTAGTTGGACATCTGTTGGACAGGCTGTGTTAAATTGCCTCCGAACCAAACAAAAACCATTCAAAAAACGGAGGAAATAAAAATGCCTAAGAAAAACCATGCTCTTGTAGATTACTATCTTCAGACCAACAACGATAAGTCAAAGAAGGCCGAGAATAAGCTGACTGAACTCATTTCAGATATTAAAAAAATGAGGGAAGGTGAAAAGAATTACTTTGTTCTTTTCCCCGCGCTTCTCAATACGTCAGGCCCTCTTCAGCAAAAGGCCGAGAGCTTCAAGGAGGCTATGGCCGACTATATCAAGTATCCGAAGGATGACGAGAAGAGAAGGATAGCCAATGCAGCGGCTCAGGAGCTTCGCGAGAAGGCGGATGAATTCAATCATACAGCCAGCGATGATGTGAAAAAGGAAAAGTATGGCCTTACAAATGATAACAAGGCTCTCGGTATGATCATGAATACCAAGACTGCTTCGGAGTATATCAAGGGGGTTCAGCACGATATACAGGAAGGCCATGTGCTCAGGGGTATAGATTTTGCAAGAATATTTGCTGCCCGCATGATCGCAAACAGCGACAGAGGAAGCAAGGAGAAGCTGGTAAATACTATCGTTGATCCGAACGAGGTAGAGGCGCTTGCGGAAAAACTCAATAAGGACGAGACATTCCTCGACTTTGTAAAGGATCACGATGCAACGGTGGATGAGATCACTCACGGACACGGCGGAAGACTGGAGGATGCTTTCAAGGAGTATATTAAGAAAATGCCTGATGATCGGAAAGCAGGGATGAATTATGAGCTCCTTGACCGCTTCAATGTAAAGAGCGAGTGCTATTCATACGGTGAGTTCATCCAGAAGAATAAGGATGTGCCCGGTAAAAAGAAGATGAGCCTGGAATATCTGGACAATGCTTTTGAAGCTGATGTGGACGGTTCGGTAAGGGCTTCCAAGCTGATGGCTGCATATAAGCTGATGGGCAAGAATGAACCCTATTCGGAGGCGAGGCTCAATGCGGAGGCCGAGTCCTGCCGCAAGGATCCACAGTTTAAACTCCTGCTCAGGGACAAGCATGTCAAGGAGGCCATTTTAAACGGTGATCTGGAGACTGTGATCAAGATCCAGAATGCAAGGAAAAAAGAGTATGCCGGAATAGACCGCGAGAATATAGACGACATCAAGAGCATGTTGAAAGAGATGAGGGGAGAGAATGACCCCAAGTACAAGGCCAATCTTGAAAAGATCGAAGACCTTGAGGTCAGCGATGATGTCGATAAGGATGCAAAGATAGCTCAGCTCAAGGCTAAGAACGAGCAGTATATCAAGAATAAGCTCGCTTCAAGAAGTCCCGAGTACAGAGACATGGTGAAGGCTGCAGAGAATGTGGTAGAGAAGTTCGAGAATAAGACTGTTAAGCCACGCGATTACGCTAAGGCGATCAACGCAGTGCTCACATATCAGGATGGCAAGGAGAGCGGAAGTATAATCAGCTCAAGGAATAAGAGATTCGACAATTCGATGAGCCTTCTCGGAGCGCTTACATATACGGATGACAGTGGTCTCTTTAAGAGATATGTACACACACAGCTCGATAAGGTAAATAAGGCCAGAAACTATGCGCCCGGAAGCGAAAAGTATATGACTCCCGATAAGCTGGTGATAGATGAAACCAATCCTTTCGAGGATGATGAGATCGAGCTTGACAGAGATATCCTTGAGGACAGGGAAGCACGCGGTATGAAGCCCGTGGATGAGGATGAGATGGAAAACAAAAATGATCTGACGTTAGACAACGATGCGGATAAGTCTATCGACATGGATGCTTCTATGTGATGATATCAGGGGCAAAAGCCTTCTTCCACGAATAGCTTAAGAGGGGGATGTAATCCCCCTCGCGTTACTATTTATTGGCAGGTTCCTCGCAGTACTGGCAGCGGTAGGTCTGAGTGGCCTCGTCTGTCAGGAAGAAGATGTGGGGCAGTGAGGGCTCCACGGTGGTTATGCAGCGGGGGTTTTTGCATTTGATGACGTTCACGAGCTTCTTCGGAAGCTTCAGTGAACGTTTTTCTGTTATTACACCGTTGTGTATGATGTTGATGGTGATGTTGTGGTCGAAATATCCGAGCACATCGAGGTTCACGACATCGAGGCCGCCCTCGATCTTTATGATATCCTTCTTGCCCATCTTGTTGCTGCGGCAGTTCCTTATGGTGGCCACCTGGCAGTCGAGCTTGTCAAGACCTAAGTGCTTCGCCAGCTCTGCGCTCATGCCTGCCTGTATGTGGTCGAGTACTATTCCGTCATTTAATCCGCTGATATTTAACATATATCTGCCTCCGTTAAGCCAGCTCAAGGAGCTTGAGTATAAGTGCCATACGCGCGTACACGCCGTACTCCACCTGCTTGAAGTATACCGCTCTGGGGTCCTTGTCGACCTCGACGGCGATCTCGTTTACACGGGGGAGGGGATGGAGCACGAGCATCTGCTCGCCTGCGAGCTTCATCTTGGCCGCATCCAGAATGTAGCGGTCCTTCAGCCTGATGTAGTCCTCCTCGTTGAAGAAGCGCTCACGCTGAACTCTGGTCATGTAGAGTATGTCGAGGTCGCCGATGACGTTCTCGAGCTTGTCCACCTCGGTGTAGCTGTGACCGGAGCGGGTGAGGACCTCGTTCTTTATGTAGCCGGGCACGCGAAGCTCATCGGGGGAAATGAGTGCGAACTCATTGCCGGGATATCTGACCAGGGCATCGATGAGAGAGTGTACGGTGCGGCCGAACTTCAGGTCTCCGCAGAAGCCGATCTTTAAGTGGTCCAGCCTGCCCTTTAGGGAGTAGATGGTGTTTAAGTCGGTGAGCGTCTGCGTCGGGTGCTGGTGTCCGCCGTCGCCCGCGTTGATAACGGGGACGGTCGAGTTAAGAGAGGCGACCAAAGCCGCGCCCTCCTTGGGATGTCTTATGGCAATGATATCCGCAAATATGCTTATGATCTTGATGGTGTCTGAGACTGTCTCGCCCTTGGCTGCGGAGCTGGAGGCTGCATCGGAGAAGCCGATGATATTGCCGCCGAGGTTTATCATGGCGGTCTCGAAGCTGAGCCTCGTCCGGGTACTCGGCTCATAGAAGAGAGTGGCGAGCTTTTTGCCGCGGCAGACGTCACTGTAGGCGGAAGGGGCGTCCTTGATCCTTCCGGCAAGCTCCAGCAGCTGCATGGTCTCCTCGACCGTAAGGTCGTCGGGGCTGATCAGGTGTCTTAGATTCTGTAACATGGTCATACCTTTCTGAAGCCCGGTGTTAAAAACCGGGCTTCAAATAAATGATTATATGAATTTTAAGAGGTCGTCTGTGGTTTTGCGCTTGGGGGCTGCGGGATTCTCGTCGGTGTAACCAACTGCGATGAGTGCGCATACCTCCTGCTCCTCGGGAATCTGAAGGAGAGAGGTTATCTTTTCCTCGTCAAAGATGCCCATGATGAGAGTGGAGAGTCCGAGCTCGTGAGCGGCCAGACAGAAGGTCTGTCCCGCGATACCTGCGTCGTACATCTGCCAGCCCTTTTCCTTGGGAGTGGAGAATGAGCCGTCGCGCTCATATCCCGAGCGGTTCCTTACCATGGTGGTGACCACGAGAACGGGAGCCTGACGGATGACAGCGCTGTTGCCCGCGTAGGGACTGCACTCGCTTGCGATGCGCTCCTTGAGAGCCGGATCATCGATGGCAATGTATCTGGTGACCTGGGTGTTCTTCCACGACGGAGCAAATGAAGCGGCCTCGACAGCCTTCACGATGAGCTCGCGGTCAACGGGTCTGCCGTTGTAGGAACGTATGCTGCGTCTGGTTTTGATGCATTCGATAGTGTTCATGTGGGCCTCCTTATTGGTCTGTTTCGGATTAAAGCTTAGACCATTATAAACCTAAACTCTCCTGTAGTAAACAGGTTTTTTAAATGGATTTGAATTTCTTTCTGAACTGGTGGGGCGTGATGCCGTGGCGGCGTTTAAAACAGCGGATCAGATGGCTG
>DGVE01000173.1 GCA_002395865.1 Lachnospiraceae bacterium UBA4292 | reverse complement strand
AGGACGTGCTTCTGTTCATCGACAATATCTTCCGTTTTACCCAGGCAGGCTCCGAGGTTTCCGCGCTGCTGGGACGTATGCCCTCCGCCGTAGGCTACCAGCCCACCCTTCAGACAGAGATGGGTGTGCTGCAGGAGCGCATTACCTCCACGAAGAACGGTTCCATCACCTCCGTTCAGGCAGTTTACGTGCCTGCGGATGACCTCACTGACCCTGCGCCCGCGACCACATTTGCGCATCTCGACGCCACCACTGTGCTTTCGAGAGCGATAGTGGAGCAGGGTATCTACCCGGCGGTCGATCCGCTCGAATCCACCTCGAGGATACTCGATCCGAGAGTGGTGGGCGAGGAGCACTACCGCGTGGCCAGAGGCGTTCAGGAGATACTGCAGAGGTATAAGGAACTTCAGGACATCATTGCCATACTCGGTATGGATGAGCTGTCCGAGGAGGACAAGGTTATAGTCGCAAGAGCAAGAAAGGTTCAGAGATTCCTCTCACAGCCCTTCTTCGTAGCGGGCCAGTTCACCGGTCTGCCGGGAAGATATGTTCCCGTGGCACAGACTGTCGCAGGCTTTAAGGAAATACTCGAGGGCAAGTATGACGACATTCCCGAGAGCTGCTTCCTCAACGCGGGCGGTATAGAGGATGTCCTTGAGAGGGCTAAGAAATAGGAGGCCGCTATGGCTGATACAAAGACGATGCATCTTCTTGTGGCAGCGCCCGACCGCGTGTTCTACGAGGGCGATGTCACTATGGTGGAGTTCTGCACCACTGAGGGTGAGAGGGGTGTTCTCCCCGGACATGTGGAGGAGACCTGCATAATAGCACCCGGAGAGCTCGTGATACACGAGGAGTCCGGTAGAAAGATCGCCGCCCTTCACTCGGGATTTCTTGAGATAGAGCCGGAGGAGGTCAGGATACTGGCCGAGGTGATAGAGTGGCCCGAGGAGATCGATACGGCAAGAGCGGAGCTCGCGAGGAAGAGAGCCGAGAGGCAGATCGCGCGCTACGGTCCCAATATGAACCTTATGAGAGCCGAGCTGGCACTTCAGAGATCTCTTGTGAGGCTTCGCGCGGTCAATGATTCCGACCAAAAATAAATTTCGTCATTTTATACAAAAAGATTTAAAGATCTGTGAAGGTTCACTGCCTGTGAACCTTCGCGGGTCTTTTTTTGTTGTACTGCAAAGAGTTTGTGAACGGTACCTTTCACAGGGGGTGAATAATTCCACAAAGTCCATGAAATACGCGCAGAATCCGCACAGGCAGTCCCGTTGACAGGCAGAAAAATACGACTAAAATAGGTCGCACAGAACCCGTGGAGGGGCTGCGGGGCAGCCGGTTTTTGAAATATGGAAGAATATCTGGGAATATATGACGCGGACAGCGCTTACTCATCGGCCCTCACAAATGCCCTCGCAGGCAAGCGCGGGCTGCCGGAGATCGTGGAGTTTTCGGCCCCCGGGATGATAAGCACTTTTTCGCAGAAGAGAAAGCTCGTAATGCTTCTTGCAAATGAGGAGCTCTCAAACGCCGCACCTCAGGGGTGCAGCTTCATAGCTCTGACTGAGGAGAAGAAGGGCGGGGGAATATTCAAGTACCAGCCCGCGAGCGTGACTGCGGCCGAGCTGGCGCAGGAGTACGAGAGGATACAGAGGAGCCGCGGCCAGATCAGTGACACGGGACGCATCTTCGGAGTGTATTCGCCTCTGGGAGGAGTCCAGAAGACGATGATAGGCCTCTGCCTTTCGGCTGTTTTGGCGCAGTCCGGAAGCACGCTCTTTATAAGTCTGGACGAGTTCGGGACGATTTCCGCCATCCTCGGAAGTCCGCAGGCGAGCCTGTCGGACGTCATCTACTACTATCTGCAGGGGGAGCTGGAACAAAAGGCCACCGAGCTCATCACCAGACACAGGGGCTTTGATTACATTGCCCAGGCGGTGAGCCCGGAGGATGTAAGAAGGCTCGCGCCCGCACAGCTTTCGGAGCTCCTTTGCACCCTGCTTTTTGCGGGGCAGTACAAGTATACCGTCATAGATATAGGTAACGCGGTGAGCGATACCCGCCCTGTCATGGAGATGTGCGAGAATGTTTTTATGCCGCAGAAGAACGATATGCTGTCCAGATGCAAATGCACGGCATTTCTTTCGTGGATGGAGAACACCTCGCCCGAGATCTGTAAAAGGATAAAAAGCGTGGGCCCTCTGTCGCAGACGATACCGGAGGGGGCGGGTCCCGAGGATCTGCGCGCGGCAGTATTTAAGGGTGAGCTGTATGATTATGTCGGGAGCATGATAAGTGGATGCGTATGATATAAGGGCACAGGTGCTCGGCACACTGTCGCAAATGAATGATCCGGATGATGAGCAGGTGCGCTCCGTTATAGACAGCTGTATATTCGATAGTCCTTTGAGAAGCTCTCTCTGTGTTGAGGGCAGAAGGAGGCTGGCGAAGGAGCTTTTTGACGAGATCAGGAGGCTCGGCGTGCTGAGCGCATATCTGGACGATGCGGATGTGACGGAGATAATGGTAAACGGTCCCGAAAACATCTTCATCGAAAAAAACGGAAGACTTGTTCGCTGCGACAGACGCTTCGAGAGCCCGCGCGCCCTGGAGGATCTTATCCAGCAGATCGTCTCGGACGTTAACAGAAGGGTAAATGAAGCCTCTCCGATAGTCGACGCGCGTCTGCCCGGCGGAGAACGGGTGAATATCGTTCTCGAACCCATTGCCCTCGACGGCCCGGTGATGACCATCAGAAAGTTCTCGGGCAGGATGATGAGTCTCGGCGCGCTCATAGAAAACGGCAGCATAACGCAGCAGGCGGCCGATTTTCTCGCGCAGCTCGTAAAGACCCGTTATTCGATCATCATATCGGGCGGAACCTCCTCCGGAAAGACCACACTTCTCGGCTGTCTGGCGGGATTTGTGTCAGAGGACGAGCGGGTGGTCACCATAGAGGACTCAGCTGAATTGCACCTTCCCGGTCTTAATAATATCGTCAGGCTGGAAACGAGAAATTCGGATCTGGAGGGTGTGAAAAGCGTGAGTGTGAGGGATCTGATAAAGGCCTCGCTCAGGATGCGCCCCGACAGGATAATCGTTGGAGAGGTCAGAGGAGGGGAGGCCGTGGATCTCCTCGCCGCGCTCAACACGGGTCATGAAGGGGCTCTATCCACTTTGCATGCGAACAATCCGGCCGACACGATAAAGAGGCTGGAGACCATGTGCCTCATGAGCGGAGTGGAGCTGCCGCTTGCGGCCATCAGGGGGCAGATAGCCTCAGCGGTGGATATCATAGTGCAGGTGTCGCGATTTCACGACGGAAGAAGGCGCGTGACCCACATATGCGAGGTAGGCGGATACGTGGACGGAGAGGTGGAGATACACAGTCTCTTCGAGTTGTGCACGGAGGAGGGAAATGTTGTTCTCAAAAAAACAGGGGAGCTTAAAAACACCGCAAGACTCTCGGGGTATTATTGACCCGAAGTCACTGGCGGTGGCGTCAGGAGTATGCATTGCGATAACCTGGAGCTTTTTCAGGGAATTCGCTTTCTTCCCGCTGGCGCTTCCGTTTGCGATATGCGTGTATGTGAACGGCGTGAAGGCAGAGCGCTCAAAGCAGAAGAATGCCATGAGGAGGAGCTGCCGGGATGCCTGCATAGTCCTCTCCGCCGAGCTTGCGGCCGGTGCCTCACTGGAGCAGGGCATCTGCAGGACCGGCAGCCAGCTGGGGGCCATGTGGTCGATGGACTCGGAGTTTTTGAAGAACTGGAGGCTGATGGAGAGACGCATAGCCATGAGGGAGAGCGCCGAGGAGGCATTTTCGGATTTCGCGAAGAGGACGGGGCTGACAGAGGCTTCGGAGCTGGCCGGACTCATAAGCTTTTCCAAGCGGGGAGCCGGCAGGATCGGAGGACTATTGAAGACATTTGCCGCGCAGCTCGAGCAGGAGCTTTCCGTGGAGGAGGAGATAGTGATAAAGCTCACCGAAAAAAGACTTGAGCTGGGTATCATGTGTGTCATGCCGGCATTTATCGCGGTATACATGCAGCTCTCAAGCTATGATCTGGTGAGCGTTCTCTACGAGACCCTCTGGGGAAGGGTGTTCATGAGCGTGTGTCTTTTGCTGTACTGCCTCGCGTACGGGCTGGGCAGGAGCTTTTTGAGGATAGGTATGTGATGATATATGTTACAGCCGCCGCTGCGGCGATCCTTTTATGCCTTCTGGCGCTGATCTGTATTCCGCAGGCCTTCGAGCGTGTGTATGAGGGCTGGAAAAAAAGACTCGGTGATGAGAGAAGAAGAGCCATCGCAAGCATGGCGGGCGGGAGAGCTGACGAGTCTGTGTACCGCAGGGAGCTGAGGATGAGACTGGCGCTTCCTGCGCTGCTTACAGGTGTCTGTCTGATATTCATCCTTCTGGCAGGACTTGAGGAGAGAAGCAGAAATGTCACGCATATCTCAAGGCCTGATTTCGGAGAGGGAGGCCGCAGTGTCGAGCTGGTGGCTGTGGAAGGCGAGAAGGAGCTAAACATAAGCCTTCAGGTGGGTGAGAGAACGCCCACACAGGAGGAACTGGATGCTTTTTTCGAGGAGAGATACCGGGTGGTAACGGAACGCATACTTGGTGACAATGTCAGTCTGGATGAGGTGAGGACCGATCTTGATCTGATCAGCGGACTGAGTGACGGCACGAAGCTCACGTGGCAGATGAGGCGGGGCAGTCTGATAGGAGTCACAGGAACCATTGACGCTGAGGTCACAGAGGAAGGGGCGCAGGAGAGCCTCGGTCTCACCATAAGCTACGGAGGCTATTACCGGGATTATACGGTAAATGTGAGACTGCTGCCCCCGGATAAGGATTACGAGAAGGAGGCTCTTGAAGCCTATATAAACAATGAAATAGAGGGGAGCGAACAGAAGAACGCAGCTCTGCCGTCAAGCTTTAACGACAGCGAGCTCTCTTTCAAGCGGCCGGGAGACAGCACTTATTTCGTGCTTGCGCTTCTGGCGGCGGTGTGCGCGCTGCTGATGCCACTGTGGCGCGACAGAAAGGCGGATGAGAGCTATGAGAGAAGGATCCATTCGCTCGAGGCTGATTATCCGCGGATAGTGTCGAAGCTGGCAATACTGTTTCACGCGGGACTCGGAGTCCCCGGGGCATGGGAAAAGCTGGCATCGGACTACGAAAAAAGCGGCGAAGGCGGTGAGGGCTTCTCAGAGGCTCTTACCACGGCAAGAGTCCTCAGGGTGAACGGCTACAGCGAGGGCGTATTTGACGAGTTCGGCAGAAGGTGCAGCCTGTACGCCTACAGGAGGCTCGGCACACTGCTCGAACAGAGCATAAAGAAGGGCACGGTGGAACTGGCAGGGCTCATGGAGAAGGAGGCAGCGGACGCGTTTGAACTGAGAAAAAGGACGGCCGCCAGACAGGGAGAGACTGCCGGAAGCCGGCTGCTCATACCGACCATGCTTCTGTTCGGTCTGGTCATCGCCATGGTCGTCGTACCCGCATGGATGGGTATGAAACTATAAACACTAACCAGGGAGGAGAAAAATGTCAGAAATGTATGAAGAGATGAACGATATCTTCGCCGGGGAGGAAGCCGGCGAGAAGGCAGTCGAAACAGGAAGACTTGATAACAAGGGGATCTCAACGGTGGAGATCATTTTGATCATCTGTGTGCTCGTGGCGCTGGTGCTCATATTTAGAAACCAGATCACGGCACTTGTGCAGCGCGTTTTCCAGAGCATCACAGAGAACGCACAGCAGATCTATTAGCCGTGAGGGGGCGGTCCGCCCCGGGGGCGATAACCGTATACTGCGCCATGGTGTTTCTGCTTCTGGCGGGACTGATAGGGGTGATGCTTGAGAGGGCACACCAGAGCGCAGTCAGGGTCAACGCGGGTCTGAGCATCAGAAGCGCTCTCGGGAGTCTTTTTTCGGAGTATGATGCCGATCTGTACGGCGAATACGGCCTGCTTTTTTACAATGAGGAGCTTTCGGGAGGTTACGAGGAGGCGAAGCTGGCGGCATACATGGCTGCGGCCAGCCTTTCTCCTTCCGGAGCCGATCTGCTAAGGTATCACGATCCGTATGTGTGGGTGAACGACAGATACTATGCGGTGGATGATCACGGCATATTTTTTGAGAGGGAGGTCGTGGAACTCATGAAGGTCCTGGAGGTCACCTCGCTCGCAAATGAACTCACGCATTTCTCCACACTGCTCGATAACGCGAATTCCGCAAAGGACTATCTGGATGACGCGGATTCCGAGTATGAGAACACCGACTGGAAGGAGGTGTTCGCCGAGGAGGAGTCGCTGGAGGCAGAGGAGTCTTCATCGCAGGAGAGCACCTTAGAAACTTACCCGGCAGATACCTCAACTTCGGCAGAAGAGGAGTCGCTCCCCGAGTCCTCCGGGACGGGGGAGGAGTCGACCGGTCCGGGGGATACACAGCAGGAGAGCACCGAAAATGCTTCCGGGGAGAGTACGACCGAGGAGGAGACGACTTCAGAGCCCGACAAGGCTCAGAAGGTGGAGGATGAGGTAAACAAGAGCATCATCGCGCAGGTGAAGGAGCTTCTCACGGATGTCGGGCTGACCTTCTATCTGGGAGATACGGAGGGCATCTCGGGGACCGACAAGGAGCCGACTCTGTCGCCGGGGGAGAACCACGGCATTGGCATGGGAGGCGGAGACACCCTGCTGAATTCCGTTCTGTTCGGTGAGTATATCCTTCGCTATCTCTCGTACTATACGGTGGATAAACACGCCTCCGGTATGCAGTACGAGGTAGAGTATGTGCTGTGGGGTCACGATTCGGACAAGGCGAATCTGCTCGCCACCGTGGCGGCCATTTCGGGCGTCAGGACTGCCTTTAACAGTGTGACGATACTCGCGAACCCGCAGCTCTATGAGCAGGCGAAGGAGAAGGCCGTGGCCATGGTGGGCTGGACGGGCAATGCCCTGATAATAAAGCTTATAGAACTCATGCTTGTGGCTGCTTGGGCCTACTGCGAATCGATACTGGATGTCAGGGCACTGTGTAAGGGCGAGAAGCTACCCATAGTAAAGAGTGCCGATGAATGGACGACAACTCTGGGAGAATGCGTCTCGAAGGTTCTCAGTGGAGAAGCGGCCGAGAGTGGTGACAGGGGCATAGATTACAAGGCATACCTCAGGATACTTCTGTTTCTGGAGAACAGAGAGGATAAGATCATGAGGACCATGCAGGCGATCGAGTGGGATATGAAAAGACGGGATGTAGTGTTCTCATTCGGAAGCTGCATTTATGCCATGGAGGTCACAGCCAGAATAAAGGTCGAGCCGGTATTCTCGGCCCTGACCGGTCTTTTTGTGAATGATAATGAGCTGGATAACAGAATAAAGATACGCTGGTCACATACCTATTGATCAGTTCTTGAATGTGTCGGGGGAGCCGGGGAAAAATGTCTGAACGGTCGATCAAAGAAAAAAGCATTTATTACAGAATACCCCCAAACGCTCCTGAAATACCCGAAAAAATCCCAATCAAAACCGTCCGGACATTTTTCCCCGGTTCCCCGGGCTCCATCACGGTGGAGGCTTCGGTGGTGCTTCCCGTGTTTATGATGGCCCTCATAGGATTTGCCTTCTTCTTTCATGTCATGACCGTGCAGCTTCGGCTTCAGTCCGCGCTGGACGGATGCGCGGGGGAGCTGGCGGGATATACGCATGTGAAGACCATTCTGCCCGCGACCTTTGCGGGAGGGGATGATGAGGGCGGAGGCATAGCGGAAGCCGTACAGAGCAGCGTCAGAAATATCATATACTCCGCCATAGGAGGCGCGTATCTCAAGGCCTGTATCATGGATGAGGCCGGCAGGGACTGGCTGAACAGGACCATGATAAGGGGAGGAGCCGACGGGATAACCTGCACAGGAGCCATAGTGTACGACGGGGCGGATCTTGTGCTGCTGACCATAAACTACAGGATGGATATCCCTTTCGTACCGGGGCAGCTTCTGTCGATAGATCTCAGTCAGAGCAGTATGAGAAGGCTCTACACGGGGTATGAGAGGGAACCCGAGACAGAGCCGGAGGCATTTCCCTCCGGAGGCGTGCTCGCTCCAACTCAGGAGAGCAGGACCGTATATGTCAGCAAATACGGGAAGGTATATCATCTCTACCGGGACTGCATGTATTTAAAGCGCGAGATAAAGGCGGTGACCATACAGTCGGTGGGAGACTACAGAAACGACCAGGGCGGAAAATACTACCCCTGCAGGGAGTGCATACACGGGAGCCCGAACGCCATAGTGTATATAACTACCGACGGCGAGAGGTATCACAATACCACCACCTGCGGGGCGCTCATCAGGTATATATCGCAGGTGAAGGAGGAGGACGCGGGAGGAAAGCCGCTGTGCTCCGCCTGTGAAAAGAGAAAGACGAAGGAGGGAGAGGGCGGTGAGTGACAGGATATGCCTTTTACTTCTGGCAGGCTTTCTGGGAATCTGCACTTTTTTTGATGTGAAGAATAAAAGGATACCGGTCGCACTTCTTGCTGCCGGGGCAGCAGCGGGAGCAGGCGTGTGTCTTCTTTCGGGGAGGCCGCTTTCACAGTCCGTTGTGGGCCTGATACCGGGAGTGATCTTGCTCTGCATCAGTCCCATAAGCCGTGGAGGAGTAGGTGCCGGGGACGGAGTCTGCACAGTCATAGCGGGACTGTTTGCGGGGCTGTACAGCTACAGTGTGCTTCTTGCGGCGCTTTTTGCCGCGGCGATGATCGGAGGTATATGGTCGTTAGCAAAGAAAAAGGGGAGAAAATGGAGTCTTCCGTTTGCTCCGTTTTTGACCGGAGCCGCGCTCCTTCTGGGAATAACGGCATGATCAGTGTGGAGGCCAGTGTGGTATGCACGGTGGCCGTGTTCGTCTCGGTATTCGTATTCTGCGCGGCCTGCTTCTTGAGCGATATGAACAGGATACAGGCTGAGGCGGTGTTTTTTGCGGACAGGGCGGCCTGTGCCTACGGGCAGTGCGTGAGTCCTGCGAGCGGCCTCATAGAGTGGGATCTGTGGAGAAAAAGGGGAAAGCTCATATATGATCTCTCCGAGGCGGAGGCGGATGTCATATACGGGCTCGAGACGAATCTGAAGGGTGAGCTGTGGGGCTGCACCCCGGATTTTTCCGTGGATATCTCGCCGCTGGGAGTGACCATATGCTACGAGGGGATGTGGCGAGCTCCTGCTGCGATAAATATGTTTCTGCGCCGCGCCATACCCTTTGAGGGGAGCTGTGTGCGCAAGGAACCTGACAACGAGGACCTGGTGAGGGTGATAGGCGGTATCATAAGGGGGCTTGGTTCGGAAGATGGAGATTGAATATATAAGAAGAGGCGGCAGGAACTGCTTAAGCATGAGGCTGGCCTGTGATGAGTGTGTCGCGCATGAGGTCATGATGCTCAAAAACAATGCGCCCGGTATGCTGCTTCCGGCGTCTTTAAGACTGCGCGATGACGAACAGATAATTGATTACGATATAAGCGGCTGGACCGACATATCGGATTATTTCGAGAAAAGAAGGATGGATGAGGGGGATGTGAAGACCCTCATAAAGAGCATAGCCGAGTGTGCGCTTCTTCTGGACGACCATCTGCTGGGTCGCGACGGGTTGGTACTGATACCCGAATATATATTTACGGAGCCAGGCGTGGAGACGAAGGCATTTGTATACAACCCCGGAAAGAGGGAGAGCTTTGAGGAGAACCTTAAGGGACTGCTTAAGTTCGTACTGGACCATATCGATTACCGGAACAGGGAAGTAAATGAGATGGCATACACCCTGTTTTCCATGGCAGGACCGGATGCGGGTATAGAGAAGATGGCCGAGTATGTATCCGGACATACAGCATATTCTGAGGGAGCGGTCCCGGAGGACGATGCGGGCTACGAAGAAGTGCCTGCGCAGAAGAAGGAGAACACAAAAAGGGGGCTTTTCGGACTGTTTAAGAGCAGGAGCAGGGCTGCGCTTAAAGAAAAGCTCATAGAGGGCAGTCCGCGTATGCTGATAGACATGGTGCCGCAGCCGGAGGGAAAACGCTTCACCACGGAGGAGTTAAGGGGCGCGGCGCCGGAGCCGAGGTTCGTCCTTTCATCCATGGATGAGAACGGCGGGGAGGATTTCATAGTATCCGCAAGCCCCTTTCTGGTCGGTAAGCAGCAGGATATGGTGGACGTGGTGATACAGGCAGAATCCGTGAGCCGTCTTCACGCAAAGCTGATCACCGAGGGAGGAAGGCTCTATGTGCAGGACATGAACTCAAGGAACGGCACCTTCGTGGAGGGCGTTCGGATAAACGGAAGACAGAGAAGAGAGCTTCCCGACGGGGGAGTTGTGGCATTTGCCGACAGGAGGTACATGCTCAAGGTGTACTGACGGCAATAAAGTGCTTGATTTTACGGCACAGAAGATATAAAATACCAGTCAGCAAAGTAACGCGGAGTATGAAATGATAACCAAGCTGTCACAATTTCTTAGCACGAAGGGTTATCTGGCGCTGGCAGTCAGGGAGAAGGAACTGGGGGTGAGCTTTAAGGTCACGGCACAGGGCCTCTATTTTGCGTGTCTGATAGACGACACGGAGGATTTTTTAAAGCCGGGCATGCTGGACGATGTGCTCTATACCGTGGCTCACATCCTTGCGGACAAGTATCCCAAATACTCTGCGGTCGTTGAGGGGCATGCCGTTATCGTAACGGAGGAACCCACCAGGACCAGGAAAAAGTGCGAGGGAGCAAGGTGCAGTTATTGGATGATCCAGCGAAGCGCCAGACGCCTGATGATATTCGACGATATGAGGCCGGATTACTACGATCTGAAGCCGGTGATCGATGAATTCTTAAGCACCAGCGCGATATCCATCATGCTCTCGCAGGCGAAGGAGCTCTTCACACCGGTGAACACCGCGCTTATCATCATCAACATCCTGCTGTTCATCGTGGCGGAGTGCATGGGAAATACAAAGGACGCGTGGTTTTTATACAGCTTCGGCGCTAAGAATTCTGCGGCAGTGGTCTATCTGAAGGAGTACTGGCGGCTCTTTACGTGCGCCTTTTTGCATTTCGGAGTTGCGCATCTGCTCTACAATATGGTCGCTCTTTTGTATCTCGGAAGACCGGTGGAGAAGGCGTTCGGAAGTGTCGCGTACGCAGCCTTTTATGTGCTCTGCGCGCTCTCGAGCAGCGCCGTGAGTACGATCTGGTATTTCTACAGGGGAGACCTCTTAGCCGTGAGCGCGGGCGCGAGCGGAGCTATCTGCGGTGTGGCCGGAGGCCTCGCGTGGCTGATGATAAAGTACAGAAAGGGCAACAGGAACTTCTCGATCCTCAGATGGCTGATATTTGTGGGGCTTATCGCGTTTCAGGGCTTCGGGTCGCAGAACGTGGACAATGCCGCGCATATCGGAGGACTGGTCTGCGGCTTTCTGTTCGGTATATTATTTACATTTTTGACCAGATCCAACAAAAAACACAGGGAGGCTTTAAATGGATAACTGTATATTCTGCATGATCGCAAACGGTCAGATCCCCTCGACCACTGTTTACGAGGACGATGATTTCAAGGCGGTATTTGATATCGCACCCGCGAACCCGGGACATGTTCTTATCATACCGAAGAAGCACGCGGGAGATATCACCGAGCTGCCTCAGGAGACGGCGGCAAAGGTGCTGCCCCTTGCGGCGCGCATAGGAAAGGCTCAGATGGAGGCGCTCGGTGCGGACGGCTTCAACACAGTCATCAACACGGGTGAGGCTGCCGGCCAGAGTGTGATGCATTTCCACACGCACATCATACCGAGGTATAAGGGAGAGGCTCCCATGGTGGCCAACTGGATCCAGAAGAGCTATAAGGACGGCGAGGCCGAGGCCATCGCGGCAAAGCTCAGAGAAAAGCTGTAGGAAGACTGGAGATATTATGCCAAGCGTAGCAGATTATTTTGGAATAAATGTGTTTTCGGAGGCTCAGATGAAGGAGAGGCTCTCCGCATCCGCCTATGAGGCTCTTCACAGGACAATAGACGAGGGCGTGGAGCTGACGAAGGACGCCGCCGCGGAGATAGCGGAGGCGATGAAGAACTGGGCGGTGGAGAAGGGCGCGACCCACTACACTCACTGGTTCCAGCCCCTCACAGGGACGACAGCCGAGAAGCACGATTCGTTTATAAGCGCACCCGACGCCGAGGGAAAGATCATCATGGAATTCTCCGGCAAGGAGCTCATAAAGGGTGAGACGGACGGCTCGTCATTCCCCTCGGGAGGACTCAGGGCAACATTTGAGGCCAGAGGATATACCGCGTGGGACTGCACCTCGCCGGCCTTCATAAAGCCGAGCTCCGCGGGCCCCATACTCTGTATCCCCACGGCCTTCTGTTCCTACACGGGCGAGGCCCTCGATAAGAAGACACCCCTTCTTCGCTCCATGGAGGCGATAAATGAGCAGGCTCTGAGGATACTGCGCCTCTTCGGCAACACCACCTCGAAGCGGGTGATGCCCTCGGTAGGCGCGGAGCAGGAGTATTTCCTCATCGACAGGGCGAAGTATCTCCAGAGACCCGACCTGATATTTACGGGCAGGACCCTGTTCGGAGCAAAGCCCCCGAAGGGCCAGGAGATGGACGACCACTACTTCGGCAAGATCCGCGAGCGTATAGGCGCATTCATGAAGGATGTCGACGAGGACCTGTGGAGGATGGGCGTATCGTCCAAGACGGAGCACAACGAGGTGGCTCCCGCGCAGCACGAGCTCGCACCCATCTACGCCGTTGCGAACGTGGCAGCGGATCACAACCAGCTGATCATGGAGACCTTAAAGCGCATGGCGAAGCGCCACAATCTGCGCTGCCTGCTGCACGAGAAGCCCTTTGCGGGAGTGAACGGAAGCGGAAAACACAACAACTGGTCCCTGGTCAGTGACGACGGCATCAATCTGTTAAACCCCGGCAGGCACCCTCACAAGAACACCTGCTTCATGCTGGTGCTCGCCTGCATTATCGAGGCGGTGGACAAGCACGCGGATCTTCTTCGCGAGTCTGCGGCCGATGCGGGCAATGACTTAAGGCTCGGAGCCGATGAGGCGCCGCCCGCGATCATAAGCGTATTCCTCGGCGATCAGCTGGAGGATATCGTTGAGCAGTACATAAGGAGCGGAAGTGCGACCACATCGATCACAGGGGATGTGTTCCGCTCGGGAGTATCGACTCTTCCGGACTTCGTGAAGGACGCGACTGACAGGAACCGCACCTCTCCGTTCGCATTTACGGGCAATAAGTTCGAGTTCCGCGCTGTGGGTTCAAACGACTCCATCTCCGAGGCGAACGTGGTACTGAATGCCATCGTGGCTGAGGCTTTCTGCAGGGCGGCGGACGCTCTCGAGGGTTCAGAGGATATAACCGCGGCAGCCAATGAGTACATAGCGAAGCTCTTCCGTGAGCATGGCAGGGTCATATTCAACGGAGACGGTTACTCGAAGGAGTGGCGCGAGGAGGCCGCAAGGCGCGGACTTCCGAACCGTCCCACCATGGTGGACGCAGTTCCGGCGCTCACGACCGAGAGCACCGTGAAGCTCTTCGAGAAGTTTAAGATATTTACGGAGCCCGAGCTTCTATCGCGCTCCGAGATAGCATACGAGAGCTACGCGAAGACGGTGAATATCGAGGCCAACACCATGGTGGATATGGCTTCGAAGATGCTCATACCCGCCGTCATCCGCTACGCGGGAAGGCTTGCGCGCTCCATCAACGATGTGAAGGCGGCGTGCTCCAGCGCGAATACGACCATACAGACCGAGCTCCTTATAAAGATAAACGATCTGGTCAATGAAGCCGGCAGAGCGGTAGAGAAGCTCGAGGAAGTGACCGTATCGAGCCGCACCATAGAGGATGCCGCGCTTCGCGCGAAGGCCTACAGGGACGATGTGATCCCCGCCATGAAGGCGTTGCGAGACCCAATCGACAGTCTGGAGATGATCGTGGACAAGACCTATTGGCCGGTGCCCACGTACGGACAGTTACTCTTTGAAGTATAAAGATGCATAATAGTAAAGCAGAAAGGAAAAACTATGTCAAACCCCATCGTAACCATCAAAATGAAGAACGGCGGCGTGATGAAGCTCGAGCTTTATCCCGAGAAGGCGCCGAACACCGTGAACAACTTTATCAGCCTTGTGAAAAAGGGCTTTTATGACGGCCTGATCTTTCACCGCTGCATAAACGGCTTTATGATCCAGGGCGGCGACCCTGACGGTATCGGAACCGGCGGACCGGGCTACTCTATAAAGGGTGAGTTCTCGGGCAACGGCTTCACAAACGATCTCAGACATACCGCGGGCGTCATCTCCATGGCGCGTGCAATGAATCCGAACTCGGCCGGAAGTCAGTTCTTCATCATGCATGTGGATTATCCCTATCTCGATGGCCAGTATGCCGCTTTCGGCAGGCTGATCGAGGGCCAGGAGGTCGTCAATGCCATTGCGACCACTCCCACGAACAGAGATGACAGACCGCTTACGGATCAGGTGATGGAGACAGTCACGGTCGAGACCTTCGGCGTGGACTACCCCGAGCCTGAGAAGGTATGATCCGCAGGGAAAAGCTTCCCGCAGGTGAGATAGTATTTACAGATGAGCCGGAGGTGTTTTCGCGTGAGCTTTCCTCCGGCTCGTGCGTTATAACGAGCCTGATGCTTCCGGGGGCGGCGGCCTATGTGGGCTGCCCGGAGGATTTCGGGCAGTTAAATGACGATTATCTTCAGAAGGTGTGGGACAGGTTCTGCGGCATGGGACATGTGGCGTGTGAGTACGAGGCCGCGGGAGAGCAGTGGTATCTTAGGGAACTTACGGGAGAGGACTATGAGGACTGGCTGCGCATCACCGCCGACGGCGGCGACGGTCTCTTCGAGGGGCGGCCGGCGGGGTACGCGAGGGAGAGCGCGCGGAAGGCACTTTCGGCAGACGGGGAGAAATTCGAGACCTCAAGACGGATATTTGCGGATTCCATGAGAGAGAGCTTCGCTGTCTTCGATATGGGAACCTGGGGCATATTCAAAAAAGACACGCGGGAAATGATCGGGTATTTAAGCCTCACCCCGCAGGAGGACGGCGTAGGTCTGGGCTACTGTGTGATGAGCAGCCACAGAAGGCGGGGGCTCGGAGCCGCATCGTGCAGGGCGCTGCTTGAATACGCGAAGGAGGAGCTTGGCGCAAGCCACTTTATCATAAGGTGCGACGCGGATAATGAAGCATCGGCGGGGCTTGCAGGGAGGCTTGGCTTTAGCGAGACAGAGGACAGGCCGGGAGCCAGAAGATTTATAAAAACTGTATAGAGAGTATGAGAAGGCCCGGGCGCATGCCCGGGCCTTAAGTGTTTTAAGCCGTTTTCAATGATCGGCTATTGTGCCTTTATCAATTCACATTCCAGTATGTTTTCGAAAATATGAATTTGACTGTGATGTTTTTAGTCTCGTAGGTGTTTGTATCGTTCGGTACGAATTTCATCTTCACAGTGAGCTCTTTTGAGCCGCTGTATGTCGTTACATCGAGTGTTGCCTGTGTCGGATCATCATAGACCAGGCTTCCCTCGTCGATAACGTAGAAACCATACAGAGCAGCTCTTGTCGCATCATTCACCGAGGCATTTGAATTAGTATACCAGCCTGCGTATTCAGAACTGTAAGGATATAACGATACCATCAGATTGAAAAGCGAGTCAATGGTGGTCATACTGAGGTCTTCTCTGAAGAATGTCTCCATGGTAAGGTTGTCTGTATGCTCGGCATTGGCGGCTACAAAAGCTCCCAGATCAATGGTCACATTTGTACCGTTTACACTTACCCAGCCTTCATTTCCGTTGCCTGCAAGCCCTATAGAAACTTTCTTAGGCTCTGTCTTTGTCTTGCCGCAACCATTAGAACAGGTATATTCATCGGTCCCTGCAATCCATCCGTTGCAGCGACCGGTATCGGGGTCTGACCATGTGATATCCGGCTGAGGCTCAGTTATCGTCCTCGAATACTGCCAAACATGTCCTGTCTTCGGTATCGCTACTTCCTTTGTAACTGTTCCGAAATCAGTGTTGGCAAATGTTACCGTGTAGACTGTCTTTCCGTCGGTCTCACATCCCGCAGCCGTGACAGACGATGTGGATGCCTTGGTCTCTGTCTGCGTGAGCGTTCCGTCTGCGCTGGTTCGCGTCGCGGTAGCTGTGCTGTAATCGGCTGCCCATGTCACATTTACAGCGTTCCAGTTCGGGTCTGTCGAGTCGATATTCGCGACTGTCTTCGTCTGGACCGTAAATGCGGGATTTGTAAATGTAGCGGTGTAGGTCGTCTCGCCCTTGTATGCCGCGGTGGCGGGTTTGGTGACGGCAGAGGTCGTATTTACAGTCTCTGTCTCCTTGCCGGTGCAGCCCGATACCGTACAGGTGCGTGTAGCCGTCACCTTGCTGTAATCCGCGGACCATGTGTAGCTCGGCTCGCCCCAGGTGTGTCCGGTGGCGGGTATATCCGCCTCCTTTGTCTGCTGCGTGAACAGTGCGGTAGTCGTAAACGGCTTGGTCGTAAATCTTGCCTTGCCGCCCGACTCGCAGGATGCCGCGCCTATCAGTGCCCTGTCAGTTGTGACAGTCTCTGTCTTCTTGTGGTTTGCGTCGTTCTTACATGTAACTGTTGCGGTAACGGTGCTGTAATCATCCGACCATGTGTAGGTCGGTGTGCCCCAGTCGTGGTCCTTTGCGGGTATGGTCTCGTAGACATACTCTCCGCAGTCGGAGCACTTGCGTTTTGACTGTCCCGGTGTCTCGCAGGTAGCGGGAGTTACGGTCTCTGCCGCGCCAAGATGCAGGTGATTGTCCTTGTCCATACTGAGGGTCTGAGTCTTTGTCTCGCCGCAGACTGAGCATGTGTAAGTGAGTACGCCCTCCTTGCTGCAGCTTCCTGCGGTCTTCACCGGATCGCCCCATACGTGCTCGCCGCCACCGGATATCTTATCCTGTTTCTTTTCGCCGCAGAGCTTGCAGGTGTATTCCATGATACCGTCCTGCCCGCAGTTGGCCTCCTTTGTGATCACGCCGTCGTCCCAGTCGTGTGCTTCGGGGTCTATCGGGCTGTACTCAACTGTCCATGTGTAGTCACAGTTCTCACATTTCCAGATGACCTTGCCGGGAGAGACGCAGGTGGCGTCCTCGGAGCCGTCAACTACACCCACATGGCTCTTTGTAGGCAGGCCGTAGCCCTTCCTTACGCAGATGCCGCAGTTGTCGCAGACCTCGTCGCCCGAGTATCCTATCACCGTACAGGTGGGCTCCTTATAGTTTATGATATGTGTCTTGGTGTGAGCGCCTGTCGCCGGTATCGCTTCTCCGGTAAAGAGCAGCTCGCCGCAGTCCGCGCAGTATGTGTCGCCTGTGTAGCCGGCCTTGCAGGTGGGCTCCTCCGCGTCGCGGACCTCCTGCCTTCCGGTGTGGTTTGTGGGATCGATGTCAACGGCCTCAGCGTAGCTTTCATCGATTGCATCGCACCATGCGCAGTGTCTTCCGATCACGCCCTTCTCGCAGCAGGTGGCTTCCTTTGCGGTATACTCGACCCACTTGTGCGCGTTCGGGTCAATGGGTATCTCCTCGACCTCGGTGAGAAGTCCGCAGACGGAGCACTTCGTTCCGTGCAGACCCGGTGCCGAACAGGTGGCTGCAACGGACGATGTCTCCTCGCTCCACTCGTGCTTGTGCCAGAACGCGAACGCGAATATGTCCTCGCGCGATGCGAGATAGTTGGATTGCATTACCTCGTCGTTTATCATCCATACGAGATCGAGGCCTTCCCTCGCCGTAAGCCCGGGAGCAACCGGCTTTGTACCGATCTCTACAAAGTCTCTGCGGATGATGTCATCGTCCTCCATCCAGGTGATGGAGCTAAAGCCAAGGCCGGGTCTCCCGTACAGTGTGAGGTCGGAGTTTGGCATATCATAATCGGGGTCGATCTCGCCCTGACCTTCTGCCTCCTGCGTTCTCCAGATCACGAAGCCCTCCGAAAGCAGCTCCTCGGGAACGCAGTCATAGATCGATGAACCGGTAGTTACCTCGGTCTCCACTCTCTTTTTACCGTATATCCATGTTACCTTGTGAGGATCGCCGGCAAATACAGGGTAGACCTCTATATCGTGTCCGGGCATGCGAAGCGTTCCGTCCACATCCTCGCCGTCCTCGCTGATCCATGATACGAAGGTATATCCGTCCTTCTTGGGCTCGCCGTCGGGCACGCTGATGCGTCCGCCGTACTTGACCTGTGTGACTGCAAATGCCTCATCTTCGATCAGCCAGCGCACCGTGAATCTATCAGGTGTTGCCACTCCGATGACGGCCACGTTGGTGCCGTCGTACAAAGTATCCTTATCTACAGGCTTTACACGGCTGTCCGTGTAGAATGTGCCGTCCCTTAACATCTGCTGAGCATTTGCGGAGGCCTCCCACAGAAGCGCATACGACCACCAGCCGTAGTCGGCGCAATCGACGGTGTACCATTTGATGCTGTAATGATCTCCCAGATAATCCTCAAGCACCGAGGGCATGAATTCGAGTATCGGGCGGTTCTGCAGCAGCTCCTGATCCGAGTATTTGTTTGTATATTTGCCGTCACCGATGGGGAAGCTTTCCGTTGAGCACTTCCACTCGCCCTCGTCGTCGTATATCGTCCACGTGGTGGGACGGTTCAGTTTTTTGTAGTAGATACGGACGATCGTGTTATTTCCGCGCATCGTGAAGTAGGTCGTGCCCTTTCCTTCTGCCACGGCTTTTTCATTGTTCTCGTAGTACAGCTCGTAGTATTTGCCTACCGCCGCGACCACCTCAAACAGGCGGTTGGCCTCTCTTTGAGCCTCCTCGGCAGCCAGTTCCTTCTCGACATCCACGTAGTCTCCCACGCGGGCAGTGGCCGCTATGCTTGAGAGCGCGTTTGCGTGCCGCCTTGCCGCTGAGTAGGCATTGCTTGCCGTGTAGTACTGATCGCGGAGATCGTCCTCGTCCGGGTAGCCCAGATGCAAAAGACCGTAGCCGGGGAACTTGTTGCAAAGACCCTCATCGATATCGACGTAGCATCTTATGGCGTCAAATCCGCTGACTGCGCCGGTGCCCGCGAGCTGCTGCCCCGAGTCATCCACGAGGTAGTACTCTACCATTGCCGTGCAGGATACGCCTGTCCAGTGTACCTTTACTGTTCTCTGGAGCTTTTCGGTGTTGAAGCCGAACGCGTTGTTTCTGTAGGTGAAGACCACCTCTCCCCATATATCGTTCTTGTTGTTGTCGAGAGGGCAGATGAAGATCTCGTTCGAACCCGGCAGGTACTGGAACGAAGACGCGCCCTCGATCCTTTCACCGTTCTCGCTCGTGAGATCGAAGCACTCTACGATGAAATGCTTTTCATTGAACTGCTTCCAGCTTCTTGATGTGGACAATGTAAGGCCGTTTGTATCCTCTTTATTGCCCGTGGTGATTATGGTTGCAGTAAACGGTGTCGCATCGTCCTCGGAAACGGCGTTTGAATCCATATTCTTATTGACGACCTTGCCGGAATTAAGAGCCATCAGCTTCATCTCAAATATGGACGAATCCAGCTTTACGGTGTTCTGACCGTCGGGTATCTTGACCTGCAGTTTCGAATCTGTAGGCTTTATTATGAAGTCGAGAGGAAATTCCACGCAGCCCAGCTGCACGAAGGGCAGCTTCGAGCTGTACAGGCTCCAGCTCTTTGACGCCTTGCCGGCGCCGATCTGTACCTTTACGCTTATATCGGTGTAGATACCCACCTCAAAAAGCAGGGAACCGCTCGCGCCGCTCTTGGCAGGCTGCGAGGCCTTCTTTTCGTAGTAGACATACAGGAAGCCGTAGAGCTCCGCGTATGCTCCGGCGCTTGCTACCACGCCCACGGAGTCGAGGTCTGTGGAGAATACGCCGACGCGCAGGTCGATGCTAACGCCCATGCGGACACCGACCATACCGAATGCGTAGAAGTCCGCGCGGAAGGTGGATTCCTTTATGTCCGTGACTGTGGCGCGGTTTGTGGAGGAGGAGAGATTAGACTCCGAATATTCATCACCGCCGCCCCAGATCTTCGCGCGGAAGTGATATGAGTAGCATTTTGCGTTCTCATAGGTCACGCCTGCGCCGATCATGGCATTGATCTTCATGCTGATGTTGAAATTGATCTTGAGACCCACATGGATGATGCCGGCGGGGTCTATGGGCATATCGAAGCTGCCCAGATCGACATCGACCAGCTTTATGTACTTCGCGTCATTCGAGAGCATGCGCGAATACTTGTCGGGCAGGTCGCCGCCGAGACCCGGTGAAACATAATCCTGCTTCGAATCCTTACCGGTCTTGTTGGGATCATCGTTGGTCAGGGTGGAGTCGAAGCCCTGTCCCTGATTCTTTTTCTTCTGCTTGTCGCTCTGCTTCTGCAGGAAATCTCCGCCCTTTATAAGGAGCTGGGCTGCCTTCTGGCGCGCCTCGAGAGAGTCAGCGTTACCGTTATCGATGAAGCCGCCGACCATTTCCGACCAGTCCTTGTCGGCGTTGCCGTTCTTGGGCGCCTTGGTCTGCGCAGTCACTGTGACGCCGAGACCCGAATAGGTACCTGCGGAGAACGACGCGGTGATATCGAGTGAAGATGTGAAGCCCAACTTGTTCTTGTTGCGGACCACCTTTACGGAAGGTGTGAGCAGGAACTCCTGCTCGAATACGATGGCCGGCTGGATCTCAAGCGATCCTGCGTCGCCTATGGCGATGCTTATTGTAAATGTTACCGCAGCCTCGCCTCTTAAGCCCTTGCCCGAGAAATGCTGCAGATTGATGCCCGCGAGGAAGGTCACGTGAACGTCGCTGACCTCGACCTTGCCGCCGTCCGCAAGCAGACGCAGATCCGCAAGAGTAAGATCCTCGCCGTCGGTGTTGATCACCATTCTTCTGAGCTCGTCGCCGTGCTCATAGCTGTCAAAATCGAGTGAGCCGTCAGTGAGGAGCGCGGTGAAGAAGTCCTCTGTCTCCTCCACGATACCGCTCTGCATGATATTCTTCTCGATCTGCTCGCGAAGGGCATCCTCGTTCTGCTGCGTGAGCTCGAATTCCATCTGAGGAAGCTCTGTGTACAGCAGAAGCTCGGGAGCCGTGAGCTGCTCTTCGGTGATAGAAGAGTAGGTGACGGTATATGACTCGCCCGAGGCGGATACGGAGTCCACGACAGCGTGTCCGGTAACCTTGTAATCCGCTCCTCCCAAGGAGCCGGTGTAGAAGGTCAGATAGTCGCCTGCATCCAGTTTTGTTTTTTCGTCCAGTCCGAAAGAGGAGAAGTCCGCCTTCGAAAAATCAAGATCGGCTGCCGCTATGGTGATGGTTCCGTCCCCGATGCTTCCGTCATCCTTTACGGGGATATTGTCGGCTATAAAGAGGACATTTTCTATCTTTGCGTACTCATAGGCGTATTTGCCGCCGCCCTGTACCTCCTTTATGAGAAGGTATGCGACCTCACCGCTTGTGAGACCGTTCTCGTCGTAGGCGCCGCGGTTTACAGCCACAGTGTCGCCTGCGTTTATCTTCTCGCTGCCGTTGTAGGTCATGACACCGGAGCCTGTGTTTTCGTCTGCGGTGATATTGCCGTTTTCATCCATCTCAAGGGATAGAAGGCCGAGATACTCGACACCCTCCACCTCATCGGCATTAAGATGTATCACGCGGGGGTCGATGCTTATGTTCTCGACTTCCTCGAGCCTTGTGGTAATGTTGTATTTTACGACCTCCCTGCCTGTGGGCTCGTCGTTAAAGATGAATCTCGCGCGGGAAGTGTCGGAAGCGATGATCGAATATATTTCGCCGCCCTCCCATGCGCCGCCGCGGGGCACGATCTGCCACTTGTCGCCGCGGATCTCCTTCCTCGCGTATACGATATCCTCAAGGAAGAGGACCTGCTCGACGGTAAGCCCTACGTCCTCGCGCCAGAAGCGCTGTAGGCTGTCGTCCTCAGAGAGGCCGTAGCGCTCCATGAGGGCTTCCGGAGTTACGGTAGCTATGTCAATGTCGAGAGCCTCGAGGACTGCCTGCATATCGTCATCGATCATGGGCGCCTTCTCGTAGTCGCTGCCGGTGATCTCCTCGGGCGCGAAACGGGTAACGATATCGGTGATCTGAGTCTGGCTGAGCTCGTCGAAGTGCTCTTCGGACGATGTGAGCGCATTGAGAAGCTGCGTGAGCTGTGCGCCCTCGGTCTCTTTCTGCTTGATGCATGTCCATACGGCCTTGGCGGTCTCCTCCCTGATACCGGAGGAGGTGAGCCATTCCACGGTATCCTTTTCGCGAATGGAAATGAGGTCGTATCCCATGGGGTCGCCGCCCATGCTGGCGCGCTCTACCGAGAAGATACTTCTGATCTCGTCCTCTGTGAGCCCGTAAGTGATGATGTCGATCGCGTAGTCGCAGTCGACATCCGTCTTCGATACATAATCAAAGCCTGCTGTATTTCCCATGCCGTCCATGGTCGCGAAGCAGGGATAGAGCGTTATATTGCCGTCGATGCGGTCGGTGTCCTGAGCTTTCTTGATACCTGCCGCGTCATAGCTGTACGCGAGGAACATCATATTGGGGCACTCGGGGATGTCGAGCTGGCCCACCTGTGTTCCGGGCGCTACGGCTACAGAGGCGGGAAGCACGGCATTTTCTCGCTCGTAAGCGCTTGCTGTCTCCCTTACGGCGAAGCTGACTGTAAACGCGCCGTCTTCGTCGCCTTCGCCCGGTTTGTTGCCTCCCGGATCATTTTCTTTACTCGGATCGGTCTCTGAACCCTGTGTCGTCTCCTGAGCTATATTCTTATCGTCCTTTTTGCCCCCGGACGCAAGAAATACTATCAGGCCGATGATTGCAGCCGCGGCGATAGCGACTGCCGCGATGATAATGGGTACTCTTGGTTTTCGGTTAGCTTTCATCTATTGTACCTTGCCGCAGGCATGGTGCCCATCGGTGTCGTGCCTGCCGCGGCACCGATGAAAGTTTGAATGATTTCATTCAAACTTCTGCCCTCCATTCAGTTTTGCGGCTGCCGCTATCGGAGTCGCTATATTCATGTTCTGTCCGCTGTCATAGGTACCGGAGACCACTCCGATGACCTCGCCAAGACTGTTTAAAACCGGTGCGCCGCTGCTTCCTCCCGATACGGGAGCCGTAAACAGCAGCCAGTCATTTCCTTCACTGTTCCATGTTCCGCAGTAGTTTCCCTGCGTGATGAGATTTAAGACCCCGAACTGGCTTCCTATCACCGCGACCCGCTCACCACGGTGCAGTTCGTTTTCTGCCGCAGCCAGTAGAGGGAGACCGACCCCCTCGGGGAGGGCACATATGGCCAGATCCAGCTCTGTGTCGGCCTCGATTATCCTTCCCAGTGTAAATGTCTCCCCGTCGTCGCGTGTGGCTACTATACGCTCCGCGTTCGTGACCACATGGCAGGCGGTGATGATCACCCCTTCGGACAATGCCGCAAATCCGCTTCCCGTAGCGATGCGGATGTCGTTGTCATCATAAGCTTCGAGCTTTACCACCGAGGCTGCGGCCGCCTCCAAAAGCAGGGGTTTGTCGATGAAGCTGCTGGGCGCCGTATCTGCCGGGGGCTTAACTGCCGGGGACGACGTGTCTGCGGGGGAACAGGAGGATAAAAACGCTGCGGCCGATACGGCGAGTATCAGCCCGCGCAGGCTCATCCTCCTCATTTGCCGTCCTCCTTTTCCTTTGTATGAGGATTGTCTTTGTTTCTCTCTCTGATCTTTAAGCAGAGGAATGTGACCGCTATGCCCAGCGCAAATGCGAGCACCGCCACGAGTATGTATCCGCCGGCCTCCGCCGAGAGCAGGAACGATCCCATGACGCTGTCGGTCGCGGGATTTACCGTGTAACCTCCCAGAAGGGTTATGGATACGAGCAGTACTATCAGCAGCATGCCCGAGGCTCCTGCGAGAAGCCTCTCGTTTCGTCTCCTTCTTTTTTCTCTTATCTTTTCCGAGCGCTTAAGGATCTCCGAAAGCGCCTCATCCGATGTGTATCTCAATATGATCACCTCCGATCGCAAATACGTTTCTGTATATTAGTTGCAGCTTTTTGCGTTTTTACCCACCGGTTTATAAATTTTTTTCAAAAATAATAAGACCGCCCCCTGCGGGGCGGTGTGGGTATCTATCTGACCAGCTTTTCCTGAAGCCTCTTGTAGAGGATCGCAAGAACTATCGCGGTAAAAAGAGGAAGAAGGTAGCCGATGATGGCGGAAGTGCCGCCTCCACAGACAAGAAGGTTGTAGATGGCGTGAAATGTCATTGACAGCGACATGGCTCCGATGATGATGGGGAAGGAGAGCACCTTCAGGCGCTTGGCGATGTCGAACCACATGGCCAGGGAAAAGATGCTAACGATGTGCATGATGCCGACGGACATGCCTCGTATCATGACATAGGACAGATTATCCGCCCCCGAACTCAGGATGTAGCAGCAGTTTTCGAAGGTCGCGAAGCCCGCGCCTATCGCGGTTGCGATGTTGGCCAGTACCGAGCTCTCGGGCTCAAACATGAGCAGGAAGAACAGAAGGGGCATGAGCTTCATAAGCTCCTCGACTATGGGGGAGATGAAGACGGAGGTGTCGGAGGAACCGAGCCCCGTGGCCATATTTATAAAGCCGCTTATGTAGGCGGACAGGAGGCAAACACCCATGCCCAGCAGAAATGCGCCTACGAAACGACGCACATCCCCTCTCACAAACAACAGTGAGCAGCAAAGTGGTATGGCGATGCACAGGAGGATATTTTCAGCGTATATCATGACCGCCCTCCTTTGCAAATGATCTGTATATCGTGATCGTGAACACTGAGTTTGCGATGTAGAAACCCACATAGAAGAGCCCCGATGTCATGTACATGCCGCATAAGCAGAGGGCGTAGGCGATGAACGCGTAGCAGGAGCTTTTGCCGCGATCTCCCGAGAATCTGAGCTTTAGCGCCTTTACGAAGGAATAGAGCACGAAAGCAGACAGAGAAAGTGAACTCAGGGGTTCAGACATCACGTTGTATACGGTATATGACTCCGGAAGGAAAAAGCATAATGCCTGAAATGTTACCGACAGCACGCATGCGGCTGAAAGTGCCGCCCATTGTATCCGTCCCAGAGCCTTCGTGTCCTTTGCGCCCTGCGCGATATTGCACAGAAAATACAAAAGACACAGGCCGGTCACGACATCCTGTATCCATTCGCCGGACCACGCGATCCACAGGGCGGTATTGGCGGTGGCAAAGACCGCGGCAAATATCTTCTGAACAAGCGCGGAATCTTTCTTTGGGAAAGCGGCCGAAAGGGCGGCACCCAGCAGCAGAAAGAGAGCCCATTCACTTATCTCATTGGCGGCAAATGGCATCCTCTGTCCGGAGCGCAGTATGTCGTATATGATCCAGTAGATGTTGCTAAGGAGCATACAGGCCATGCCGAAGGCGAAGAGAATCGTTTTTCTGGAGCCGGAACCATGCGATATGTCTCGTATGATACACAGCAGCAGGCAAAGAGAGACCAGAAGAGATAATACTACGGGTCCTATCTCGATAATGACCCCTATGATTCCAAATAAAGTTTCATATTTATCAGGCATAATGATCGAACCCAACCTTCACCAGCTCCTCGCGAAGAGCCTTTCTTCCTCTCTCGGCCAGATGATAGATCTGACGTTTATTCTTACCCATCACGCGTCCGGCCTCCTCGTGATCCATGCCCTCGAAGTAGAGCAGTATCAGTATCGTTCTGTAGTCTTCGTTGATTCGCTCCAGCGCGGCGTAGAGCTCCCGGTTTCGCTCCTTTTTGAGAAACTCGAGCTCGGGAGCGTCAGTCTGCGCACCCGGTGTGTTCTCGTCGAGGGGAGAATACTGCCTTTTGCCGCGTATGTGCGAAAGAGCCAGTTTTTTGCCTATCGAAAACAACCATGTCTTAAATGAGCTGCGCCCCGAAAAAATCGTCCGCCCTGCGGCGACAGCCGCAAACGCGTCCATCATCAGCTCCTCGGCGTCGCACAGATCGTGCACATAGCTGTCTATGAAGAGCATTAGGCTCTCCCTATGCCTTGCGAGGAGAGCCGCCAGATCGTCTTCATCGCGGTATTTTATAAAACGGTCGTAGTACTCCTCGTCCGTTACAGCCATATCCGTAGACTCCTCTTGAATAAACAACTATTGCCCTGCGATGAGCCATCTCACGAACTTTATCACATTCTCGTCATTTCCCGACAAAGCGCAGATGCCCAGATACATCGTATCCGGGTGAAGACCGAGCTTCTCGCGCCACGGGCTTATATCCACGGCGTGGCCGTCCTGCGTAAAACTGTCGGAGAGAGCCGTGACGAGATCGGCGGGCAGATATTCGCGAAGGTCCTTTGAGACCTTATTCTGCTCCATATATTCGAGCCCTTCCTCGGTGCAGACATAAAAATCCAGCTCTTTTGTGCTTATGTACATGAGTATCTGCGTGGCGCCGCTCATATTGCCGGTGTTAACTCCTGTGGAATAGCCGGGCTTTAAGTATATGCCGTCCTGAATATCCACTTTTTCGCGCGGGCCCGTGCCTATGGCTGAGCCTATCGTCTGCGCCACGGATGTGCTGTCGGTCAGGCCGTCGCCTATAACGACGCCCATAAGCACGGTCTCCTGCCTGGTGGCGAATATGTAAATGACATAACCGATCAGTATGACGGCAGCCGCGGCGCAGATGATGTGCAGCCTGTAATAAGTATATATATAGGCGCGCCTCTCAGGGCCGGTCATGGAGGCGAGCTTTTTTCGCTCGCCCTTAAGGGTCTTTCTGACGGCCTCGCGCTCTATCATATCCTCTGTCCGCTCTATGGGCTTTTCCTCGGGCGGTTCCAAATATATCTTCATATCTTCTGTTATCAGGCGTGTCGGCTTACACGAAAAGGCGTGCCTGAGGCGCCTGTCGTTTGCCGTGTCTAAACGGGTTGATTATACAGCCCCTAAGTACCCTGCGTCAAGAGAAGCCGTAACTATCTGGATAAAAATTGCCCCTTACCTGCGCTTGTTTTGATGTTTTTGTGTTCTTACTGCCTGCCATGAGTTTTCAAAGGATGCCAAGACACGTGTATACCTTGCTTTATCTGATATTTACCACGTTGCCATTTCAGTGGGGATGTGGTATGATGAACGAAAGCAGTCGTTTCGTATTTACTTGCGGGGTGAGATAATGGAGAAGAAGAAAAAAGGTTTTATAGAGAGGATATGGGAAGTGGTTCGCGACGCCCTTGGGTTTTACCGTAACCCGCCGTATGTCGCAGACTATATGCGCGAGGCAAATGTCCGCAGCGCGGCGTATATGTCATTTGTGGTGATAGCACTCGAGCTGTGGATGGTGGTGCGCTATATCAATAAGTATGTATTCGCCGGTAAGGTCAAGGATATCGGGGAGTTCTTCCACTGGACGAAGAGCTACTGGATCTTCATGGGCTGTGCCCTTGCTGTGTTTATATACGCTCTGATATTCCTCTCCGGAAGGATAAAGCGCTACAAGCAGCTGTCGAATCTGTGGACCGTGGGTCTGGGCATGGTGTGCCTGTACTTCGGTATGATCACCTCCTTCTCAGACTTCGAGAAGGGCAAGATGATCACATGCTTCCTTACCATGGTCATGTATGCGGGCTGCCTGCTCATCTGGAGACCGTACATCTCCGTGATCATGATGACCGCCATCGCCGCGGTCTTCAGATACTGGATCAATAACTACGCCGTGGGCAGGGACGGGGCTTCCATACAGCTCGGTGACGGCGACACGGTCAATTACCAGATGTATTTCATATCGCTGACCATGGTGGCGATAAGCATTTATTACCAGAGACACCGCGAGGCGAAGAAGGCGCAAAGCCTGGAGCTCGCCATGGTGACTGACGATGTCACCGGCCTGCCGAACATGAGAAGGTTCCGCGTCGAGGCTTCCGAATATGTGAAGAAGGCCGTGGAGGAGGGTAGGCATCCTGTATACATCTTCTTCAATGTGGAGAATTTCCAGACCTACAACGACCGCAACGGCTATGAGGCGGGCAATGTGTTCCTGAAGGAGATAGGACAGATAATCACCCGCAACTTCCCCGGTGAGCCTGTGGCGAGGGATACGGAGGATCACTTCGCCGTGCTGACCTGCAGAGAGGATTTTGAGGACAGGGTAAAGGCTGTCAGAGAAGCCGTAAAGGTCGCCGAGAAGGGTGAGATATATCTCGATATGAAGGCCGGAACCTTAAGACCGACCGATGTGGACGCGGACCCCGTGCTTGAGCTCAACAAGTGCCGCCATGCGTGCTACCTGCTCAAGAACCATGAGGAGGACGCGATCAAGGAGTATGACGAGAAGCTCGACAAGAACTACCGTCTGCGCCAGTATGTGCTGAACAATATCGACAAGGCGGTCCGCGAGGGCTACATAAAGGTCTACTACCAGCCCGTGGTCTGGGCGGATGACGGTATGCTGTGCGGCTGCGAGGCGCTGGCCAGATGGGATGACCCCGATATGGGTTTCCTCTCACCGGGCGTATTCATACCGGTCCTCGAGGAGTGCCGCCAGATACACAAGCTCGACCGCTGCATATACAACACAGTGTGCAGGAGGATGAGGGAATGCCTGGACGCGGGACTTCCCGTGGTACCGGTGTCGCTTAACTTCTCCAGGCTTGATTTTGAACTGATGGATGTCGTGGCGGAACTCGAGGGACTCATAGAAAAGTACAATATCCCCAGGGATTATCTGCACGTGGAGATCACCGAGAGTGCACTTACCGACAATATGGCGAAGCTTCAGGAGGCAATGAATATTCTCCATGAAAAGGGATACTCGATCTGGCTCGACGACTTCGGTTCCGGCTACTCGTCCATGAACGTGCTCAAGGATTACCGCTTCGATCTGCTGAAGGTAGATATGGTATTCCTCAGGAACTTCTCCGGCAATGAGAACGCGAGGAAGATCGTAAAGAGCATCCTGGATCTCGCGAAGTCACTCAACATGATGACGCTCACGGAGGGCGTGGAGACGGAGGAGGCAGTGGAATTTCTGCAGGAGGCAGGCTGCGGCAGGCTTCAGGGCTATTTCTACGGAAAGCCCATGGTCTATGAGGATATTCTGAAGAAGATCGAGGACGGCACGTACCGTCTCTCGGACAAGTATATTTGATATGGCAGACAATAATTCATTATTTGATCAGGACAGGGTCGTCTGGCGCGCCATGAACCGCATGACGGACGTGCTCATACTGTCCGTGATCTTCACACTCACCTGCGTCCCGGTCGTGACCGCCGGAGCAGGCGCTACTGCTCTTTACTATGTGTTCCTGAAGATGGCCAGGGGGCAGGAGGGCTATGTAGTCAGGGATTTCATAAAGTCCTTCAAGCTGAATTTCGTGCAGGCCACGATCATGTGGCTGATCATGCTGGCTGTGGGTGCCGGCCTTGCGGGCGGAGTGTATTACTACTATGAGCAGAATACCACGCCGGCCACTGTCGTGATGGCCTTCTTTGCGGGCGTGGTCGTCATATGGGTGCTGGTGCTTTTGTATGTGTTCCCCATACTGTCGCGCTTTTCAAACCGCACGGGCACGCTGTTTTTCATGGCGGTATTCATGCCTTTTCGCGAGATCGGCTGGACGATCATCATTTTTGTGATGGCGGCCGTGAGCGCGTTCCTGGGGTGGTTCGTGATACCGTACGCGTTTATCGCCTACGGTGTGTACGCGTACTTCTCCGCGAAGGTGTTTGCGAAAGTGTTCAGACCCTCGGAGGAGGCGATAGCGGCGAAGCGCGAGCGCGAGCAGGTGGCTTCAGAGTCGGCAGAAGAGGCTGAAGAGACAGCGGAGGCTGAGCAGGAAGTGACGGGACAACAGGAGCTTTCGGAGGAAAATGATAGCTAATTATCACACACACAGCCGGTGGTGCAAGCATGCCACCGGTGAATTTTCGGATTATTTCAGGAAGGCGGTCGAGCTGGGCTTTAAGGAGATAGCCATGACCGACCATGTGTGCCACAGGTATTCATGGTGCTGGCTGGACTTTAACGACATCGGCGAGTTCGACGCGCAGCTGAACGCCGCCATAGAAGAGTACCGCGACAGGATAAAGATCTTGAAGGGCTTTGAGTGCGAGTACCTGCCGGAGGAGATGGATACCTACAGATACCTTCGCGACGAGCTGGGGTATGAGTTCCTGATCATGGGGCAGCACTGCGACAGCACGGGCAGGATAAACGCCTTCAACATCACGAAGCCGGACGAGGTGAAGGCATACGGGCAGAGCGTTTGCGAGGGGCTGGCCACGGGGATGTTCAAAATGCTTGCGCACCCGGATGTTTTTCTGACAGAGTATAAGAGCTGGGACAAGACCTGCGAGGAGGTATTTCACGATATCTTCACTACATGCGAGAGCCTGCGCATACCGATAGAGATCAACACAAACGGCTACAGGGGAAAAAGGGGCTATCCGAGCTTCGAGATGCTCGAATTCTCGAAGGGATACGACCTGCGCTATCTCATAAACTCCGATGCGCACGATCCGGAGCATCTGTACGACGAGCCTGTGAAGGCTTGCGAGAGGGAGGTCGCGGAGCACGGGATACATGTGTGTGAGACCTTCGCAAAGACGAAATAAGCACGACCCCGGCGCCGGCCGGGGTCGTGACATTATTCCGCAAGGAAATTATACTGCTTCAGTACAGCTGCAGCGGCATCCCTCGAGCGCTTGTCGTAGAACTGGATGCGCAGGGCACCGGGCTCCGAATTGCGGTTCTGGATGATACCGATGTTTTTGATACTGATGGAGCGGGTCGCAAGGAGCACGGCGATCTCCGCGATGGCACCGGGTCTGTCCACCAGATCGCAGTAGAGGTAGAACTGCTGGTCAATGGGCCCGATGAGGCTGTCGGTGATGGAGTTTCTGTAGGCGCCAGCCTCAGAGAAGAGCTCGTGGATGCCGGCGCCGTCGCCTGCTTCGACCATGGAAAGGATGGCCTCCATCGAAGCGATGTGCTTCCTTATGTAGTCCGCGATGGGCTCGCGGTTGCTTGCGCATATCTGCTCCCACATATCGGGGGAGGAGGATGCTATACGGGTTATATCCTTGAAGCCGCCCGCGGCCAGTGTTTTCATCAGGCCGTTCTTATCGTTGTCGCGTACCGCGTCCACGAGGGAGCATGCCACGAGGTGGGGCAGATGGCTGATGGCGGCCACAGTCTCGTCGTGCTCGGAAGCGGAGAGGACCTTAACTGTCGAGCCGAGATCCTTTGCGAGAGATGTGAGAAGCTCCACGGCTCTTTCGGGAGTGCCTTCCGTGGGGGTCAGGAGATAGAACGCGTTCTCGAGAAGGTGGTCTGAGCTGTTCGCGTAACCGCTTCTCTCAGAGCCCGCCATCGGATGGCCGCCGCAGAAATTCTTCTCCATGCCCAGCCCCTCTGCGCTGCGGCAGATATCCGCCTTCGTGCTTCCGACATCGGTGATGATGGTATTTTCCGAGATCACGTCCTTTAAAAGCACCAGGAACTGGCGGTTGTTGGCTACCGGAGTACACAGGTAGATGACGTCGCAGCTTCCGAACGCCTCGTCGATCTCCTCCGCGATCTCATCGATCACACCGTCATTTAATGCGGGCAGAAGGCTGTCGCGGCTTCTGGTGTGAGCTATTATGTAGATGTCACTGTGGGCCTTCTTAAGGCCCTTTGCAATGGACCCGCCGATGAGGCCGAGCCCGATAAATCCTATTTTCATATTGTGTACTATGCCGCAGGCATGGTGCCCATAGGTGCCGTGCCTGCCGCGGTACCTATGAAAGTTTGAAAGATCCTCTGTAACTATTCAGCACCCGCCCATC
>DGVE01000153.1 GCA_002395865.1 Lachnospiraceae bacterium UBA4292 | reverse complement strand
TATTACTTCCACAACTGCATCTATTCGCATGTGTACAAGACGCCGGAGTGTGAGGACGGCGACTGGGTGAAGAGCGAGTGGCTCTTCAGGAATCTGGACGCGGACTACAAGGTGGTCATCGTGGGAGATATGCAGATGGCTCCCGAGGAGCTCTACGATGTGGACGGCAACTACCGCGGTCCGAACGAGGGGCTGTCGGGCTTTGAATGGCTCAGCCTTTATAAAAAACATTTCAAGCGCATCGTGTGGCTGAACCCCGCGAAGCATGACTACGCGAAGCTCATGGACTGGATGCAGGCCGAGGCCGCCATACAGGACATGTTCCCCACATACAAGCTCTCGGTAAAGGGGCTCAACGATGCTATCAAAAAACTTATGAATCCCGCGGCGCAGGTTTATTGACCGGCGCCGTGCTTTAAGTAGTGCAAGGGATATATAGGAGGAAAAAAGGTTATGAAAAAGTTAAAATGGTCTGTTCTGGCAATGCTTCTTGTCGTGCTTCTTGGCGGCTGCTCAAAGAAGGAGGCGGTAAATGTTCGCGTGGCTTCGCTCAAAGGTCCCACATCGATGGGTATCGTGGGCATGATGAACGATGAAAACGCAGGAAATTACACATGGAACATTTACACTCAGGCAGATGAGATAAGCACCCTTCTGGTGAAGAAGGAGGTCGATATAGCGCTGATCCCTGCGAATCTGGCGGCTGTACTGTACCAGAAGACAGGCGGTGAGATCGTTGCGGTGGATATAAATACTCTGGGCGTTCTCTACATAGTCGAAAACGGCGAGACGATAAACTCTGTGGGTGATTTAAAGGGCAGGACCATCTACACCACAGGTAAGGGACAGGCTCCCGACATCTCCCTGAAGCTCCTTCTGAAGGGAAACGGAATAGATGAGAGCGATGTGACCATCGAGTATCTTTCCGAGGCTGCAGGTGTTGTGGCCAAGGTGAAGGAGACTCCCGGAAGCGCCGGACTAATTCCTCAGCCCTTTGTGACCACGGCCACGCTCGCGGACTCAAACATCAGTGTACGTATCGACGTGACACGGGAGTGGGGTAAGATCACAGGCAATTCACCTGTAACCGGTGTCACAGTGGCTACGAAGGATTTCGTAAAGAACCACGAGGATGAGCTTAAGAACTTCATGAGACTGCATGAAAAATCCGCAAGTCTTTGGGCTACCGATCCCGAGAAGGCTGCCAAATACACCGGAGCGGCGAATATAGTTCCCGAAAATGTAGCCATGAAGGCTTACAAGGCCTGCAATATCGTTGCGTTAAATGGTAAGGACCTGTCGGATATGCTCAGCTCATATCTCTCTGTGCTTTATGAATCCAATCCTCAGCTCGTCGGAGGCAAGCTTCCGGACGATGATTTCTACTATTCAGGTATATTGCACGAAAAATAAGCTGATAAACATACCTTATGGACAAAAAACGATTACTGATAAAGATATCTGTGATATTTGCATGGCTCATCATCTGGCAGATCGCATCGATCATCACGGGCAATGCACTGGTGCTCGCGGGACCCATAGATACCATATCGGCACTCATCGGACTTCTGGGCGCGGCAGATAGTTACGCGGTCATGGCTGCGAGCTGCCTGCGCATCATGGGCGGTTTTTTTCTGGCAATGGTGACCGCATATATACTGGGAGGGCTGGCGTATCGTTATAAGCCCGTGGAGATCTTCCTCAGCCCGGTTATAAGCTGCATGAGAAGCGTGCCCGTGGCCTCTGTAACAGTTATAGTCATGCTGTGGATGGGCTCGGCTAACCTGGCACTTTTTGTGGTGCTTTTAGTGGCGTTTCCGATACTGTACGCGGGAGCCCTCAGGGAGCTTCGCTCGGTCGATGAGAGTCGTCTGAGACTGGCGCGCCATTTCCATATGCCTTCCGTCAGAAGGTTTCGCATGATAGTGCTCCCCTGCGCGAAGGACGGAGCTCTGAGCGATATAAAGCTCTGCGTTGGCATGAGCTTTAAGGCCGGAGCAGCGGCTGAGGTCATTGCGCAGCCTGTCAGGTCGCTCGGAGAGAAGATATATCTCTCAAAGCTCTATTTCGATACGGCGAAGCTCTTTGCGTGGACATTCATCATAGTGCTTCTTTCTTTTGCGCTTTCAAAGCTGACTGTATTTGTCATAGGCGGGCTGTTCGGGCTTCTTATGAGGGGACCGAAGGAATGCGAGCCCGGAGATGTCGTAATAGATGTCATGCCGGGCGATGTTCTGGTTAAGAATGTCACTATAGAGTACGATAAAAGAAATGTGCTCGACGACTTCGATGCCGAGGTGAACAGAGGAGAGATACTGCAGATAAAGGGAAAGAGCGGTATAGGCAAATCTACAGCCCTGAAGTATATTCAGGGCGATCTTAAGAACGAAAGCGGTACATCTGTTATCTTCGGCGGTATAAATGTACTCTATCAGGAGACTATTCTTATTGAGCATCTCGATGCCGTGGGCAATGTGTGCTGCTTCATGAAGGGTGGTCTTTGCGACACTGCCCCCGCAGCCACCGCTGCACTGCTCGAGCTGCTTGGTAAGGAGCTTATTCACAAGCCCGTGAGTGAACTCAGCGGCGGACAGAGAAGGCGCGTGGAGATAGTCCGCACGATGCTCGGTCCCGGCGGTGTCATAACCATGGATGAGCCCTTCACGGGACTTGACGAGGTTACTGAAGACGACGCGAGGTCCTTCATAGAGAAATACCTGCATGAGCGTCCTCTCATCTACACATCGCATTCGACCGATGAGTATCTTAAGACCAAGAGCAACAAGACCATAATACCGGAGAGTTCAAATGATCAAAAGACATCTCAGATTAATTCTTCTTCTGCTTCTGTCGGTGTGTCTGACGGGATGCAAAAAGGCCTCTGACGATACTGATGCCTCGGCCATTTTGCTGGGCTTCTCGCAGCTTGGCTCCGAGAGCGCGTGGCGAATAGGCAATACAAAG
>DGVE01000182.1 GCA_002395865.1 Lachnospiraceae bacterium UBA4292 | reverse complement strand
ATCATCATCGGAAGGAGCATGGTGGTCGGCAAGCCGCTGGCGATGATGCTTCTCAAAAAGAATGCCACAGTCACCATCTGCCACAGGAAGACGCAGGAGATAAAGAAGGTCTGCCAGAGGGCGGACATACTCGTGGCCTGCGCGGGAAGTGCGAAGATGGTCGATCACAGCTTCATTAAAAACGACGCTATAGTCATCGACGTCGGTATAAATATGCTGGACGGCAAGCTCTGCGGTGATGTTGACTTCGATGATATCGCTGACACCGCGGAGGCTGCGACACCGGTTCCGGGCGGAGTGGGCGCCGTGACTACATCGGTTCTTGCGAAGCATGTGATCGAGGCAGCGACCAGAAGAAGAGATATAGAGAAGGTCGCGACGAGAAACGGAGTGGAGGATGCTTATTTGTTGTAGGTTTCTGCGACAAGTAAGGGGACGTGCGAATAATAATTCCTGAACGGAAGTCAGCGCAGGAAACGGCCACGTAGGGATTTGCAAATAACAAACCAATTATATATACACGGAGGAACAAAAATGTATTCATTTGATGAGATCGTTAACCAGGATCCGCAGGTGGCGGAGGCCATAAGGCTCGAGATCGGCAGACAGAACAGCCATATCGAGCTTATTGCCTCTGAGAATTTCGTGAGCAAGGCGGTCATGGCGGCTATGGGCAGCCCGCTGACCAACAAGTACGCTGAGGGTTATCCTGGCAAGAGATACTACGGCGGCTGCGAGTTTGTGGACATCGTGGAGGATCTGGCCAGGGAGAGGGCTAAGCAGCTCTTCGGCTGCGAGTATGTAAATGTTCAGCCTCACTCGGGCGCGCAGGCCAATATGGCTGTGTTCTTCGCAGTTCTTCAGCCCGGAGACACCTTCATGGGCATGGCTCTCGATAACGGCGGGCATCTGTCGCACGGTTCACCCGCAAATATGTCCGGTAAGTATTTCAACTGCGTACCCTATGGAGTGGATGACAACGGTTTCATCGATTATGACGAGGTCAGAAGGATCGCTTTAGAGTGCAGGCCGAAGATGATCGTCTGCGGTGCGAGCGCATATCCGAGAACCATCGATTTCAAAAAGTTCAGCGAGATAGCCGACGAGGTCGGCGCAGTGCTTATGGCCGATATCGCACATATCGCAGGTCTGGTGGCTGCGGGACTTCATCCGTCGCCGATCCCTTATGCGCATGTGACCACGACCACCACTCACAAGACTCTCAGGGGTCCGAGAGGCGGTATGATCATGTGCTCCAACGAAGTGAATGAGAAGTACAATTTCAATAAGGCAGTGTTCCCGGGTCTTCAGGGCGGCCCTCTGATGCACGTCATCGCGGGCAAGGCTGTATGCTTCGGCGAGGCGCTTACGGATGATTTCAAGGCTTATCAGGCGCAGATCAAGAAGAACGCGGCTGCATTTGCGGAGGCGCTCAAGGCAGAGGGACTCGAGCTCGTATCCGGCGGCACGGACAATCACTTGATGCTTGTGGACCTGACGAACACGGGCAGGACCGGCAAGGAGGTTGAAAAGCTTCTCGACACCGTAAATATCACCTGCAACAAGAACACAATTCCGAAGGAGACCAGGAGTCCCTTCGTTACCAGCGGTATCAGACTCGGTACGCCCGCAGTAACCTCCAGAGGCTTCAAGGAGGAGGATATGAAGGTCGTTGCGAAGGCTATCGCCATCGCGATCAAGGATCCCGAGGCCAACGCCGCAGAGGCGAAGGCGCTTGTGAAGTCGCTCACAGATAAGTACCCTCTTTACGAGGAGGTTTAAGATCTTTACGAGGGGGCTGTAGAATTACAGCCCCCGGTTTTTAATACGCATGTTGTACGACAAAGACATAAGAGAGCCGTTGTTCTTCTTTCTCGAAGAGAGCTACGGCAAGGTACGTATACTCGAGGAGAAGAACGTGGGCGGCTCGCGCGCCGACGTCGTCATGGTCAGGGAGAACATGATCTGCGGCGTGGAAATAAAATCCGACGCCGACAGCTATGTGAGACTGGCGGGACAGGTGGCGGATTACGATGAGTTCTTCGACAGAAATTATCTCGTGGTGGGCAGCTCGCATGCCATGAGTGCCGCTGAGCATGTGCCTGATTACTGGGGGCTGATCAGTGTCGAGAAGGACGGAGACAGAGCGGATTTCTACGTTATCCGCGAGGCCTCGGACAACCCGAACAGGGATATAAGGAAGAAGCTGGGCTTTCTCTGGCGGCCTGAGCTGGCGGATATTCAGGCTATGAATGCAATGCCGAAATACGCGCAGCTCAGCAAAAAAGCGGTCATTGACAAGATAGCGGAGAAGGTCCCGGAGGGGCTCCTGCACGCGCAGATAAGCGAGGAGCTTTTTGAGAGAGATTACAACAGGATATTAGATAAGATAAATGAGTACAGGGCCGAAAAGGGCCTGAAAAAGAAGAGAAAGAGAAGCTACAGAAGACGCGCAGGCGGGAAAGGCTGATCATGGACAACAGACAGGTAGTCATATCGACTCTCGACGAATACGTGAGGGAGATAACTGAACTATACGATGAGAATATACACAGCCCTGTAAAATCGGAGCTTTTATACCGCGGGCAGTACGTGACAGGTCTGCCCCTGCTTCCGTCCATCTACAGAAAGAGTTCCGAGACGGAGGACGGCGAGCACGTGGTAACGGGCGATCTTCTCATAGAGGAGAGGAATCTCATCGAGACCACGAAGAGGACGCTGCCGGATATATTTGCGCCGTCACTGAGGCCGCTCGAGCTTCTGGCGCTCCTGCAGCACTTCGGAATCCCCACAAGGCTGATGGATCTGTCCGAAAATGCGTTTGTGGCGCTGTATTTTGCGTGCTCCGACAGGAAGAAGAGCTTTATGGAGGAGGCTGACGGTGAGGTCATAGTCTTCAGACACGAGAGGAAGAACGATGCGGACCCGCCCCTTTACGAGGCCATAGCTGAGAGCTACAAGTTCGCGGATAAGAACCAGACGCTCGTGAGATTCTATGAGAACATGGTGAGGCAGAGCTACTGCGCCGAGAGCCGTTTCATGATGATGGAGGAGATAAAGACCGATGCGGAAAAACGCGCCTTCATCACGGACAATTCAAGCGGCGTGAACTTCGTGAATACCACGATCAGGAGCCGCAGGCAGTATTCGCAGGACGGAAGATATATCCTTTTTGCGAACGATATCGATGAGAAGAGCGAGAAGTGGGTCGGAAGGATCTCCGAGATCAGGCGCGATGACCCGAGTATCGAGAAGATAATCGTAGTGAAGAAGGAGGCGAAGGAGATCATCCTAAAGCATCTGGAGATGTTCGGAACACGCAAGTCGAAGCTCTTCGCCGACAATGTGGACATAATCTGCGAGGATATCCGCGAGAGATCCATGATAGGCCACTGACATGAGCTGCGCTAAAAAGATCTCGCTCTACGGTGTGCTCTGCGCGCTGTGCCTTATATTTGGATATATAGAGACGCTGATACCGGTAGTTTATTTTATACCGGGTATGAAAATAGGCCTTGCGAATATTATCGTTTTATTCGCTCTGTACAGGCTGGGGGTAGGGGCTGCGGTGATGATAAACGCGGTCAGAATCGCGCTCTCGGCGGTGCTCTTCGGTTCGGTGATAAGCCTTGCCTTCGCCCTGTGCGGCGGTACGCTTGCGCTTCTTTGTATGCTTGGACTTAAAAAGGCTGATGTTTTTTCTGTTACGGCTGTAAGCGTGTGCGCGGCTGTCGCTCACAATCTGGGGCAGATCGCGGTCGCGGCTGTGATGCTGTCGGGGTATGTGTACGGATTTTTGCCGTTTCTGATGATATCCGGAGCGGTGTGCGGGCTGCTGACGGGTGTGGCAGGGGCGGTTATGATAAGAAGAATCAGGGTGGAAAAGTAGGAAGGAACTTTCCTAAAAAACGAATATGAAAAAAAGACTGTTTCTGCCGCTTTTAGCGGCAGCTTTATTATCTTCATGCAAAAATAATTCTGCCGACGAGTGTTCCTTCTATGCCATGGACACCTACATCACGCTCAAGGCCTACGGCGATGGGGCAGCGCAGGCAAATGAGGAGGCGCAGAAGAAGATCAAAGAGCTCTCGTCTGAACTTGACCCATATGTTGAAGGGAGCGCGATACAGAGTCTGAATCTAAACGGCAAAGCAGATACGGCCGGCGAGGTCAGAGGACTGATCGAGGCTTCAGTCGGGCTGAGCGAGAGGACAAGCGACGTTTTTGACATAACCATCCTTCCGCTTAAGAAGCTCTGGGGCTTCGATACGGGTGTGCTGTATATTCCATCTGCACAGGAGATCGCACAGGCTCAGAGTCTTATCGGAAGCGACAGGATACTCATTTCAGAGAGCGGTCAAATCGAGCTTGGCGAAGGTCAGAAGATCGATCCGGGCGCGGTCGCGAAGGGCTACGCCTGCGACGTCGTGAAAAAGATCTACGCGGACCGTGGGGTAGAGAGCGCGATACTCAGCCTCGGCGGCAATGTGATGGCCATAGGCCAGGGGCCTGACAAAAGCAGCTGGAGCGTGGGCATATCTGACCCGGAGGGAGGGACTGATTATCTTTGCGTACTGTCAGTGACAGATAAATGTGTTGTGACCAGCGGCAATTACAGGCGCTATTTGACAGACGATGAGGGACGAAGGTACGGACACATAATCGATCCGGAAAGCGGAAGACCCGCAGAGTCGGATATCGTGAGCGCGACTGTCATATGCGAGAGCGGTACGGTGGCGGATGCTCTTTCGACGGCGGTTTTCGTAATGGGAAGCGAAAAAGCCATTGATTTTTATAAGAACAGCGACGATATCGACATCATACTGTACCTTTCTGACGGCAGGCTTCTCGCAAGCGAGGGCATAGCCGGGCAAATAAGCGCGACAAAAACGGTTATTCAGACGATAAAGCATTAAAAGCTCTTTACAAATCCTGACAATGATAGTAGAATGCAGGGGTTTGACAAAATTTTAACAAGGAGCTTTTCTATGTCGGATCTGAAATGGGTCAGCGTATGGGGAAACGCACCGTCACTCACGGAGTGGAAGCCGGAGCAGTATGCGAAAAACATAACGCTGACATACCCTGTATGTGTACCTTTTGACGCCTCTGCGGCCAGACTTAAGTTCTCAAATATGTATGGTCCGGAGACGGTGTCCATAGACCGGTATGCCATCGTCAGAAGGGCTGAGGGGAAAAACGGCTACGATATTCTCTTTGAGTGCGATACACCGTTTTCGATGGCACCGGGACAGGAGCATCTGACCGAAGAGTGCGATATCACCTGCAGGGCAAAGGAAAAGATATATGTGCAGTTTTATCTGCGCGATTATACAAATATGACAAGCGGAGTATATACGACCGGTATATATTCCGCCGGATTGTGCTCTGAGGGCGAATACATAGGACAGAGCCTTCCGCCTGAGAGAACGGTAACCACGGGCTGGAACTATTTCCTGACAGATGTTCACATTTTAACTGCCTCTGACAAAAATACTGTGATCTGCTTCGGCGATTCGATCACCGCACAGGACTGGCCGGACTATATGTATGAATGCTTCATGAATGACCCCGATAACAAAACGGCCATAGTCAGGAAGGCGGTAAGCGGCACAAGACTCACCGGTCAGTACAGCTGCAACCGCTACAGATCCTACGGAATAAAGGGTGATGTACGATTTCCCAGGGAGGCTGCCGTGGCCGGCGCGGATGCGGTTCTTATACAGCACGGTATAAATGATATCATTCATCCCGTTGGGGTGGAGGTGAACCGCTTCAGACCCTGGAGCGATCTGCCCACAGCGCAGGAGATGATAGATATATACAGATACTACATTAAGATAGCCGGTGAGTACGGTCTGC
>DGVE01000224.1 GCA_002395865.1 Lachnospiraceae bacterium UBA4292 | reverse complement strand
CCCACGCCTTACCGCTTGGCTATGTCACCTGAACTCAAACAACAGGGAGTTTAGCATAGGTCGAAGGAAAAAGCAAGTATTTTTTCAAAAACTTTTATTTCCTCGAAAATCGCCCAACCGGATGGTTGGGCGATGAATGATCATTATTCCGGTGCCTGCTCTGAAGAACCGCCTTCGGGCTGAGGTTCCGTCGCAGGTTCGGGCTGAGGTTCTGTCGCAGGTTCGGGCTGGGGCTCCGTCACAGATTCGGGCGGAACGTAGTTGGGATCAAGCGCACCGCAGACTGTGCAGACGCCGCCGTCAAAGTGGTGGCCGGCCTCTATCACCTGGCCGACCGAGATGACCTGACCGCAGTCTGAGCACTTCACATCACCGGTATAGCCGTTTTCCGTGCAGGAAGCTGACTTGAAGCCTTCCGTTGTGGTATTGGCATGAGCGCACGCTGTGGTGGTAGGCTCCTGTGTCGTGGTCTCTTCGGCAGTAGTGGTCTCAGCCACAGTGGTCGTCTCCTCGGCAGTAGTGGTCTCGGCGGTCGTAGTCTCCTTTGAAGGATCCACGAACTTGATGGAGATGATACCGAGCTGGTCGTCGAACTTGAGCTCCTTGAGGATCGAGTCGGGGTGCTTGTAGAACTTACCACTCAATGGTGCATATCTGTCCCTGCTGAGTGTAGTGGTCTGAACAAGTACACCATTCTCATAAACATTTTTAACAAGATGCGAGTTTATACCGATGTGCGCCGCCGGATCTGCATAAGAGTACACTCTGTCATCACCATCTGCAGGGTACACATCAAGTGTATCATCATCAAGTATCTCATAAACCGGATCAGGAAGTTCTGTCTTATCGGTTACAGAAACAAATTCGATCTTTCTCGAAGCCGGTCTGTACTCTGTTCCGTAGATACGGCATGTTATCTTCTCTCTTCCGGAGCCTATGCTTGTCGTATAATACTGTATGTAGATCGCATGGCTTGTATTGTTTGTAAACTTGAAATCCTGTCCACTTAAAACATGAACCATAGCATCCATGGAATAAGGAACATAATCCACGACCTTAGAGTGATTCTTTCTGAAATCCACCTGAAGCTCCGACCAGAGCACTGCATTATACAGGGTTGTGGATATCTGGCATACGCCGCCACCAAGCTCCAGGTCGACACCGGTAGGCGTATACGTACCTGCATTTACCCAGCCGGCTTCTCTGGTGAAAGGCTGAAGTGCAGCGCAGTAAGAGAACTGCTGTCCCGGCATAAGAACAGTACCATTTATCATGCTGACTGCCTTATTGACATTGATCGCACGGTTATACTGGTCTCCTGTAGTCCTGTGCTCTGTGGAAGCCTCTCCGAGAACAGCTCCGAAGCCCTCGAAATACTCATCACCGTACTCGGGCTCGGTCTCTGAGCCTTCCACGGTACAAGCTATGATCTCGTTCTGGAAATCGCACGCGTTCAGGGCTTCCTTTATGTTGTCATATGTCTCGTCATAATCTACGGTAAAGCCGTTCTGCGCATTGATCACGGAAAACGATCCGTTGTCGTTCAGCTTTACCGAAGCATTTCTCGCACTTCTCTCGAACTTGTCGGAGTTCTCGACGATGAAAGCCATCACTCCGTCCATAGAGAAGCCGATGTCATAATCGATGTAGAGGCAGTTGCACTCCAGATCCTTCGCCTGCTTGTACTGGCTGATAAGGCTTCCGACATGCTTAAGTCCCACCGCCTGCGCGATCATCTCGTCCGCGTTGTTGCACACGGGAGCGAGTTCGGACACATCATAGTCCGCATAGCCGCCGGGCGCCGTAAGGCGGAGCTTCATATCTCCCACGCTCGCCACATAGTTGTCTATCACAGTTCTGGCCTGCGTCACCGTCATTCCGCCTACGGGTGTGCTGCCGAAATAGATGCCCTCCGGAATGGTCTCGTCCTCCGATACGTTTATCTTCGTCTCGTTCTCCAAGCCCGGATCGATAACGACTATTCCACCCTCTTCGGTGGCAAGAGCTGCTGTACTCACACACATGCTCATTATAAGGCCGGCTGCTGCCGCCTTTATGATCTTCTTCATATTTTTCTCCTGTTTCATGGGTCCGGGCCGATCACAATTCTCCTATTCAACCATTCAGCCCTTAAACCTCATACAATATTAGCATTTTTTCTCCGAAAATCAAGAGCAAATCAGTTATTTAAAACAGTTGTAACATTTTTGAAACATTCTCCCTCCGCGTCCCACTCGACCGGCGGCAATATGACGGCGTCGGGGTCGTTTGCGCACATGGAAACAGTCATTTCGCCGTCAAACCAGTCCGATAACGTGTAGTTTTCCGGCACTCCCGCGACACGGCTCACAGTCAAAGGAGCTTCACCGGCAGGGATGAATGCGGTATTTCTGAAGTCATAAGCCAGGCCGACGCCCATGCATTTACCGTAGGCTTCCTTGGCGCAAAACACCCTCAGCGCACCCTTACCCCCCGCGCGAAGCGCGTACTCTCTCTCAAATCCGGAGTATGCCCTCTCTATCACGGAAGGGAGCACACGCCGGCTCAGTCTCTCCGTATCCACCCCCACGGGGCAGTCGCCGCAGATGACAGCTATATACCTTCCGCTGTGGCTTATATTCGTGTAAGCGCAGGGTCTTACACGCAGCGCCCTGTAGCGAAGCGCCATTCCCGCTTCATGCTGCGCTCTCACATCCGGCTCGTGACCGAGCCTCCATATAAATGTACTTATCTCTCTCATAACGTATTGCAAAAAATGTGTGGTTGCTGTATAATGTAACGAAATATAAAGCGGCTACGGCCGCGAGCAAATATCAGGGAGAACAGTCTGATGGAAGTCATTCGCAACGCAACCGAAACAGTCAGCCCCCTCACCTACCTAAGGGGACGCAAGGAAAACCTTCTTGTCGAGCTTGACGAGGAGAACCGCAGGACACAGGACATCATCCGCACACAGAACATAAAGCGTCAGGAGGTCCTGATTTTTCTGGTGCTCGGTGCATTCTCGGCGCTGTCATCGTGCCTTATAGTCATGGCCAGATCCTCGAACACGATCATCAGCAAGATATATCTTCCGCTGTTCTTCGCCACTGTCATCCTTTCGATCGTATTTCTCGTGATAGCGGTAGCCAAATACCCCGCCAGCGTGAAGTATCAGGGCACCTGGAATAACATCAAGGAGGCCAAGTCCTACGAGCAGGTCCTCAAGGAGTCCCTTGAGGCCCGCAAGAAGACCAAGGAGGCCATCGCAAAGCTCAACAGCCAGCTTCAGCAGATGGACGACAAGCTCACCATGAGCGACATTCCCGAAGATGACCAGCTCTGACAGATCTCCTTTCAAACTCACACAAAGCATTCGACGAGCCCCGGAAGTACCGGGGCTCTTTTTCATTTATATGATCTCTCTTATCTTCTCTATATCCACAGATTCCATCGGCTCGAAATCGTCCGTGGCCGCGTAGCACAGGATGCTCTTTGCGAACTGTCTTCCTGCGGCACTGTTCATGAGTTCCTCAAGC
>DGVE01000156.1 GCA_002395865.1 Lachnospiraceae bacterium UBA4292 | reverse complement strand
TGATCTCTTCTCTTCCGGGGCCGTTTGAGACCATGGTGATCGGAACGCCGAGCTCCGCCTCGATAGTCTCAACATATGCGCGGCAGTTCTCGGGAAGCTCGTCGTATTCCCTGATACCGCGGATGTCGCATTTCCAGCCGGGAAGCTTCTTCCATACCGGCTTTGCCTTCGCAAGCTTCACCGTGGTGGGGAAATTCCTCGTCACTGTGCCGTCGATCTCGTAGCCTACGCAGATCGGTATCTCGTCGAGATATCCGAGGCAGTCAAGCACCGTGAGAGCAACCTCCGTCGCGCCCTGTATCCTGCAACCGTATCTTGAAGCGACTGCATCGAACCAGCCCACACGCCTGGGTCTTCCTGTGGTGGCACCATACTCTCCCTTGTCGCCGCCGCGGTGTCTGAGTTCTTCAGCCTCGTCGCCGAAGATCTCGCTGACGAACTCGCCGGCGCCTACCGCGCTCGAATATGCCTTAACCACGGTAGTGATCTGCTTTATCTCATAGGGTGCGATGCCTGCGCCGATAGCGCCGTACGCGGCCAGTGTGGACGATGATGTGACCATCGGATAAATGCCGTGGTCGGGATCCTTCATGGAGCCGAGCTGACCCTCCAGAAGAACGGTCTTGCCCTCCTTTAATGCGTCGTACAGATACGCGGACACATCGCACACATACGGAGCGATCATATCCCTGTACTCCAGAAGAGTCTTATAGAGCTTCCCGGGATCTATGGCCGGCTTGTGATAGAGGTGCTCAAGGAGCACGTTCTTGTACTCGCAGGTAGCCTCAACCTTCTCCTTCAGGCTCTCCTCATCAAAGAGCTCGCTTACCTGGAAACCCTTCTTCGCGTACTTATCAGAATAGAAGGGCGCGATACCGGACTTCGTGGAGCCGTATGACTTCTTGCCCAGTCTCTCCTCCTCATACTCATCGAATGCGATATGATAGGGCATCAGAACCTGTGCCCTGTCAGACACCAGTATATGCGGCGTGGGCACTCCCCTGCTCTCGAGATCGTGTATCTCCTCCAAAAGCTTCGGGATATTTAAAGCCACGCCATTGCCGATGATGTTGGTGGTGTGATCGTAGAACACGCCCGAAGGAAGGAGGTGCAGTGCGAAACGGCCGTAATTATTTATAATGGTGTGGCCCGCATTGCTTCCGCCCTGAAAACGTATGATTATATCCGACTTCTCAGCCAGCATATCGGTGATCTTGCCCTTGCCTTCATCACCCCAGTTTGCTCCAACTACTGCTCTTACCATTTTTGTACCCTTCCCGTTATACATTTATCTCGGAATTCATTCCGAGCACATCCTTATTCTCCTCAAGCACCGGTCCGATGACATCCGCGAGGAACTCATCTACCTGACTCACACACCTTCCGATATAATCGTGAGGGTTCATCGCAGCTTTCAGCTCGTCTAACGTAAGATTGAAATGATCATCTGCCGCGATAAGCTCGAGGAGGTTATTGTCCTTGCCCTCGATCTTGACGTTCTTACCCGCCTGCATGGAAAGCTGCCTGATCTGCTCGTGAAGCTCCTGACGGTTGCCGCCGGCCTTCACCGCATCCATCATGATGTTCTCTGTCGCCATGAAGGGAAGCTCGGCCATAAGGTGCTTCTCGATGACCTTATCGTACACAACGAGTCCGTCCACGACATTCATGTAAAGGTCGAGTATTCCGTCCACCGCGAGGAAGCCCTCGGGGATGCTGATCCTCTTGTTCGCGGAGTCGTCGAGCGTCCTCTCGAACCACTGTGTCGCCGCCGTGAGCATGGGATTGATCGTATCGGAGATCACGTAATTCGCCAGCGACGCGATCCTCTCGCTCCTCATGGGATTTCTCTTGTATGCCATCGCGGACGAGCCGATCTGGTTCTTCTCAAAGGGCTCCTCGACCTCCTTCAGATGCTGAAGAAGTCTTATATCGTTCGAGAACTTGTGAGCGCTTAAGGCAATGCCCGCGAGCACGTTCATCACTCTCGAATCCACCTTCCTCGAATATGTCTGGCCCGACACGGGATAGCACCCGTCGAAGCCCATCTTATCCGCTATGAGCTGCTCGAGCTTCTTTATCTTATCTATGTCGCCGTTAAAGAGCTCCATAAATGAAGCCTGCGTACCGGTCGTGCCCTTTGAGCCCAGAAGCTTCATGCTGTCGATCACATAGCACAGATCGTCGTAATCAAGCTTCAGATCCATGAGCCACAGCGTCGCTCTCTTACCCACGGTCGTGGGCTGTGCGGGCTGAAAATGCGTGAACGCCAGAGTGGGCTGCTCCTTATACTTCTTTGCGAACTCGGCGAGCTTATTCATCACGTTCACGAGCTTCTTCTTTACGAGCTTCAGAGCCTCCGTCATGATAATGATATCGGTATTATCCCCCACATAGCAGCTCGTAGCGCCTAAGTGAATGATACCCGCGGCCTTCGGGCACAGCAGTCCGTACGCGTACACATGCGACATAACGTCGTGGCGCACGAGCTTCTCTCTCTCCTTCGCGTCCTCGTAGTTGATGTCGTCCACATGCGCCCTGAGCTCATCAATCTGCTCCTGACTCACGGGCAACCCCAACTCATGCTCCGCCTCCGCAAGAGCCACCCAGAGCTTTCTCCACGTAGTGAACTTCTTATCCTGCGAAAAAATATACTGCATTTCCTTGCTCGCGTACCTTTCAGACAGCGGGCTTGTATAAATATCCGTCATAGCACTCTCCTCTGCGCACAGCGCAACAGTACTATACCACATCACCACGCTAAACTCAAGGGGTTTTTTCGGCTTCCTTCTTAGTTGGCTTACATTAACGGCGGCTTACTTTATCGGCTGTTGAACAGCCATCGGAGTAAAAAAACCCCGGCGGACACAACCTACGCTGCGCTTCGTGATGGTCCGCCGGAGTATTTTTACTCCTCCGGCTTACACTGTTAAATGCCCGCCGCCTGCCGGTATTACCGCTACGTGCAGACCGGACGTCGAAGATATATAAGCAGTTCCACTGCGACACAAAAGCATTGGTCGTGTCTTGTGTAACTGCTTATATATCTCCGCCTGATAGTGTCAGACGGAGGGAAGCGGAAAGCGAACAAGGCGTGACCAATGCTTTTGCGCCGCAGTGAGATTTTCGCTGAGTGACGTCGTCAGCGGAGTGCGTGGTGGGGCAACTGTCAGGCGGCGGGACACGAGCTGTGTAGGGAGGAGGATGAAAA
>DGVE01000049.1 GCA_002395865.1 Lachnospiraceae bacterium UBA4292 | reverse complement strand
CATCCTTCCAGTAACCGTTGAACTCGTATGCGTAGATGGGACTTCCGTTCTGGTGGATATAGGGGATCACGTTCTTGCCGAAATCGCAGTTCGGAATATTCTCCGTCGCGATGAGAGCATCCCTGAGCACCTTCCACGTGAATATATAAATACCCATGCTGGCGAGATTCGATCTCGGCTGCGGCGGCTTCTCCTCGAACTCGGTGATCCTGCCGTTGTCGTCCGCGATAACGACACCGAAGCGCGATGCCTCCTCGATCGGAACAGGCATAACGGCCATGGTCAGATCCGCTCCGTTCGTCTTATGGAAGTCGAGCATGGTCTCATAGTCCATCTTATAGATGTGGTCTCCGGAGAGGATGAGCACGTACTCGGGATTGAAGCTGTCAATGTAATCTATGTTCTGATAGATGGCATTGGCAGTACCGGTATACCAGTCCGTACCCTTGCTCTTCTCGTAAGGGGGCAGTATGGAAACACCGCCGTTATTGCGGTCAAGATCCCACGGCACACCTATACCGATATGAGTGTTCAGTCTAAGAGGCTGGTACTGGGTAAGGACACCGACGGTGTCGATACCGGAATTGATACAGTTGCTTAAAGGAAAATCGATAATACGGTATTTTCCTCCGAACGCTACCGCAGGCTTAGCGACCTTTGATGTGAGAACACCAAGACGGCTGCCCTGTCCGCCTGCAAGGAGCATGGCGATCATCTCTTTTTTAATCACAATATCACCTCGCTGAAAATATGATACGATCATTATAACACATCCGTTAATATTTGCAAATGTAAATTTCAAAAAAATGCACAAAACATTCTCCGCATTTTCGTCGGTTTGTGGCAGAATGCCGTACGCATCGATTCAAAATGATCCCGCGGTCTTTTTTTCGTACAAGATGCCATAGCATAACCATATGGGGGATTTTCATCTTGAAAAACACGGCGGATACTGCTATAATCCCACCATACGGAAAGGGATGACGCGCAGCGCCGCGGCATTACACTATAATGCATACAGATAACAATTACGAGAGATACAGACACATACATTTCATAGGAATAGGCGGCATCAGCATGAGCGGGCTCGCCTGTGTTCTGCTTAATAAGGGCTATAAGGTCTCGGGTTCGGATCCGCAGTCGGGTCCGGTCACGGATTCCCTTGCGGCGAAGGGCGCACGAATATATAAGGGCAACCTGGCGTCGAATCTGGATGAAGTGCCCGACGCGGTCGTCTACACCGCGGCCATCAGGCCGGACAACCCTGAACTGGTTCGGGCGAAGGAGCTGGAAATACCGCTTCTTACCCGCGCCGAGCTTCTCGGACAGATCATGAAGGAATATCCCGCCTCCATAGGCGTCAGCGGTACGCACGGCAAGACGACCGTCACCTCCATGCTCTCGCACATACTGATAAACGCGGGCACCGACCCCACCATAAGCGTGGGCGGAATGCTCGATAAGATAGGCGGCAATATCCGCATCGGAGGAGGGGATATCTTCCTCACGGAGGCATGCGAGTACACAAACAGCTTCCTCTCTCTCTTCCCCACCATGGAGATCATACTGAACATCGAGGCTGATCACCTCGACTTTTTCAAGGATCTCGACGATATACGCCATTCATTCAGGGAGTACGTCAGGCTTCTTCCGAAGAACGGCACTCTCATCATCAACAACAGCATCCGCGAGCTTTCCGACATCACGGGCTGTGCCTCCTGCCCATTCATCACCTACGGTGAGGGCGGTGATGTGTGCGCAGTGAATACCTCCGCGCAGGACGGCGTGTACAGTTTTGATGTCTGTGCCCCGGGCAGGGCATGCGACGGACTTCACATCACGCTCTCGGTTCCGGGCATTCACAATGTGGATAACGCCCTCGCGTTCATTGCCGCAGCCGATGCACTGGGTGTAGCTGCGGATGTCACCGCTGCTTCCCTCAAGGAATTCGGCGGAGCAAAAAGGCGTTTTCAGAAAAAGGGAACATTTAACGGGGCACAGATCGTTGATGACTACGCGCACCACCCACAGGAGATCGCCGCCACACTTGCGGCAGCCTCCGCAGTGGCACGCGGAAGGCTCCGCGTGATATTTCAGCCACACACATACTCGCGCACGAAGCTCCTGTTCGACGATTTCGTGAAAGCCCTGTGCGCGTGCGACGAGGCGGTCATAGCGAAGATCTATCCCGCAAGGGAGACCGACCCGCTCGGCATGAGTGCGCAGCTTCTGTCAGATGCCATCGCACAGGCCGGTACGCCCTCGTGTGCCTTTGAAGACTTTGATGAACTCACACATTACATAAAAGATACGGCACAACCCGGCGACCTCATCATGACCATGGGGGCCGGCGACATATATAAAGTAGGCGACGCTCTCCTTTCATGACGGGGACTGCCGCCCGGAGAGGATGGCGGTAGGCCGCTTAATGAGATGGCAGTAAACATACAGAACAGACTGCGCGCAGGCTGCGTAACGGTAAGTGCGGAATTTATATACAGATATGCAAGGGACACGGAGGAGTTTGCCCTCTATATGTACACTCTTGCGTGCATGAACGAGGGGAAGGACTTCGATGTAGAAGCCGCAGGCAAATGCCTTGACATCACCTCACGCAAGGTGGTGAACGGTCTGAAGCGGCTCACAGAGGAAGGTCTTATAAAGGCAGAATTCGAAAAGAGCACTCTTCTGTCACTTGCGGTGATCTCACCGGATGGGGAGGATGATGAGACGGCAGTCCTCGAGGCAGATCCCGCACCCGTACCCGAGGAACATGCACCGTCACGCCCTACGGATAAAGCCGCTCTTGTCTCACTTCTCGGGCAGGGTGAAAACGCGGGCAGGGAGGATGATATCGTCAACATACTCTCTAAGTCGGAGGACTTCAAAAAGTATCTGGAGGCTCTGATCAAGCTCATACCCCAGAAGACATCCGATGTGCCGCGGTTTGAACTCACTCCCGAACAGATCAGTGCTCTGGATAACGACAAGGGTTTTATCGAGCTCAAGAATATGGCTCAGACAGTCATAGGAAAACCCTTTTCATACACTGATTTCGAAAAGTTTTCGCAGTTCTATTACCGCATGAAGAAGAATGTTCCCGCCTGCCGCGAGATCATCTCCTACTGCAACGACCCGAAGAACAAAAAGAAAAACAACATGACCAATATC
>DGVE01000087.1 GCA_002395865.1 Lachnospiraceae bacterium UBA4292 | reverse complement strand
GCGTCTGCTGTGATTTTGGGGCATACATCCAACGGTAATGTGGATTGGAAAACCGCGGACGGGACTAAGCTCAAAGACCTATAATTTGAAAGCAGTGAGCATCTGAAATCTGCAAAAACCCTTTTTTTGCAATTGTATGAAGCGTCGAAAGACGCGCAGCTCGCACTTGTGCGATCTCTGGGTTTGGGATGTGTTCCCAACGAGCCGGTGCAGAAATTTCCGCAGGTCCGGATCTGTACACTGCTTGCCAGGTACTGAAATGCTGGCATAGTCTGCTTTCCGGGCATAATCAAAGAGCTTCGGCTAACTCTTTAGAAAGATGTTGTGATAACATATGAAGAAACTAGATTTTATAGAGGATTATCATTTCATCTATAGATTGTGGTGGATCGCGCGAGAGTTCGTTAGATTCCTATGTTACCGCAAAAATGTGTTCATTCCCAAAGTTGAGCTTGCCGCTCCGTCTGAAGACGGAAAACATGAGACATTTGCAACAATGTATTTACTGGGACAAGATGGCGAGACAGAATCAGACGCCTTAAAAAAAGGCCGTTATATAAAACAAGTACACATTTTTAGTCACGAAGGGGAAATCCTTTCTGATATAGCAGAAGATAATCTCTACCTCAGACATTTATCAGATGTATATCAATCGGGACGGCATATCGACGCAGCGCGATTTGTTATGATAACAGCTGCATTTGAATGGGGGTTTCGTAGACTGTATCCCGCTGGAGTAAAAAAATCGGCAGCGACTATCGAGGCGGAAGAAGCAGTGTCCGAACGCATTCAAAACTATATTGATGAAACCAGTGGAAGGCAAAAGAAAATATATAGTTTTTTGAAAAAGCTTGTTAAGTCAGATTCGCTACAGTCTGAGATTGTTCAGATGGGCAAAGATTTTGCTGGAATCACTGGTACATTTGGCGATCATCTTTATCATCTAAACGGGCAGAAATTAGTCTATACAGAAATGGGACAGCGGCTTGCAGACCAGCGAAATCATTTTGCTCATGGAGATTTGGATAAGGATTTCATTGGTTTATCTTTGCTTGACTTGATCTATTTAGAGTATGTTGTTTATGCGATGCAGCTTAAGCATTATGGGGTTCCAGATGTTGAAATACAAAGATCAATAAATGAGCTTTTTCACCTAAGTTTTGAAATATAAGGTTATGATATGATTTGAAGATAATTGATTTGCATAGAAAGTATGGTGAAATCATTCGTTTGGCACGAGATTATCCAAAAGCTCGGATAGTATTAGTGATGAATTGTATGTGTAGCTTCATATCTGAGATTGTTATTGTATAGGATTGTAGAAATCGCGATTGAGAAAAGGAGAAGCATCTATGGCAGAATCTCAAAACATCGAATATAAAGAATCTTGGCGTGATGAATACCTGAAATGGCTGTGTGGTTATGCAAATGCTCAAGGCGGGACTCTGTTCATCGGTATAGATGATGATGGGAACTTAGTGGGTGTTGATGACAGTAAGCAAATTGTTGAAGCCTTACCAAATAAAATCACAAATGCATTAGGGATCATAGCCGACGTAGATCTTAACACGAAGGATGGGAAAGACTATATCACAATCAGGGTAGAAAAGTATCCTTCCCTAATCAGTTATCATGGTCGGTACTATTACAGATCCGGCAGTGTGCTCCGGGAAATTTCAGGCAAGGAATTGGATAGAGCGCTGTTAAAAGTCCAAGGTATCACCTGGGACGCAATCCCTTTGCCCAAAATTACGGTTTCTGATCTAAAACCGGAAGCGATTGCTTTATTTAAGCAGAAGGCTTTGGCACGCGGTCGTCTGACAACGGAAGATGTAAGTGTCAGTGATAAAATCCTGATGGAGAATTTACACTTAGTAGATGATGATGGGTTTTTAACCCGTGCAGCCATGCTTGCATTTTATCATGATCCGGAACGTTGGGTGACAGGTTCATATATTAAGATTGGATTCTTCGGGGATTCACATTCAGATCTCCAGTATCAGGATGAAGTCCACGGGCCTCTGATAGAACAAATTGACCGGGCTATCGATTTGGTTTATACCAAGTATCTGAAAGCACGAATCACTTATGAAGGGATTCAGCGGGTTGAAGTCTTTATGTTTCCTCGAGAGGCATTTCGTGAAATTCTGCTCAACGCTGTTGTCCATAAAGACTATGCTGCCTGCAACTCTATTCAGATCAGTGTCTATGATAACGAGATGTATATCTGGAATGATGGTCAGATGCCGGAAAATCTTCGTACGACGAAGAGTCTTTTCGCCAAGCATTCATCAAAACCTTTCAATCCTAAGCTCGCCCATGTGTTCTTCGTAAGCGGCATGATCGAAGCATGGGGACGCGGGTTTGATAAGATTAAATCAGCCTGTGATGCGCTGTATCATACTCCTATGCCAGAATATGATATTGGTGCTGGTGGAATCATGGTTCGCTGTAAAGCAAATGGTAAATATCTGGAATTGATGAATCCAAATGGACATGATGTCCAAAAGGATGTCCAAAAGGAAGACGGATTGGAAAAGCAAATCATAGAGCTTATATCTGCCCAAAGAGACATCTCATTGTCCAAAATGGCTGACCAATTAGGTGTATCTTCAAAAACTGTTCAAAGAAGCATTGATAGACTGAAGCAGAACAGACGAATAAGCCGGCAAGGAGGAAAACGATTCGGATACTGGGAACTGCATTAATGTGACAACGTTTTGACAACACCCCATCAGATAGCCCCTGCTTTCAGGCTAATCAGAATATCTGGGATACTGTAGTCAAAGAAACTAATCAAATATGCTTAGCAAAACTGTTTCAAGAGTCGAGTATGAATAATGTCGGATATACATGATAATAGGTCTGTCCATAGATTAAATGAACAAGGATATATCCCCGTCTTTGATGGGGATATATCCGGCGAAGATTTTTAGGAGCACTGCAAGCGCGAAAAATGTTGCTTTTGGATGTATTGTTAAGAAGCTTGTAATAGTCTAAACAAAACAGAACAACTAATGACACAAGGAGTACGTGAGATGGAAGAATTCAACACGCTTGAAAAGGTGAAGGCATTATTTGAGGAAGTCGGCGGATTGGGAAACGAGAACCTTTTCTTTGTGACCTGCCAGGATAAGGAAAAGGTCAGTGGCATTGCAGCCGGAATGGAATATCCCTATGACGGATTATTGATCAATGCAAGCGAAAAGGGCATGGGAATGTTCTACCTGAAATCAGGTCCTTTAAGCGGATTGGTTTCACTATCCAGTCCTTCCAAGATGAAACTTGATAAGGAGAATTATATTTTTATACCCCTCGACGGCATTAAAAAGGTCACGGTTAAGAAATTTGCCTTACTGAATTCGAAAGTCAAGAGAATATCTATTGATACCGTGGATGGAAAATCTCATAAATTGTATGCCAGAGTAGAGGAAAAGGATTTCCCTTACCATAAGGACAATTTCAGTGCATTTATTGAAAAGTTCAGCGAAAAATAGTATCTATTCGCTGAGAACCGCAATATGAGAGCGGAGGATAAAAGACATTTTCCGGGGGTATCGGAGAATGTCTTTTTGCTTTCGCGGGTCCTCATGCGATCTGACCATTACAGCTTGACAAAATTTAGGAGGCTCAATATACTGAAGGCAGGCCCGCATTGCTTCCGACCGGAATCTGTGTTCCTTGTGACGATTGCGAAGCAATCGTTACAGTCCGCCAGCCGGACGCTTGCGGCTGTTAATTTAAAGAAACTCTGAACGAAGTGAAGAGTTTCTTCTATACTCATACAGAGCGAAAACGAGGACGATTTTATAGATATGATCGTGTGTTACTGCCCGTCGCAGGATATGTTTAACGAGCTTGCCGGAGAATCGTGGTTTGAGTGCGAGGCTTTTAAGAAATCATCTATGTAAAACATGAGGTGGAACATGAATATAAATATTATGGACTTTGGAGCTGTGGGAGACGGAACGACGCTTTCGACCGCGGCAATCCAGCGGGCAATCGATACAGCTGCACAGACCGGGGGGAGAGTCGAGATACCTTCCGGTATATTTCTTTCAGGGACCCTGAGATTGCGCTCTCATGTTGAATTGTACTTAGCTCACGGGGCGGTTCTGCGCTCCAGTATCCGCCAGGAGGATATGGTGGATTTTACTAAGGAATTTGACGAGCAGGATGACAATGAGGACACCGGCTGGGAGGGGGGATGCTTTCTGCTGGCCAGACATGAAAAGGATATAGCGATAACCGGAAGCGGTACCATTGACGGGCAGGGACGTGAGGTGTTTTACGATGACAACAGCGACGGTGGTTATCACGAATGTCCGCTTGCAGTAAAGGGGTTCCGTCCGAGGCTCAGCTTTCTGGAGGATGTTGACGGACTGACTGTTCGCGGAGTTACCTTTTTTGATGCTGCATTCTGGACGCTGCATATGGCAGGTTGTAAAAATGTCCTGATCGATGGAATACGGATATTGAATAATGAGAGAGGCCCGAACAATGACGGTATCGACCCGGACTGCTGCAAAAATGTGGTCATAAGAGGATGTGTGATACGCGCAGGCGATGACAGCATCGTCCTTAAGACGACACTTCCCATGGCTCGAAAATACGGCGAGTGCTCAAACATCGTCATATCTGACTGCGTAATGCACAGCCACTCGAGTGCATTGAAGATAGGAACTGAGACGCATGCAGATATCCACCATGTCGCTATGAATAACTGCATTCTGGAGGACTGCACAAGGGGAATAGGGATATGGTCGAGAGACGGGGGAGGGATACATGATATCACCATATCTCATATTACCGGCAGCACCCGGGGATACTCTTCATCTGCTCTTCGCAAGAACGGAGTGGTGGTCTGGTGGGGAGCCGGGGAACCCGTGTTTGTATCCACGGCAAAAAGAACCGGAGTGGATCGCATACCCGGAAGCGTCGACAGAGTGTACATGGATCACCTGTATATGAAATGCGAGGGGACGATAACGATAGCAGGAGAAAAGGAATCACCTATCCGCAATCTTGAAATATCTGAAAGTGTGTTTACCTTTACCCCGCTAAGCGGCCACAGACCGGAGTATATCGACGAGACGCCCTCGGTCAGAGGCCTTAAGAAGATGGAGAAGCTTCCGTGTGTTTATATCCGATCCTGTGAGAATGTTTCAGTAAAGGCCGGGCTTTTAGTGGATGAAGCATTTAAGCAGGTGTTTATCGGGGAAATACTGGAGGATTGTTCCGGGGCGGAATAAACATAAAATGCAGGGTTACATATCGTGAGGTATGATATGCTTTATATCAAGGATATTTGCAAGAAATACAAAACAGGGGATCTGGTGCAGAAGGCTCTGGATCATGTGGATATATCGCTTCGGGACAGTGAATTCGTAGCGATACTCGGCCCGTCCGGCTCCGGCAAGACGACTCTTTTGAATGTTATAGGTGGCCTTGACAGATACGATTCGGGAGAGCTGATAATAGACGGGATCAGTACGAAGAAGTATAAGGAGAAGGACTGGGACAGCTACAGGAACCACAAGATAGGTTTTGTCTTTCAGAACTATAATCTGATACCCCACCAGACGATTCTGGCCAATGTGGAGCTCTCACTCACCATCTCCGGCCTGTCGCGCTCGCAGAGGCGAAGGAAGGCTCTGGAGGCTCTTAAGGATGTCGGTCTCGAGGAGCAGGCTCACAAGAGACCTGCGCAGATGTCCGGCGGGCAGATGCAGCGCGTGGCCATCGCGAGAGCTCTGGTAAACGATCCGCAGATACTGCTTGCGGACGAGCCTACAGGGGCGCTGGACACCGAGACCAGTATCACGATCATGGAGCTTCTTAAGGAGGTTGCGAAGGACAGGCTCGTCGTTATGGTCACCCATAACCCCGAGCTGGCGGACGCTTACGCGACGAGGATCGTAAGGCTTAAGGACGGACGCATAACCGATGACAGCGATCCGTTCACACCCGATGAGACCGAAGAGGGGGCACACAAAAATCTCGGACGCGCATCGATGTCTTTTGCGACATCGCTCGGTCTCTCCGCCAATAATCTGCGCACGAAGAAGGGGCGCACGATCCTGACCGCATTTGCCGGCTCCATCGGTATCGTTGGCATAGCGCTGATACTGTCTTTGTCAAACGGAGTGAGCACTTCGCTTCTCGATATTCAGAAGAAGACGATGAGCTCGTATCCCATAACGATCAATCAGGCCACTTATAATCTGGACGCGATCATCGGCGACAGTTTGGACAGACAGTCTGACCGGGCCGCCACGGAAGAACACGGCTTTGACGCGATCTACGGAAGCAATGACGAACTGGCGAATCATGAGCCTTTTAGGATGCCTGAAAACTATACGATCAAAAACAATCTGACATCATTCAAAAAGTATCTGGACGATACAAGCAGCGAGATCGGTCGGTACGTAGGGGATAACGGTATAGTTTATTCGTATGATATCGATTTTGCGGTATTTGCCAGCGATCCCGATGATACATTGCTGAGGGTAGTGGGAAGCAGCGGCATCATTTCCAACGAATCCATTGCGAGTATGATCAATTCGACCGGTACGAGGTATGGCGGGGGATCGAAACCGGTATGCTTTTCTGAGATAATTCCCGGGAAGGAGGGACGGCCTGTCTCTACCATAATCACGGATAATTACGATCTGCTCTACGGTCACTGGCCGGAGAATGCCAATGAACTGGCTTTTGTACTTGACAGCAGGAGTGAGGTGGAGAGTGAGCTCATGTATGAGCTGGGCTATTTGAAGCAGAGCGAGTATACGGACATAGTCAGCCGCCTTGAAGCCGGGGAGGAATTTGACCTTCCGGAGTATCGATGGGACTTCGGAAGTGTTGTAGGAAAGGAATTCTTCCTGTTTCCCTATGCGGATACCCTTATAAGGGACGGAGAAACATTCCGCGAGATGGATCTCGACGAGATAGGAAGTTATCTTGACAAAGCCATAACGCTTACGGTCTCCTGTGTGATCCGTCCAAAGCAGGATGCTCAAAACGCAAGCATTCCCACCGTGATCGCCTATACGAGCATGCTTACGGACATGGTCATAACTAAAACGGATCAGTCGGAAGCGGTGAGCGCGCAAAGGAATGACACTGAGAAGAATGTGGTCACCGGCATGCTGTTCGATCCTGCAAGCGATGAGGAAAAGATCGAAAATGCCAGACTTTTCATGCAGACTCTGTCATTTGCCGAGATCGCGTCGATATATCAGGAACTGCTTGAGGGAGGTACCTTTTCGGGAGGAATGGTCGATATAGTGAGTCTTGGAGGCCTGGGAGGTCTGGGAAGCCTTATCGGTGCCCCGGCTTCCGATGATGTCAGGAGCGACGAGGTCGTGAAGGAGCTGATCATAAACTCGCTCGACGAGGATACGCTTCTTATGATCTATAATGAACGCATCTCGAACGGCTCATATGACAAGGCGATGCGTTCGCTGGGAGTAGTCGACCGCGCTTCGCCCAGGTCGATCAATATCTACGTCGACACATTCGCCGACAAGGACAGTGTCTTAAAGTGTATCGACGCGTACAATGAGACCGTGCCGGAAGAGGATCATATCACATATCGGGATATTACGGCACTTTTGATGGAATCCGTCACCGACATGATCGATACCACATCTTATGTACTGATCGCTTTTGTGGCAGTATCGCTGGTAGTCTCATCGATAATGATAGGCATCATAACGTACATTTCTGTTCTGGAGAGAACGCGTGAGATAGGAATACTGCGCGCTCTCGGAGCCAGCAAGAGGAATATATCACAGGTATTCAATGCGGAGACTTTTCTGATAGGTATGCTCGCAGGAATATTCGGAGTTATCCTTTCACTGCTGCTGCTCATACCGATAAATGCCGTGATAGCAAAGTTTACCGCAGATCAGGGACTTGAGGTATCGGCTTCACTTCCTGTAAGATCGGCGCTTTTTCTGATCGGCCTCAGTACGATACTTACCATGATCGGCGGTGTGATCCCGTCAAAGAAAGCCGCAAAGAGAGACCCTGTCGCGGCTTTAAGGAGCGAATGAAGTGCCATAATTCACCAAAGGGACTGCCGAACGCTGCGTTAAGTGTGCGGCAGTCCTTTTATGCATTTACAGAGGAGATTTGGGCATTATATATCTTTTTTGCCTTGAAATGGTATATCGATTGGTGTATTATTACAAAAAGACCCGGTGGAGATGAGGGAGCTTTTGGTCTGATGGATACTTATCGGGAGGTCTGAAACAGATATGGATAACTATCAACTTACTCCTTCACAGGAGAGCGAGCTGCTTGAACGGGTGGCTCATAGATACAAGAGAACTTACGAAAAATACGTCATATGCTGCATGGAGAGGCTTGTAACGGAGCTTCTGTGTAACTTTCCGCCCCGAGGATACGGGGAGGGTACTGCAGATATCGATCTCGAAGCGGTGTATTCGGCATTATCGGGGTACCTGAAGGGAGTTATGCCTGTAGAGAAGTTCATTTTCGGCGCGTATTACTCGGACAGTGTAGTCGTCATCGTAAATGATCACATAGCCGTTAAGATCGTTAGATCAGATTGGGAGTGGTTGCGCGCGGATGTATACGATTACCATATGCGCAGGAATGCCGGCTATACGCCGACACCCACGGCGGTCGTCAGGGTCGATCGGCGGGAGCCGTTCTGTGACCGGCTGATCTATATAAGGGACAATTTCAGCCGGTGGAGGGCTTATTTCGAAAAGCTTCACCGGCCTGCATCGAGGCGTTTATTTGCAACCTGTAACGATACCATCATAACCTCATGCATTCAGGGCGTGATGGGGCAGGTGTATCTCGACAACAGGAGGAGTCCGAAGTCCGCTTTCGCGTATGCGGGCTGCTTCGGCTTTCTGGCAGGGGAGCCGGATGAGAGCATATTTTATCACAGGCCGGTATTTCTTATCGCGGTGCCGCTGAATGAGGCGTGGGCGGAGTATATAGAAAAGAAATGTCCGAAGGCAAAAAAGATAACCCGATACGCGATGAAGAAGGATACCTGTTTTGACAGGGAGAAACTAAAGAGATACGCGTCATCGCTGCCGGAGGGATACGAGCTGAAAAAGATAGATATCGATCTGCATGACCGGTGTTTCGAAAAGGAAGAGTTCAGAGATTTTGTGGCGGTATTTGAAGACTGCGTGAGATATATGATGCTCGGGCGCGGAGTTGTAGTTTTGAAGAACGGGGAGATCGTCGCGGGAGCCTCGTCCTACACGAGATATGTGGAGGGCATAGAGATAGAGGTCGATACGCTGGAGGAGGAAAGACGCAAAGGCCTGGCCACCGCCGCGTGTGCGAGACTGATACTCGACTGTCTGGACGAGGGGCTCTATCCAAGCTGGGACGCTGCGAATCTGACATCCGTCCATCTGGCCGAGAAGCTCGGCTACGAATTCGACCACGAGTATACGGCATATGAGATAGACAGCATGTCGAGACCGAAATGAAAGGGATATAACCGATATAGGGGAGGTAAAGCTTTGAAAAGAAGGATATCTGTTTTATTGGCGGTGGTACTTGCGGCAGGCCTCACGGCGTGCGCGGGGAAGACCGAAAATGAGCAGGGAGATACCTCGAAAACGACGGACGAAAACGCGGCCGCTTCACCACAGACCGCTATACCGCTTCCGGAGAAGATGACGGCTGTCATTGATAGAGACGGTAATAAGCTGGGAGAGATCGACGGACGGGGCTGGAAAACGGCTGTTGACGGAGGAATGATCTACAGTGTGTTCGCGCCGGGAGAGAATCAGTTCAGCGCACCTGCGCAGTACCATTTCTACAGTCTGAAGGATAATTCGGATAAGCTTCTGGGGACGCTTGGTGATCAGGGATATGAGGCGTATTATACGCGCGCTGAGCTTGACGGAAAGCTTTATACCCTCGCGGTGGAGGGCAATCCCATGGATTACGATGCTGATGTACTGTATCTGCTGGCTCTGGATCCGGCGGCAGGTACGATGAAAAAGTATCCGGTATCGTCGCACGGATTTCCTTACACATCCATGGCTGTGGCAGACGGAAAGCTGCTTATCATGAACCACGAGACCTCGGACGACAAGAGCCACAAGATATATGAATTCGATCCGGCGGGGGAGAGCATCCGTGAGGTCCTGACCATACCTGACACGGAGGCATCTCTCAGGGGCATCTGCGCAGGAGATAACGGCTTTTATCTGCTGAAGCTGCACCTTGAGGAGGGCAAAGAGGCGCAGATGTATCTGGACTTTTATGATCTGACGTACAGCAGGCAGAGCGAGCTTGATGTGACGCCTCTGCTCACGGCCGCGATCATGGATGTACACGGTATAATGAACCGCTCCGATGCGCTCAATGAGCTCGGCTACCACGTGAGCCATTTTTGCGTTGTCGACGGAAGAGTGCTTGTATACCATAATTTCGACCTGAGTTGTGTGGCGGTGGATATAGTGAGCTCGGAGACGGTCTTCGCAAAGGATGATCTGTACAATGTGGATGCGATCCGCGGCACACCGATACTTTACCGCACTTATTATTCGCCCGTTGATGTGGATGTTCCCGAGATCTATTCCGTAACGGCGGATGGCCTGAAGGCGATCGGGTTCACCCCTGCGGGCGACTACAAGCTCATACAGAATATTTCGGTATCCCGAAGCGGAACGTGGGCAGTAACAGCCCCGGATGATATGTACGGGGAAAACGGCACCACAGCGGTGTATCTATTTATACAGGATGCGCAGGATAATGATTAATAACAGCCGGTTCGAGCAGAAGCTGAGTAATCTGTTTTAAAACCCATATCTTAACATGGATTATCCCGTGAAGGGTGATGGTCTTAAACGATAACCTGCCTTTAGCAGGGGGACAGTCTTATGGAAAAATGGAAAACATGGAAAATAGTTGTGTTTGTCGCCTTGTGCGTCGGAATCGATGTGGGAGGAAGGCTGCTGGCGGTCTGGCTTGATCTGCCTTTGTGGGCGGATTGCGTCGGTACTGCCATGTGTGCGTACACGGCAGGACCCATATGCGGAGCGCTGGTAGGTCTTACGGGAAATCTTGCGTACGGAGTGGTCAAGCATCTCTCGATAGCGTATTCGATAACCGGCATGGCCATAGGCGTTATCATAGGAGTGGCTTCAAGGAAGAAATGGTTCGAGGAGTTTTATGGATTTATGAAGGCCGCTACCCTGTCCATGGTTACAGCGCTTCTGGTATCCGTACCCCTTAATATGATCTTTTCAAACGGTAATATAGGCAATGTTTGGGGCGATGGAGTATTCGATTATATGTTGAGTATAGATACCCCCCTCATTATCTGCAGCCTGCTGGGGCAGCTTACCATAGAATTCCCCGACAAGGTACTTACTGTGTTCGTGGTATATGTTGCCTTCCTTATCCGCCGCCAGGGCCGTGAATACAAGGGAACCGGCTTTGCCAAAAAGGGTGGAGCATTGGCTGTTATACTGGTTCTGCTCATATCAGGCTTTCCGGGTAATGCCACAGCCGCAGTGACCGGTACGGATGATGAGATAACGGATTACAATGATTATGTGCAGAGCATTTACAGCAGTAACAACGGGCTTCCCTGCGGCGAGGCCAATGACATAGCGCAGACAAATGATGGCGTGTTATGGATAGGAACATACGCAGGCCTATACCGCTATAACGGCCGTGAGTTCAGGTGGATAGACAGCTTCGAGAGCGTCAAGAACGTCAACTGCCTGTATGTGGACGAGGAGGGACGACTGTGGATAGGTACTAACGACAATGGCCTGGCCATAGTCATTCGCGAAAAGGTGGTAAATGTACTCGACCAGTCAAGCGGTCTTGTGTCCAACTCCGTCAAGAGCATCGTCCGTGCATCCGACGGCTACTACTATGTGGGAACCACCGGAAGCGTTCAGGTACTGGTTATGAATAACGGCCTTGATGCGGTCAATACTCTGCAGAATGTGAACTATGTCGAGAGCCTGGCGGCAGACGAGACGGGGCACGTTGCGGCCATATCATCCGACGGCGGCCTGTTTATCATGAAGGGCGGTGAGGTAGTAAATGAAGTGCGTATGCCCGAGGGCGTGGAACAGTATAAGTGCTGCACTTTTTCGCCTGACGGAAAGCTTATGGTCGGAAGCACGACCAATCATATATTCTGCTTTGACCATATAAACGGAAGATTTGATGATCCGGAGCCTATGACCTGCGAGGACGTAAACAGCATCAACAGTTTAAACTATTTAAGTGATGGTACCCTGTTTATCTCCACCGACAGCGGTGTGTCCTATATGGATTCGGCGGGATATCATAAGCTCAATACAAACGAATTCAATAATTCCATCGACAATATGCTCTACGACTATCAGGGCAATCTGTGGTTCACGTCCTCAAGGCTCGGGCTTCTCCGCCTTGCAAAATCCCCCTTTAAGGATGTATATGGCGCCATAGGTATGGACAGGCGTGTCGTAAATGCCATAGTATCGTGGCAGGGTAATTACTATATCGGTACAGATAAGGGCCTTGACGTTGTGGATAAGGCCTGCAGGGAGGAGATAGAAAACGAGCTGACCGGAGAGCTTGAAGGAAAGAGAATCCGCTGTATGTATGTCGACGGCAGTGATCATCTGTGGGTCTGCACTTACGGCAGCGGTCTTATAGAGTATGCGGTGGACGGCAGATCATGGTCATATAATGTGGAAAACGGCAGCTTCGGAAACCGCGCAAGGGTGGTCACGGGACTATCCGACGGCACCATTATCGCGGCCGGGGATACCGGTATAAGCTTTATCCGTGATCATGAGGTCACAAGGACCATAAAAAACAGTGACGGTCTTATCAATTCCATGATCCTCACCATCACAGAGCGCAGTGACGGCACGATACTCGCCGGCACGGACGGTGACGGCATAGCTGTGCTTAAGGACGGCGAAGTGATCGACATGATCACGAGGGATGATGGCCTGAGCAGCGGCGTAATACTGCGCACTATAAGAGATCCCAAGTCGGAGGGTATATTTATAGTCACCAGCAACAGCCTCTGCTATCTGGATGAGAGCCAAAATGTGAGGGTGCTTGACAAATTTCCGTATTTCAACAACTACGACATATGGGCGAAGGATGATGATACATTCTTTGTTATGTCAAGCGCGGGCATATATGTTGTCGAAAGGGATGACCTGGTCGAGGGCGGTGAGATAGCATGGGAGCTTCTCGACGCCAGAAGAGGTCTGGGTACTTCGCTTACGGCAAACTCCTGGAATTACAGCAACGGGAAAAATGAACTCTTTCTTCCATGCGACACCGGTGTATATATAATCGATGTTGATAAGTACAACGGTGACGTAAAATCCTACAGAATGCAGCTGGCATCGG
>DGVE01000157.1 GCA_002395865.1 Lachnospiraceae bacterium UBA4292 | reverse complement strand
ACGCAGCAGACTCAAAATCTGCCGGGGGCAACTCCGTGAGGGTTCGAGTCCCTCTATCCGCATTATGGCGCAGGGATATTCTCTGCGCCTTGCTTTTTGAATGAAGCATCTCTTCCCCTGAAGGAGAAGTTTATGAGATCTGAAAGAAAAAATAAAGGATTTATCATATACATATCTGTTATGATAGCTCTTGCAGCGGCAGGGCTCGTGCTTTCACGTCTTTTTCCCGCTGTGGCGGATCTTGACGCGGCGTGGATACTGCCTGTATCTCTGACCGTGCTCGGAGGGCTCGCGTCTTTCTGTCCCGTGGCAGTGGCTGATATACTGCTCGGCGGTACCGCCTTCGTATTTATCGTGCTTATCGTCATGGCCGTGTTCTCCATATTTTTTAAGGGGAGCATACGCAGGGCGACGGGGAGGCTTGCGAAGGCCTTTGCCGTGTACGCGGCTACCATCATTTTTCTGCTGTCATTCAACTGGTGCATGCTCTATAACACCACACCCATCGCGGACAGGGAAGACATTCAGAAGTATTACACCGCCGACAATATGGTGGCGGTATACAACCTTCTGGTTACCGAAGCCAACGCTTTGGCCGACACCGTAGTGCGCGATGAGCACGGAGTGGTGGTCTGCGATATGGATGTGAATGCGGAGGCGAAGAGATGCATGGAGTCGATGGAGGATGAGTTCCCGCTGCTGTCGGGATACTACTCCGAACCCAAGTACATGGGCATGGCGAACTTCTTCTCGCAGCAGTACGTGGCGGGATATTATTTTCCGCTGACGATGGAGTCAAATATAAATCCCCTCATGGATGCGGTGAACCTCCCTTCAGTCACCTGCCATGAGCTGGCCCATTTAAAGGGCTATATAAGAGAGGACGAGGCGAACTTTCTCGGCTATCTGGGGTGCTTCCGTTCGGACAACGATGTGTTTTGCTACAGCGCCCTCATCGACACCATAGGGTACTTCAAACCTGTGATCGATGCCGCCATCCGGGATCACGCGATTGACCCCACGATCCGCAATATCGCAAAATGTGATGAACGTATATTCTCGGACAATGTTTTCATCAACGAGAGGGCGTGGGAGAAGATCAACGAGGAGTCGATACTGGACACCGAAACGGTGGCGAAGGCCGCGAGCAAGGTGCGCGACAACTCTCTGAAATTCAACGGGATAGAGGACGGACAGCTCTCCTACAACAGAGTGGTGGAGTTGATGATCTGGTATCATTGTACGAAGGGAAAACTACTGTAAATGCCTAATAAAAGCTTATATATCGCCGAGAAGCCGAGCGTAGCGAGGGAGTTCGCAAGAGTGATCGGAGCCGGCGGGAAGAATAACGACGGATATATCGAGTCGGAGAACGCGATAGTCACATGGTGCGTCGGACATCTGATAACCATGAGCTATCCGGATAAATACGACCCCGCTCTGAAGCAGTGGAGGATGGAGACGCTTCCGTTCATACCCGCGAGCTTCAAGTACGAGGTCATAGAAAACGTAAAAAAACAGTTTGATATAGTGAGCTCACTTTTAAACCGCCCTGATGTGGACACGATATATGTCTGCACTGACTCGGGGCGCGAGGGAGAATATATCTACCGCTTAGTCGAGCAGGAGGCGAAGGTCACCGGCAAGGTAAGGCGCCGTGTCTGGATCGATTCGCAGACCGATGAGGAGATAAAGAGAGGCGTGAGGGAGGCAAAGGACCTCTCCGAGTACGATAATCTGGCCGCCAGCGCATATCTTCGCGCGAAGGAGGATTATCTCATGGGCATCAATTTCTCGCGCCTTCTGACGCTGAAGTTCGGCCCTGTCATATCTTCATACATGCACACGAAGAACACTGTCCTCTCGATAGGACGTGTTATGACCTGCGTGCTCGGCATGGTAGTGCGGCGCGAGAGGGAGATAAGGAATTTTGTGAAGACGACCTACTACAGGGTGAACGCTTCATTTTCTCTCGATGATGAAAATGCCTTCTCAGGCTACTGGAAATGCGATGACGCGAGCATGTTCGCAGGCTGCAAGGATCTCTACAAGGACGCGGGCTTTTTAAAGCAGGAGGACGCGCAGAGGCTGATCGATACTATCAATTCAAATGTACCGGTGCAGGCTGAGGTCACAAAGCTTGAAAAGAAGAATGAAAAAAAGAGCGCGCCGCTTCTGTATAATCTCGCCGAGCTGCAGAACGACTGCTCCAGAAGATTTAAGATAAGTCCCGACCAGACGCTCCAGATAGTTCAGGAGCTCTATGAGAAGCGCATGGTCACCTATCCCAGAACGGATGCGAGAGTATTATCGACCGCTGTGGCGAAGGAGATAAACAAAAACATCGGCGGGCTGCAGAACTTTCTGCCTGTCGGTGAATTCGCGAAGGAGATACTGGATGCGCGCAGCTGGCAAGGTATCGGCAAGAGCAAGTATACGAATGACAAGCTTATCACAGACCACTATGCCATCATTCCCACGGGACAGGGCTTAGGCAGCTTCAATTCACTGAACAATACCGCAAAGGGTGTGTATGAGCTGATATGCAGGAGATTTCTTGCGATATTCTTCCCGCCGACGGTCTATAAAAAGTATTCTCTTTCCCTTTCGGCAAAGAGCGCTCCTGACAAGACGGAGACGTTCAACGCCTCCTTCAAGGCGCTTATCGACGAGGGTTATCTGAAGGTCGCGGGAGTTTTTCAGGGACCGACCAAGGCCGAGAAGGAGGAGGACGTTCAGGACATAAAGAACAGTCCCGGGGTCATGAAAAAGCTCGATGATCTGAAGAAGGGAGCGCTTCTTGCGATAAGGGGGTTCGAGATAAAGGAAGGCTCGACCGCTCCGCCCACCCGATATAATTCGGGCTCCATAATTTTAGCTATGGAAAACGCCGGCCAGCTGATAGAGGATGAGGAGCTGAGGGCGCTTATAAAGAGCGCGGGCATAGGTACCAGTGCCACCAGAGCAGAGATACTCAAAAAGCTGATAAATATAAAATATATCGCGCTGAATACAAAGACACAGATAATAACACCAACATATCTCGGTGAGCTGATATATGAGGTGGTCCTCGCGTCCATGCCCAAGATGCTCGACGCGGAGATGACGGCGAGCTGGGAGAAGGGCCTGACAATGGTGGCCGACGGAAGCATCACCGATGCTGAGTACATGGAGAAGTTAGACCGCTTCATCACACTGCGGTGCACAAATGTGAAGGCGATAACCGGTCCTCAGGGGATAACGTCCAGATTCGAGCCTATAAGAAGAGTGTATAACAAGTGACGCAGCGCAGAGACGAATATGAAAGAGGTAAACAACATGAATCCGATCAAGAATAAAGAACTGTTTGATCTTACAAAGACACGCATTTCGGACATCTTCAAGAACAGGGAATACCCCTGGGAGGTGCTCGAGCATATAAGCGAGTTCCTCGAAAAGACGGGTGAGTCCCTCGGAGATGATTTCGCGCAGATCGCACCGAAGGTGTGGGCTCACAAGAGCGCGAAGATCGCGCCCACCGCTTCCATCACCGGCCCGTGCATCATCGATGAGGAAGCCGAGGTCAGACACTGCGCATTCGTGCGCGGCTGTGCGATGATAGGCAAAAAATGTGTCGTGGGCAATTCCACAGAGCTTAAGAATGTGATACTGTTCGACAACGTTCAGGTGCCGCACTATAACTATGTCGGCGATTCGATACTGGGCTACAAGTCCCACATGGGCGCGGGCTCCATCACATCGAATGTGAAGTCGGACAAGAAGCTCGTTGTGATAAAGGACGGCGATATGCGCTATGAGACCGGCCGCAAGAAGGTCGGCGCCTTCCTAGGCGACAATGTCGAGGTCGGCTGTGGAAGCGTATTAAATCCCGGTACAGTCATAGGAAGCGGCACGAATGTGTACCCGCTGTCCTCCGTCAGGGGCGTGGTTCCACCGCATTCGATATATAAAAAGGCTTCTGAAGTAGCTCAGAAGAGATAAGGAGAATGTCATGAAGAATGGTATGAGACAGAATGCCGCAGTTGGTGAGAAGACTCCCAAAAAGCCGGTTAACATCGCAAAGGCAGTCATCGTGCTCGCGATAATTATTTTTTTATTCATTGCGGTAAACAGTTCGTTCTACCGCGTGGAGGAGCAGGAGACAGCGGTAGTCACCATGTTCGGCGATGTCATAAGGACTGATTCCGCGGGATTGTATTTCAAGATACCCTTCCTGCAGCAGGTGACCAAGGTCGACATCACGGTTCACGGAACCGGTATCGGCTATGCCGTAAATAACGACGGCCAGACCTTCACCGTCGATACCGAGGGTATAATGATCACCTCTGATTTCAACCTGATCGATATCGATTTCTACATGGAGTACAGGGTGTCCGATCCCGTGGCCTATCTGTATAACTCCGGCAAGCCTGAGCTTATACTCAAAAACATTGCCCTGGCCTCCATCCGCTCCACGGTGATCAACTACACCGTAGACGACGCGATGACCACGGCCAAGTCGCAGATACAGGGCGAGGTTAAGCAGAAGATGCAGGAGGCTCTTACGGAGCAGGACATCGGTCTGCAGATCGTAAATATCACTGTTCAGGACGCAGAGCCGCCGACAGAAGCTATCGTCACTGCCTTCAAGGCGGTCGAGACTGCCAAGCAGGGAAAGGATACTGCCATAAATAACGCAAAGCAGTATCAGAACGAGCAGATACCTGCCGCGGAGGCAGAGGCTGACCGCATCACGCAGGACGCAGAGGCCACGAAGCAGGCTCGTATCGCGGAGGCCGAGGGACAGGTGGCCAGGTTTAACCAGATGTTTGAACAGTACCAGTTATATCCTCTCATAACCAAGCAGAGACTGTACTACGAGGCTCTCGAGAATATACTGCCGGGCGCAAAGGTCATCATAGATGACGGAAACACCCAGACGGTACTTCCGCTTGACAGCTTTTCGAACTGATCGATCACAAGGCATAAAGCTTGAAAGAGGTTCTACAATGAAAAAAGGAATTATTAGAGGTTTTATCATAATAATCGCCGTCGCTGCCATAATGGTGGTATCAGGCGCGATGTATACCGTTAAGCCCAACGAATATGTGGCTGTGAGACAGTTCGGCAGGATCGTGACCATAGTCGATAACCCCGGACTGCATTTCAAGATACCGTTCATACAGAATATCCAGGTAGTCTCCAAGGCCACGAGGATCTACGACGTTCCCCTGTCCGACGTCATTACGAAGGATAAAAAGAGCATGATCGCAGACGACTACGTGCTCTGGAAGGTTGTCGATCCCATGAAGTACATCCGTACCCTCGACGCCATCGGATCGCGGGCGGAGGAGAGGATCGAGGCAGCCGTATACAACGCTCTCAAGAATGTCATCTCGTCAATGAATCAGGACGAGGTGATAGAGGCGAGGGGCGAGAAGCTCACCCAGATGCTCACGGCTGAGGCCAATTCGGATATCGACGACTACGGCATACTCATACTCGTAACTGAGATAAAGGCTCTCGATCTACCCGATGACAACAAGGAGGCGGTATATGAGAGAATGATCTCCGAGCGCGAGAATATCGCGGCTGCCTACAGGGCACAGGGCGAGGCCGAAGCGCAGAAGATAAAGAACGAGACCGACAAGACCACATCCGTCATGAAGTCCAACGCATATAAGGACGCCCAGGTGCTCGTGGCAGAGGGCGAGGCTGAGTACATGAATATACTTCGCGAGGCGTACAACACCGAGGAGAAGGCGGATTTCTACAATTTCCTCCGTTCGCTCGATGCGCTTGACACGACTCTGAAGGGCTCAAACAAGACGATCATCCTCGACAAGGACTCAGAACTTGTTAAGATACTCTACGGAAGCAGCTTTGATTTTACCGGCATCGGCTCGGAAAAGAGCGCGAAGACTGACGATAGCTCGGAGACAGACGATAACGTGAAGGCTGACGGTAACGGGAAGGAATAAAGACCATGACAGAGTACAGACCCGGCGAATTAAAGCTCATACAGCAGCTCGAGCTTGAGATGTACCACGATTTCAAGAGCATCTGTGACAGATATCATCTCACATACTTCGGATACGCGGGCACCGCGATAGGCGCGATAAGGCATCAGGGCTTTATACCATGGGACGACGATATCGATCTCTTCATGCCCAGGAAGGACTACGAGAAGCTGAACCGTATAGTGGCGAAGAAGTGGTCGGACAAGTACTACATTTTAAATACCAAAAATGACAGGAACTATCCTCTGGCCACCACGAGGATGTGCCTTAAAGGGACTACATTCAAGGAGGAATCCATGAAGGATGTGGACAGCCCTTACGGAATATTTCTGGACCTATACGCACTGGACAACTGCTCGGACAACGAGCTGGCCTACCAGCTTCAGATGTGGAGCGCATGGTTCTGGGGAAAGCTCATGATCCTCAGATCCGTTCCTGAGCCCACTTTGGGCTTTGGCGGTGTGAAGGCTAAGCTCGTCACCGCGGCCTGTCGCGCCGCCAATAAGATGATGGACATATTCCACATCAGCAAGGACTGGCTCTACAGGAAGAGAGAGGCGTGCAACAGAAAGTATTCGAAAAAGAAGACGAAGAGGATCGGTTTCTTCTGCGATCCGACTCCCAACATACTCACCTTCTGTAACGACGATATCTACCCGCTGCGGTATCTTAAGTTTGAGGACACCGTGATGCCGCTCCCTCAGAAGGTGGAGAAGTTCCTGACACAGATGTATGGCGATTTCATGCAGCTGCCGCCGGAGGACAAGAGAAAGACTCACTGCCCTTATTATCTGGATTTCGGGCCTTACAAGGACAGATTGAGGGAAGAGTAAAATTCAGAAAAGTAAAATTCTTAAAAAACTTCTTGCAATATGATCCGATCTGTGCTATCATTCTATAGTCTGTGTAAAGGACGTGACATTCGGGCGGCGTATACCGCGGGAGGTGAAAAACTTGATTTCTGTTGTTAAGACTATCCTTACGATATTATTTGTTATAATAAGCCTCGTGGTCACTGTTATAGTGCTCATGCAGGAGGGAAAGCAGGCCGGACTTACGGGTTCGATCAGCGGAGCAGCCGATAATTACTGGGGGAAGAACAAGGGCCGTTCCCTGGAGGGAAAGCTGGAGAAGGCTACGACTATTCTTGCGATTCTCTTCATAATCATCGCCCTTGTACTTAATCTCGGCTATTTTAAGTGATGACTGACCACCCTCCGTTTTGCGGAGGGTGATTTTTTTAGGGGGATTTATGGCGAAGAACCAAAAAGGTCCCGAGAGGGGCAGTATAATAACGGGCGTATTTAACGGGACGGCGAAGGAATACGGCTTCGTGTCGTATGACGGGGGAGAGGACATATTCATCAGCCGGATCTACCGCGGCGGTGCGCTTAACCGCGACAGGGTGAAGGTGCGTATCATCTCTGCGCAGGTCGGCAAAAAGCCGGAGGGCGCCATCATAGAGATACTGGAGCACGCAAACTCCGTCATAACGGGCACGCTCGAGATGTCATCGGGCTTCGGTTTCGTCATTGCGGATGACAGAAAGCTCGGCTCGGACATATTTGTGACCGCGGAGAACTTAGGCGGCGCGAAGGACGGCGACAAGGTGGTGTGCGAGCTCTTCGTGTTCGATCCGAAGAAGTGCCCCGAGGGGAAGATAACCGAGGTTCTGGGTGCTTCGGGTACGCTTGAGACCGATATCATGAGCGTTATCCGCTCTAACAATATCCCCGAGGTATTTCCCGATGATGTTCTCGCGGCCGCAGGCAGGATAGCCCAGTCTGTCAGCGAGCAGGAGATGAAGGGGAGGACCGATCTCAGAAGCCTTCTCACATTTACCATCGACGGCAAGGACGCGAAGGACATGGACGATGCGCTCTCCATAGAGTCGGAGGGGGACAACACCGTTCTCTATGTGCATATAGCGGATGTCAGCCACTATGTCAGGGAGAATTCCGTCATCGACAGGGAGGCGAGAGATCGCGGCACAAGCGTGTATTTTGCCGACAGAGTCATACCGATGCTGCCCGTAAGCCTCTCGAACGGTATCTGCTCTCTCAACCCCGACGAGGACAGACTTGCATTTACCTGTAGGATGGTATTCGATTCTCAGGGCAACCGTCTGGATGCTGCTCTTATGGAGACTGTCATACGGTCTGACAAAAAGATGGATTACCCTTCTGTCGGAGCTATTCTTGAGGAGAAGACGGATGATCCGGAGTATGAGAGCATATTGAAGGATCATGAGCCATTCATTGATGACCTTAAGAAGATGCACGAGCTGTCGCTTAAGCTTAGAAAGAAGCGCTATGACAGAGGCGCCGTGGATTTCGACCTTCCCGAGGCGAAGGCTGTGATAGATGACGAAGGAGTGTGCACGGATATCGTTCCGTACGACCGCAACGAGGCCGCGAGACTTATAGAGGATTTCATGCTTGCAGCCAATGAGTCCGTGGCGGAGTACGCGAGCTGGTGCGAGCTGCCCTTCATTTACAGAAACCACGAGAGCCCTTCCGAGGACAAGATGACCTTCTTCGCATCCTTTGCGGGTGGACTGGGACATGTGCTCCATGTCAGGAATGGTTCCATTCATCCGAAGGATCTTTCGAAGCTACTTGAGTCCGTGCGAGGAACGGATGAGGACCGTCTCATCGGCAG
>DGVE01000214.1 GCA_002395865.1 Lachnospiraceae bacterium UBA4292 | reverse complement strand
CTCCGCGATCGTGTAAGGGTCAAATACCAGCCTGTCAATGATCGCGCCGGAGGCCGTCACCACGCGGCCGTCCCGCGAGGTATACACGTACCTTCCCGAGGCGTCCGACATGGCCTGTGTCCCGAAATAGACAGTTACCTCCATTCCGTCCGCATAGGCCGTGACAGTGTATTCAGGCTTGTCAAGACCGTATGCGGAATAGTCCGCGGGACTCTCTTCTATCACCGTTTTGACCGTCATCGCACCGAATGCCGCAGCAATGCCCTGAATATCGCTCTGCTTCACGGGAAGGTCCGGCTCAGTGTCAAAAGTCCACACGCCCTGTTCGTCCTTCGTAAGAGTCTGCATGCCCTGCTCGCACGAGTACGAAAGCTTCGTGATCCTCGTGCTGTCAATATCCAGAAGCCTCTGTGTCTGCGCCACAGTCTCATTTTCCGCAGTATCATCCGGCTTGTTCCTAAGCAGAAAATACGCAGCCAGAAGGCCTCCGCTTATGGCCAGAAGCACTATAAGAGTAATTATCCTCTTGACCGTTTTCTTCTTCATAGCCTACCTTCTCCTTCTTCTGAACCAGATGACGAAGCCGGTTATGAGGATGATCACGGGCAGGATGATCACGAATATGGCAAGGCTCACATAGTAGTCCGAGGTGCTTACGGCGTTTAACTTCGTGTCGGCGGATTTGGCCGGAATGCTGATGGTCGTGCTCAGACTGCACAGATAATTTACCGAGTTTATAAATACCTCCGCGTTCGCAAACGGCTGATTGCCCTCCACATATTTCGAGGCGATAATGTCGTATGTCGAGAAGAGCACGATCCTTCCTTCGCCCTCGTTCGTCTGATCTGTGATGAGCACCGCCAGATCGAAGGGGCCGTCGACATCCGAATCGATCTTTTCATTGTAGAGCTTGCTCTCGAGGTCGGTCCTGTACCATGAACCTGCGCTTGACGATATAAGCGTCTCTATTTTGAGAGTATTTCTCTTGTCATCATATTGAAGTATGGGCTGAACATAAGAAGTGAGCACGGCTCCGTTCTTTATGTTCTTCGTGATCTCGTGTGCCTGGCTCACCGGCTCGTATAAAGTCCACGCGACCTGATTGTAGTTGTAGCCCGCCGGCTCGAATACATATCCATCCGAATGCACCACCACGCCGTAGTAGGCCAGAAGCCTGTTGTAGTTGAGCATATCCTTCTGCTTGCCTGAATAGTTGATGATGATACAGTCACCGCCGTGAACGATGTAATTCTGTATCAGAGTCATCTCCTCCTCGGTGAGATCGCTGGAAGGGTCGATGATGGCCAGTACATCGCAGTCCTCCGGAACCGCAGCCTGTGATATCAGGTTCAGATCCTCGACCACATAATTATTCTCCGAAAGAAGGTTCGATATGGCGCTTGTGAAGCCTACCTCGCCGTGACCCGTAAGAGTATACATCTTCGGCAGATCGTCGGTCGTCACATAGGATATCGCGCTCGTGACCAGCTTCTCTCCACAGTAGTTGGTAGCAAGATACTGGGTGTCGCCATAATACATGTACATGTAATAGGCATTGTCTCCGTAGAGATAGCTGTAAATGCTCCTGTAGGATATGAACTTGCTCCTCTTCGCGCTCACCACCAGCAGATCGGTGTAGCCCGAGAGAGCCTCTGCGCTTAAGTTGTTGTTCTTAAGAAGCACAGGGTTCTTGTCGGGGTCGATCACGCTTACCTTCACTCTCGAGCTCTGGTCGGTGTATTTTCCGAGCATCTGCATCACAGTCTTGTCCTCCTGGCCGTCCTTTGCCAGAACGTAGACAGTGACGTCTTCTTCGAGGGCTCTCACGATGCTTTTAGTCGTGTCGCCTATGGAGAAGAGCTGCGCCTGTGAGATATCTATGTTTTTGACGCTCTCGGGAAGCTGTCCCGCCACCAGATTCACTGCGACGGCTATCACAGCCACCAGCGCGCTCACGCACACGGTATAGATACCGCTCTTTAAGGAGCTCTGTCTTCTCCTCTGAAGCGCCAGAATCGTAAGGAACACAAAGAATACCGCGATGCTTATGAACATCACAACAGCCGTCACATCAAATACACCCGCAGCAAAATATGTGATGCCATTTTGAAATGTAATGAGTGAGAGCAGCTTCGAGAGTGCTCCGGCATAGATATCACCCTTGATAAAATATATGATCCATACAGCCGCGCAGGCCGCTATGAAGAAGCCTCCGCTAATGTACAGATTTTTTACAAGATGGTTTATAATCAGTCCCAGAAGCCGAGCAACAATGCAGAAACCTATCGCATTGATATATGTCGTCTCAGGTATAAAACCCGCCAGTGTAGGCGCCATCGACATAAGGAAGAATGCCGCAAATGTCATTATCGCGGCTATGATCTGGCTCTCCGTGAGGGACGATATGAACATGCCTATGGCTATGTATGCCGCGCCCAGAAGCACGAAGGCAACTATCGACGAATAGTCGATCAGGTAGCTGTGGCTGGGCTTGGTGCCAAGTATCACTGGAAATACGCAGGATATCAGCACGGGTATCGAAAATACCGCGATCATGGCGAAATATTTGCCGAGCACCACCTCTGTCGTGGACACAGGCGCGGTGAAAAGCATCTGGTCGGTCTTGGTCTTCTTCTCCTCGGGAAGCGACCTCATGGTGAGGAGCGGTATGATGACGATAAGGTAGCCCGCAGCGCCTGATATCGCGCGGCCGAAGTACGGATTGCCGCTGATCACATTGTAGACGCTGTAGTAGAGGCCAAGGAACAAAAGTAAAAGTGCCACCACGACAGGGCCTATCATTCCGGTGAAATAGGATCTGAATTCTCTTCTGAATATCGCAGCCATTACTCATCCACCTCCTCTTCACCCGATACATTTCTGCCGCTGTAGCGCCTTCTGTACTCTTCCTCCTCACGCCTGATGGCTTTCTCCTCCTCATCGCGTGTGAGCCGGAGAAAAATGTCCTCAAGCGAGGGTCTGTAGTAACGCATCTCGAGCACGGGCAGTCCTGCCTGCGCGAAGGCCTTGAACACATCCTCCCTTACATCCACTCCCATGGGTGCTTCGATCTGCGCCTCTATGCACTCCTCCTCTGTATATGAGGGGCCCGTTTGAACTGCGGTGATATTTTCAACGGATGACAGCACAGAGTCCACCTCACCCAGGCTGCCCTTTACCGTGAGGCCAAGCTTCGGCTTTTCCGAATATTGTCTGATGAGCCCCGCAGGCGTATCGCTGGCGATGAGATGCCCTCTGGCAATGATGAGCAAATGGTCGCAGACCGCGCTTATCTCAGAGAGGATGTGCGAGCTGAGTATCACCGTGTGATCCCTCCCCAGGGTCTTTATCAGGTCGCGGATCTCTATTATCTGCGCGGGGTCCAGACCTACGGTCGGCTCGTCGAGTATTATTATCTGCGGCTTTCCTATGAGTGCCTGCGCGAGTCCCGTCCTCTGCTTGTAGCCCTTCGAAAGGTTAGCAACAAGCCTCCTTCTGTACTCGCCCAGACCGGTCCTCTCTATTACCTCGTCGACGGCACTCTTTATATCGGCCTTCTTCACCTTCTTAAGTCTGGCCGCAAATGTGATATATTCCTCCACGGTCATATCGGAGTATAAGGGCGGTATCTCCGGCAGGTAGCCGATTACTGCCTTCGCCTCCTCCGGCTCTTCACTGATGCTGTGGCCGTTTATCAGCACCTCGCCCGAGTCCGCCGCCAGATAGCCTGTCATGATGTTCATAGTGGTCGATTTGCCGGCTCCGTTAGGTCCAAGAAAGCCGTATATCTTCCCCGGCTCAAGCCGGAAGCTGATATCCTCTATGGCTAAATGATCGCCGTATTTCTTTGTTAGGTTCTTAACTTCTATCATAAAAACACTGCTCCTTATAGTTTCAATGCGCCTATAATCGCACCTAAATGTGTTCTTTCTGTGAAAATCGTTCACAAAACCCTTTCATCCCGAAGTCGTCCGTGGCAGTAAAAAGGCGCCCGGTGGGCGCCTGAAATAACAGTATTTATCCGTCAGATCTCTATGGAAGCCTTGGCCTTGGCCATGATCCTGTCGGGGTTGTAGCCCACGACATCGAGCATCTCCGCCTTGATGAGCTGCGTCTCGGGGATGCCGAACACCTGCTTCGCCAGAGTGGTGATGTAATCGAAACTGTAATCCGGTATGTAGGGACCGCCGGATGTGGTCACATAGTAGAGCTTCTTCGCCTTGCACAGACCTACGGGCGCGCCGTGCTCGCTGTACTTGCTAACGATGCCCATAACGAACACATTCTCCATGTAGAGCTTGAGCTTGGCAGGGAAGGAGAAATCCCAGTAGGGAGCCGATATGACTATGATATCCGCCTCCGCAAACTGTCTCGCGAGATCGAATATGGGATCATCGAACTTTCCCTCCTTTACCAGCTCGGTCCTTTTATCAAGGCGCTCGTTGCTGATGGACTTGAGATGCATCTCAGTCAGCTTGATCTCAGTTATGTCTCCCTCAAGCTTCGAAAGAAGCTCTCTGGCAAGTTCATCCGTTCTGGACGGCTTTCTAATGCAGCTGTTTACGTATAATATCATAGCACACCTCCGAATTATCGACACTGTACCTTTGATTATAACACCATCTCTCTTTACAATCAAGTATAAACATCAAATCTTATCGTACTTCCCCTAAAAGAGTAGTCCGGCTCCCTTCCCGAAAGGCATGGCGCCTTCAGCGGCCTTTTAACCACTGTCTTTACGGGATGCGCATCAAGCGCAGCCGCAAGCAGCGCCTCCTCGTCATCGCACGGCGTCTCCAGCCCCTGAAGGAGCTGGAACTTCTTTTTAATGAGTCCGCTCTTCTCCCTTGCGGGAAACATCGGATCGAGGTAGATAACATCGGGAGCAGCATCAAGCTGCGGCAGTATCCGCGTGCAATCGCCCTTTATGAGCCTCATCCGCGATATCGCTTCCGCTATCTCCGGCTCATATTCACGCAGCAGCGCGTCCTCCAAAAGCGCGGCTATGACAGGATTCTTCTCCGCCATTATCACGCGAAAGCCCGCGGCCGCGAGCAGGAAGGAATCCTCCCCGAGCCCCGCCGTGGCGTCGAATATCGTGATATCATCTCTGCCTTTTATCCTGCATGCCTTTACGAGAAGCTCGTGTGTCAGCTGCTCCCTGCGGATGCGCCTCTTCATATGAGAGAAGTCTCCGCGCATACTGAGCACTCCGTCCGTGAGCACCAGTCCCTCGTCCGTCCTCTCAAGGCGCGGCTCATGCCGCAAAAGCTCCTTTTTGCCCATGGCTAAGGTATGATCGGCTCGAATTCGAGTCTGATCCTCGGAAGCGCGGGAAGTGTCGTGTAGTAATTGGTCTGCCAGTCATCGCCCTGCGCGGGATCGTTCTCTCCCGACGCAGGCGGCGCAAATATCTTAAGTGTGAGGTCGCAGGCTTCGGTTACGGGCTTCTCGAAGAATGCGCTCATCATGTCGATGCATTTCACTCCGGGAGCCTTGTAGAACCATGTCCCGCCGAGCTCGAGCATGAGATTCATATTCTCCAGCTCGCCGTCGAAATATGCCTCGGCAAAATGCGGGTTCTTCTCGAAATGCAGCGCTATCGCGATACCCTCCGCATCCTCCGAGCCTCCCCAGCGAAGCTTCACTGGAAGATTCACCTCCCCGAGCATCGTCATCTCGGGTGAGAAGAAATCCTCGTGGATGATATCCTTATACTCCTTCAAAAGAGGCTGCTCGATACCGACGTTTTGGTTGTTGGGATCGGTTATCTCGAGGCCCAGGCGTCCGTCGTCCCTGAACTGATACATGGTGAACGCCTTGAACCAGTGACCGGGATCGTTCTTTACGAGCTCGGCAAATTCCCTCATCATCGCGGCCTGATCGTAAGGGCCGGTGACATCCGCGTCCGCGTTCAGCTCGCTCATTACCATGGGCTTCGCGACGCCGCCGTTTATCTTCTTGAGTCTCTCGAAGGTAAGTCTTGTGAACTCATATACCTCCTTCACATCGCTTCGGGCATGGGTCGTTCCGCCCTTTTCGGCCACATCATAGGGCCAGCCCCAGTGAAGCGCGAGGTATTTGTCGATGGACCAGATGTCCGTCGCCTTGAAGGCCTCGGTGAACTCTCTCTCCATCTCGATCTGAGCTCCCTCCTCGGGCTTCTCGATGCCGCCTGCGCAGAGGATGGTGGTCACATTCGGAGCATACTGCTTGATGATCCTGTTGAAGCGCACGAAGAAATCAGCCACGCCCTGGTATGTGGTCCTTTTGGTGAACGAGAACCAGTTGCCGGTAGCCTCGTGATTGATGCGTATGAACATCCTTCCGAAGGTGCGCAGATCCTTCGCAACGGCTATAAGGTAGTCGTCAGTGAGGTTTGGATCGGCTGTCAGCGTAAGTATGACGTCCTGACCGTGCCTTCTTACATCCCTCATGAACTTGAACGGCTCATCGCTTAAGTCGCCGCCGATGCCCCCCTTGTATGTGAAATAATCGTCGTAGGGGAAATCCCACGCGAACTTTACGTCAGGGTTCGCGTGCACCACGCTTGCCCTTCCCGGCCAGCCCTTATCCAGGGGATAATAGCAATACATAAGATTCACCGCTCTGTGCGGTCTTCCGAGCTTGCGCAGTATGTAGTCCTGATCGACATACAGACCTCTCTCGCTTCCGTCACTCAAGTCAACGGCGCACATCGCGGGACCCATGTGAAGATTATATGCTTTTAATTCATTCATGTCTTGTGCCTTTACCTTTCCTTTACTCAGTATTGTACATACTTGTCTATTTTAAAATATATCCTGTTTTTATTTGTATGTCAAACCCTTTGAATCCATAAAAAGCATCATTTTTCGCACAAAAAATATGTAAGGATTTGTAGTTTTTCAGTGTGCGGACCGCGAAAAATCAAAAAAGCTTGCATTAAATATAGGAAAGTGCTATAGTATCGTTGTTTATTATGCCCTGGCAATGGGCAAAAAGGGGTCGATATGGTATTTTCAAGCCTGTTTTTTGTGCTTCTTTTCCTTCCCCTCTGTCTCATATTCTATTACAGCATGCCCTCGATAGGGATGAAGAACATCGTGCTTTTAGTGTTCAGCCTCATCTTCTATATGTGGGCAGGCCCAACATTCATTCTGGTGATGCTCGCCGACGCGCTTATCTGCTATTTCGGCGCATTACTCATCGGCAGGAGCGAGGGACAGGGAAAGAAAAAAGCATTTCTCATAGCAACTGTAGGAAGCGTGCTCGCGATACTTGTCTATTTCAAGTACACGGGATTTATCCTCTCGGGCGTAAAGGCCGTTACCGGCTTCCCCGAGGTCATTCCTCAGATCATCCTTCCCATAGGTATATCCTTCTACACCTTCCAGCTCATCAGCTATGTCGCTGACGTCTACCGCGGTGAAGTGAAGGTATGCAGAAGCTTTTTCACTCTGCTTTTATACACTGCACTCTTCTATCAGTGTATAGCCGGCCCCATCGTCCGCTACAGCACCGTCAGCCGCGAGCTTGTAAGGCGCAGGCTCACCATCGACGGCATGTACAAGGGCATGGTGAGGTTCTGCACCGGCCTCGCGAAAAAGGCTGTTCTCGCAAATGCCTGCGCATCGCTCGCGGATGAGTTTCTCGCAGCGCAGACTCTCGGCCATGCCTCCTCGGCCGCCATCATCGCAGGTGTGTTCTGCTACACGCTTTACATCTACCTCGATTTCTCGGCGTACTCGGACATGGCGATCGGTATGGGTCTGGCCACAGGCTTCCACTTCCCGGAAAACTTCAACTATCCCTACGTAAGCCGCTCCGTAACGGAGTTCTGGCGCAGATGGCACATAAGCCTTTCCACCTTCTTCAGGGATTATGTCTACATCCCCCTCGGTGGCAACCGCGTAAGTGTCGCCCGCCATATACTGAATCTGTTCATCGTCTGGTTCCTGACCGGCCTCTGGCACGGCGCGAGCCTGAATTTCGCGCTCTGGGGCGTATACTATTTTATTCTTCTCGTAATAGAAAAATACATTTTCGAAAAGCACGACGGCAGGCTCCTGCATGTCATCGGACATATCACCACGCCGCTTCTAATTGCGATCGGCTGGATGTTATTCAGATTTACGGACATGTCTCAGCTGCTTACGGCGTTTAAGGGCATCTTCACATTAAACGGCAACAGGCTCTACGACAAGGCCACATATCTGCTTCTCAGAAGCAATGTGATCATACTTTTCATAAGCTTTATCGCCTGCATGCCCTTATACAAGAAATGTCTCGGCAAGGTGAGCTCCTTCTACCGAAACAGGGGCAGGGCTGACAGTATTACGGTCATCTGGAACATGATCTTTTCCATCTTCTGTCTGGTCATCTCGGTCATGGCGCTCATCGGTGACAGCTACAACCCGTTCCTGTACTTCAGATTTTAGGCACAAAACTATGGATAAATACGACGAAAATCTCGAAAAACTCATAAGCGAGTTTAAAAATCTCTCAGTCGATACCGACGAGAACGATATGAATGTAAGGCTCAGCGATACTCGCTCGAAGCCCGTGAAGGCCGTGGCCCTGGCTCTTTTCTCAGTCACCCTGCTCGGTCTCTTCGTGCTCGGCCTCATAACGGCCCTGCGTCCCGCTGTCTCGGAGCTCGAGAAGCGCTCTCTGGCGAAGTTTCCGGAGTTCAGTATGGAGAGCTTTTTAAACGGTGACTACTTCGCGGACATTTCCCTGTGGTACTCGGATACCTATCCCTTCCGCGAGAACATACTCACTGCGCAGAACCGCGTGACATCTCTCTACGGCTTCGCGGGAGACGAACAGATCGTAGGTCCCGCCGGCAATAACGACGATATTCCCGAAAGCTACGCGAGAAACGACGAAACGAAGGAACCTGAAAGCGAAGACCAGAAGGAGACCGCTCCCATAATCGACGGCAAGACGATAGACGAGAGTCTTCCGGTCGAGACAGACGAAGAGCTCCACCCTGCCGTTTCTCCCTACGAAAACGAAGTCATCCAGAAGACCGGCTCGGTATATATCGCAGGCAATTCGGCCCACAGGATCTTCTATTTCAATCTTGACGGTACCAACGACTACATCGACAGTGTAAATGCCATGGCGTCCTACCTCGACGGCGTGGCCAATGTCTACACCGCCCTCGTACCCATCAGCACAGGCGTGATGCTCTCGAAGGAGCAGCAGGAGGAGATCGCCAAGCTGCGCAAGACGCAGGCCGACACGCGCCGCAAGCTCAAGAACGTGCGCAAGGAGCTCACGGCCGACATCGACCGCCTCGGCCTGACCCTCAAGGTTGTCAACATCTGCCTCGTGCCCGCGCTTGTGATTCTGCTTGGTCTGCTGCGCGGCTTCATGCGCCGCAGGCACTAATCTGGAGTATCTGAAATGACTACGAAGAATCTTGTTATACTGGCGGCCGCCGCCGCAGTGCTCGGCGGAGCGGCATACTACACTTCGAAGAGCGGCAGCGTCAAGGCGCCATCGCTCGTCGGCAACAAGGTGCTGCCCGCGTTCGACCTTACGGACGTGGCGCGCGTGGAGATTGGAGGCGAGAAGAAGCTCGTTCTTGCCTCATCCGAAACCGGCTGGAAGGTGGAGAGCCTCTACGGCTACCCTGCCGACGTCACCAAGATCCGCGAGAACCTGCTCAAGCTTCAGGAGCTCAAGGTGGGCCAGGTCGCCAACGGCCGCACGATCGCCTCGCCCGCCAAGGTCGCCCTCAAGGACGCCGCCGGCAAGGAGCTGGCATCCGTCGACCTCGGCGACACCCACACCGGCAAGCCGCACGGCCAGATGGCCCAGTTCGGCGGCGGCGGATATCCCGACGGACGCTACATCCAGTTCGGCGACAAGGTGGTGCTCGTGAAGGACACGCTCGACGCGTTCGACGGCGATCCGAAGAAGTGGACGGATACGCGCATCGCCTCCGTCACAGCATCGGACGTCGTCGCCGTCACCTACGCCAAGGGCAAGGAGACCGTCAACCTCACCCGCAAGGACGGCAAGTGGGACCTCGCCGGCCTCGGCCCGAAGGAGGAGCTCGACACCTCCAAGACGTATTCGCTCGACTCCGCGCTCTCCTACCTCGACTTCAGCAACGTGGCCGACCCGAAGAAGCCCGAGGCGGAGTTCGGCTTCGCGACGGGCGCGGTCTACACGGTGTCGCTGAAGAACGGCCAGAGCTACACGGCGAAGGTGGGCGGCGCCTCCGGCGCCGACCGCTATTTCAAGGTGTCGGCGGCGTTTGCGCCCGTGGGCACGAACGCCACGGAGAACGCCACGCTTGAGAAGGCCGTGAAGGAGTTCAACGAAAAGACCGGCAAGTGGACGTACCTCATCTCGTCCTACTCGGCGGATTCCATGAGCAAGGCGCGCAAGGATCTCGTCAAGGCGAAGGAGGAGCCGAAGAAGGACGACGC
>DGVE01000077.1 GCA_002395865.1 Lachnospiraceae bacterium UBA4292 | reverse complement strand
GATGGTGATGGGCTTTACGCCGCCCTTAAAGTAGGGTCCTACCGGTGTGCAGAAGATTCTGAACTGATACTCCTCCGCGGGCTTAACTCCTATAACGGGGCTGGAGCCGAACATATAGGGTCTTATATAAAGTGTAGCTCCGCTTCCGAAGGGTGGTACCCACTCGCTGTTGGCCTTCACGAGGTCCACGACTGCCTGCACGAATCTCTCCTCTGGGAACACAGGCATCTCGAGTCTTCTGCACGAATCCGCCATTCTGGCAGCGTTCAGATCGGGTCTGAAGCAAACGATGCGGCCATCCTCGGTAGTGTATGCCTTCAGTCCCTCAAAGCATGACTGTGAGTACTGAAGCACTCCCGCGCACTCGCTGATGCGGATCTCGGGATCGTCTATAAGTCCGAGCTCCTCCCATGCGCCGTTCTTGTAATTGGCAACAAAACGCTTGTCGGTTACCACATAGCCAAAGCCCAGCTTTGACCAGTCAATGTCCTTCTTAGCCATATTAAACACCTTCTTTCATGTTCTTACCGAAAACGGTAATCCTGCGGTCGATTTTATCACTACACGGCGCAAGATTCAATAGTTTTTGAAAAATAATGGAGCAGCCCTTTTCTACCATTCGATCTCCGATATCGGTGTGGGTTCGTCGTTATCGGTCACCGAGGTGATCTTGCCCGATTTGAACCTTATTACTCTGTCCGCCATGGGGGATAGAGCCGAGTTGTGGGTAATGATGATGACCGTAATACCGTCGTTTCTGCAGGTGTCCTGCAGAAGCTGAAGAATCTGTTTTCCCGTGTTGTAGTCGAGAGCGCCCGTCGGCTCATCGCACAGAAGCAGCTTCGGGTTCTTCGCGAGAGCCCTCGCTATGGCCACACGCTGCTGCTCTCCTCCCGAAAGCTGCGCAGGGAAATTGCCCATGCGGGCTCCGAGACCCACTTTTTTGAGCACCTCGCGGCAGTCGAGCGAGTTCGGGCATATCTGTGTGGCAAGCTCCACGTTCTCGAGGGCCGTAAGGTTGGGCACCAGATTATAGAACTGGAACACGAAGCCTATGTCGAGTCTCCTGTAGCGGATGAGTTCCTTCTCGGAAAGAGCCGTGAGGTTCTTACCGCCCACATAGACATTTCCGCTGGTGGCTGTATCCATGCCGCCGAGGATATTTAGCGCGGTCGTCTTGCCCGCGCCGGAAGCGCCCAGTATAACGCACAGGCTCCCCTCCTCAACATTAAAGCTGGCCCCGTCGAGTGCCCTTATGGTCATGGTCTTGGCCGAACCGTATTCCTTGATAACATTTTCAAACTGAACGAATGACATGGCACTCCTTTACGCGTCCCAGTTCATATCCTTTAACACATCGCAGAAATCGAATGTCGCGAAGTAATCCCTCGGAGTCTCAGCCCTGCGTATGAGCTGCACGCTGCCGTCCTCCTTATAAAGGAGCTCTGCGCTGCGCAGTCTGCCGTTGTAGTTATAGCCCATGGAGTAGCCGTGCGCACCCGTATCATGGATGTATATGAGGTCGCCCATGTCGATCTTCGGCAGCATGCGGTCGATCGCGAATTTATCATTGTTCTCGCAAAGCGAGCCCGTGATGTCGTACTTGTGGTCGCAAGGCTCGTTCTCCTTGCCCATGACGGTGATGTGATGGTATGCGCCGTACATCGCAGGGCGCATAAGGTTCGCCGCGCATGCGTCGCAGCCTATGTACTCCTTGTACGTGTGCTTCTCGTGGATGGCTGTGGTCACCAATGCTCCGAACGGTCCGAGCATGAAGCGTCCGAGCTCGGTGTAGATGGCCACGTCGCCCATGCCCTCTGGTACGAGCACCTCCTCATATACCTCGCGCACCTTCTCCCCGATGAGCTCTATATCGTTTGCTTCGTCAGTCGGTCTGTAAGGGATGCCGACGCCGCCCGAGAGATTGATGAACGATATGTGCGCGCCGGTCTCCCTCTTAAGCCGTACCGCGAATTTGAAGAGCGTCCTCGCAAGCGTCGGATAGTAGAGATTCGTCAGGGTATTTGACGCGAGAAATGCGTGTATACCGAAGTTCTTCGCGCCCTTCGTCATAAGTATCTTGTAGGCCTCGATCATCTGATCGGGCGTGAGGCCGTACTTCGCGTCACCCGGATTGTCCATGATCGAGGTAGTGATCTTAAAGGTTCCGCCCGGGTTGTAGCGGCAGCATATAGTCTCCGGTATTCCGCCGTGAGCCTCAAGGCAGGAAATATGCGTTATGTCGTCCAGATTCACGATGGCATCTATCTGCCTCGCGAACTCGAACTCGTGGGGCGGGGTCGCATTTGACGAGAACATGATCTCATCTCCCTTAAAGCCGAGCGAATCAGCAAGCATCAGCTCCGTGAGCGATGAGCAGTCGCAGCCGCAGCCCTCCTCCTTCAGTATCTTCAGTATGAAGGGGTTAGGCGTGGCCTTCACCGCGAAATATTCCTTGAAGCCCTTGTTCCACGAGAACGCCTTCTTCATCTTTCTCGCGTTCTCCCTGATGCCCTTCTCGTCGTAGATGTGGAAGGGTGTGGGGTATTCTTTTACGATCTCGCGCAGTCTCTGCGCACTTACAAAAGGTTTCTTTTCAGTCATCGTGCTTGTCCGAACGGCTAGGCCTTGACCTTTAACCTCTCGGCATCCTCCTTTGTCACATGTGTATGAGTGTATAGATGTTCCTCGCAATACTCGTAATTGCCCTCGCATTTCGAGCAGAACCGAAACTGCAGCGTCCCGTCGTCCTCGTCGGTCCTGCCGCAGACAGCGCATTTGTGGCGGTAGCCCCTGAGCGAGACCTGTGAAGCCTTCTTTTTAAACTCAGCCCTGCGGATGACGTTCGAGGGTGAAAGGCGGGACAGATCCTTGGTCACCAGGAAGAATACTATCGCGTTTAAGAGCGACACACCGATCATTATCTTATCGGCTACAGATCCGGTGATAAAGAGCACCACATATACCAAAGCCTCTATCGCGCCCAGGTACTTGGCCTTTATGGGCACTATAAAGAACAAAAGAAACTGTGCGTCCGGAAATGTGAACGCGTACGCCAGAAACAGTGAGAAGTTCAGATAGGTGGTACCCACGAACATCACAGTCAGCGAGTACATTCCGCCCAATACGAAGTACACAAGGAATGACGCTATTATGGTACCGATTATTCCCGAAAAAATGTAGACATTGAACCTGAACGCACCCCACACTTTCTCTATGATACTGCCCAAGTTCCAGTATATGTACAAGCTCAATATCATAAAGAATGGATTACTTCCTCCCGGGGGCATCATCAGAAACGTCACCAGTCTCCATACCTCGCCGTGCATTATCGCGCCCGGGTCCATGCACAGGTACTCGTAGTATACCAGTTGATTGCCGCTCAGGAACAGTAATGTCCCCACGGTGTAGAGTATTATGAGATAGAGCATCAGGTTCTTTATCGCAAAGCGCCCGATCTTTCTCTCCAGCTTATAAAACCATTTCATAACAGTGCTGTCCTTTCAAAACTTCAGTGTATTATAAAGCATAAATGTCGTTTTTACAATACGAAGGTGCTTAATAGTTCCTGAACTTTTGGTGAACTGATCCGTACCACCCGGTCCAGATGCACTCATTCCTTTGCCGCGTCGCCTCGTGATTTCCGGCAGACCGATGAAGATAATACCACATAAGGCCGTTTCTTTCAATCAAAGAAATCTGTTGCATTTTCCATGCATAATAATATATAATCTCCTATAATATCCGCGTATCTTGAGATCGCACCAACCGGAGAACACCATGAAAAAAGATGAACTGATAACGAAGCTGGCCGCAGCCGGCTATGTAGCAAATGACAGGATAGCATATACGGTACTTAACGCTATGGCACTTTCAGCTCCCGTGCTTTTGGAGGGGGAGCCCGGTGTGGGCAAGACGAAGCTCGCCGCGGCAGTGGCCGAGGCTCTTGGCCTCCCTCTCATCCGCGTGCAGTTTTATGAGGGGATAGCAAACCGCGACATAATGTACGAGTACGACTACGCGAGGCAGATGCTCACGACCGTGGCGCTTCAGAACACTCTGGCGGGCACATCCGGAACTTCACTTAAAGAGGCCGCACGGCGCATAAAGGACGAGGTGGATATATATGACGAGAGCTTCCTGATAGAGCGCCCTCTGCTTCGCGCCATCAGCGGACGGGGCAGGTGTGTGCTGCTTCTGGACGAGATAGACAAGGCCGCCGAGGAGACCGAGTATTCACTTCTCGAGCTTCTGTCGGATTACTCCATGTCCATACCCGAGCTCGGCCGCACGG
>DGVE01000121.1 GCA_002395865.1 Lachnospiraceae bacterium UBA4292 | reverse complement strand
AAGTATCCCCTCGTCATCGCTGTATTCATCCTTGTCTATCCTTATGACATCTCTCTCCCGCCTGAACCATGTCAGCTGCCGCTTCGCGAAATGCCTTGTGTCGCGCTTTATGACATACACCGCCTCGTCATAGCTCATCCTGCCCTTTAGGTAAGCCAGGATCTGCCTGTAGCCGAGAGCCTGCATGGAAACATCGTTCTCATCACACCCCATGTCCATAAGGTGCCTCACCTCGTCCACGAGGCCGTCCGAGAGCATCTTGTCCACCCTCTTATCGATCCTTTCATACAGCTTCTTTCTATCCATATCCAGAACGAAATAAGCCATATTGTAGGCGGCTTCATTCTCTCTCTGCTCGCTATTGTGCTGTGAGATCCTTCTGCCTGTAAGATGATTGAATTCGAGCGCCCTTATAACGCGCTTTACATTGTTCTCATGGATGGTCTCGCAGCTTAAGGGGTCGACCTCGCGAAGCATCTCATACAGGTATGCGTTTCCCTTCTCCTCAAGAAGCTTTTCAAGATACCGTCTGTAGCTCTCATCGTCTTCGTGAGAAGAAAAATCGATATCGTATATCACGCCCTGGATGTAAAAGCCCGTTCCGCCCACTATCATCGGTATATCGCCCTGCGCATAGATCTGCTCTATGGCACGGTCTGCCATATCCTTGAACACCGCGGCTGAGAAGCTCTCCTTCGGATCCAGCACATCTATAAGATGATGCTTTACACCGCCCATCTCTTCGACCGTTATCTTAGCGGAACCTATGTCCATACCACGGTATACCTGCGCCGAATCCGCGCTTATTATCTGCGCTCCGATGCGTTTTGCGAGAGCGATCGACAGATCGGTCTTGCCGACAGCGGTGGGACCAGTGAGCACCACGAGCGGTCTTTTCTCACACATCACACGATCCTCTTGAACTTTCTGTTTATCTCGTATTCCGAAAAAGATATTATCGTCGGTCTTCCGTGAGGACACGCGTACGGGTTATCCAGCTCAAGGAGCTTATCGATTATCTCCTCGGCCTCCCTCTGCGATATCACAGTGTTGCCCTTTACCGCAGCCTTGCAGGCCATGGTGGCGATCTTAGCGTTTAATGATCTGTTCACGGCGACTCTGCCGCTCTCACCGAGATCGTCTATCATCTCTATGAGAAGCTCAGTCTTGTTGATGGAGAGAAGATCTGCGGGAACTGCCTGTATGCTCACGCCGAGCGCTCCCAGATCCTCTATCTCGTAGCCGAGACCGGTGAATACAGACATGTTCTCATTCAGAATCGCCCTCTGTCTCTCAGTCAGCTGGAGCATGATCGATGGCATGAGGAGCTGGGAGGAAGCATTCTTCTGTGAAAAAGACTTCATGAGCTTCTCGTAGATGATCTTCTCATGCGCCGCGTGCTGGTCGATCATATACATCTTGTGATCGTATTCGACCACCCAGTAGGTCTTAAAGACCTGTCCAAGCACGCGGTGTTTTGCTCTCGCGCTGCCCGACAGGAAACGTTTTTCCGCAGGCTCTGCATCGTCAGACGGCGGCTCGATCGGCTGCGGTATGAACGATGACACTGTCGTATCTTTTTCAGACAGTTTATCGACCGATATCACAGCCTTCACTTCCTCCGCGATTTCTTCACTCGCGGGAGGCTTGATAGGCTGAAATACCGGAAGCTTTACGTCATACCCACTGTTATCCAACGAAGCAGGCGCAATAGGTATGGACGATGGTGTAGATACCATATCTCTGGCGGGCGCATCGTCATATGCGAGCCTTCTGTCAGCCACATATGAGGAGCTGCTTCCCTTCAGATACGGATTGACCGGTGTCCTCTTCTTCTCGAAGGGCTCCGAGTAAGCGGGTGATGAACTTCTCTCCTGCTCCTTGAATGACTCGGGAGTGCTCTTTCCTCCTGTCGCGTCGACTATCAGCTCACCGCCCTTTACGGCGGAGGATACCGCCGTCACTATCTCGCGGAACAGATTCTCCTCCTGCCTGAAGCGAAGCTCGAGCTTGGAGGGGTGAACATTTACATCGATCAGATCCGCAGGGATATCTATGTTCAGCACGCAGAAGGGATGCTTGTGCTGCATCATATAGGGTCTGTAGGCCTCCTCGATGGCCTTGTATACCAGGGTGCACTTTACATAGCGTCCGTTTATGAAGAATATCTCAAACGCCCTGTTAGCGCGGTTGATAACCGGTTTACCCGCATATCCGGTGATGGAGAGCGAAGGAAGGACATGTTTTACCGGAACAGTATTCTTCTGTATCTCACGTCCGAACACCGAGTAGATGACATCCTTCAGCTTGTCGTTTCCGGGTGTAAACAGCTTCGTCTGCGAATTCGAGATAAATCTGAATGAGATGTCGGGTCTGGACAGCGCTATCCTCTCCACGAGCTCACCGATGTAGATGCCCTCGGTCTGCGCGGATTTGAGGAACTTCCTTCTCGCAGGGGTGTTGAAGAAGATGTCCTTCACCACAAATGTGGTGCCGTCAGCAGCTCCTATCTCGCCCGTGCTTATCTCCTGCCCGCCTTCTATAACGTATGAGGTTCCAAGGATGCTGTCCTTCGTCTTGGTGATGAGCTCCACCCTGCATACGGCGGCGATGGAGGCGAGCGCCTCGCCGCGAAAGCCCAGAGAGGCTATGGCGTCG
>DGVE01000054.1 GCA_002395865.1 Lachnospiraceae bacterium UBA4292 | reverse complement strand
GCCATCCTGCTTTTCTGGGGGAATGATTACCTCATCGCCAACACGGTGCTCTGCGCCATGCTGGAAATCTATGAGATGGTCAACGGCCCCTCCGAGGCGGCGGGGTATCTGCTGGCCAGCTACACCGGGGAAAGAAACGGCGAAGGGATCAAGATCCTCTTTCGGCAGGCGCTGGTTGCGTGCGCTTTCGGCGGCATGGTGGTCACGCTGGTGCTGCTGATCCTGCCGAATACCGTGCTTATGCTCTATGGAATCGAGGACTCGCCCCTTCGGGTTGATTTAATCAAGTGCATCCGATTCTGCTCTCTGGGCGTGGTCGCGGCGTCCATCGGAGGGTTTTTGAGCGATTACTACGGTTATACCGGGAAGCCGCTGTGGTCCTGCATGATGGTCGTCTTTAGAACCGCTCTGTTTCCCATACTGTTTTGCGTCAACTTCTGCCTGGAGGGCGGGATCGTGGCCATGGGAAAGGGGATGGTGTTATCCCAGATCACGGCCATGGCGATTTTCTATAGCTTCGTCCTGGTTATGAAGGGCAGGGAAAGCATCCCATATATGCTGGATGACACAGACTATGGTAAGGTCAGTATGAATTCCTTTGAATATCAGCCGGAGGAATATGAACGGCTCTGGAACTGGATACGGGAAAATTTGAATGAGCACGGCATAGAAAGCAGAAAGCTGGGGGAAGTCGAAGTCCTTCTTCAATCGCTGTTTAGCCAAACGGAAGATAAAAATGGGGGAAAAAGGGTGCTGGGCGAATGTGTCCTTCGGTTCATCGGGGAGCCTGAGATCATAATCAAGGACAACGGCGAGCTGTTTAAGCCTGTTATTCAGGATGACCACCTGAGCTATAACGCGCTTTTGTCCTGTAACAGCAGCACGATTCATCTATCCTGAGCGGACGTGACCATATACGATGGTGCTGACCAAAAGGCGTAAAAAGGCATAACGGCAGCAAGTAATACAGGAAATAATTCAGGGGCGGAATTTCCGCCCCTGAGTTTTTGATTCATGCGGTTCAAACCGCCAAGCAGCCGAAAAATTCTATTTCTTACTTGCTATATGCGGTCACAGGAATTATACTGAATTCAGATAAACTGACCGGAGGGACATATGGCGAGAAATAAACTGTTTGACGAGAAGCTTTCACCGCAGGAGCGCGTCGCGTGGGCTGTTTCCGAGCTCACCACAGAGGAGAAGGCCGGGATGCTGGCCACGGCATATCCTGCCGTAGAGAGGCTCGGTATTCCCGCCGGAAGCGTGGGCGGCGAGGCTGCGCACGGCGTTCAGGCCAGGCACGACCAGTCATTTGACTACGGGACGCCCGTGGAGACGGCTTCATTTACCCAGCCGATAGGCCTTGCGGCTACTTTCGACAGGGAGCTTATGAAGAGGATAGGCGAGGCTGTCGGAGTGGAGGGCAGAGCGCTGTATAACGATGGGCTGCACCCGTGCAAGAGCTATTGGGCGCCCACCGTGGATATGGAGCGCGACGGCCGCTGGGGCAGGAACGAGGAGGGCTACGGTGAGGACCCGTATCTGGCGGGCGAGATAGCGGGCAGCTACATACGCGGTATGAGGGGCGAGGACGCTAAGTATGTAAGGATAGGCGCCACACTGAAGCATTTTTACGCGAACAACGCGGAGAAGAACAGGGGCAGCGCCTCGTCGAATATAACTCCGGAGCTTAAGAACTATTATTTCGGACCCTTTGTGTCCTGCATAGGACATGGGGCTCTGGGTATAATGACCGCGTACAACGCGGTAAACGGCGTGCCCTGCATGGCAAGCCCCGATGTGAAGCTGCTTCGCGACATGACGGGCTTCGACGGTCATGTGGTCTGTGACGGCGGCGCCATGAGCGTGGGCATCGCGAGCGGGCTTTTCAAGGACGAACAGGAGGCCTTTTCCGGTTCGCTCAAGGCAGGCATCGACGCATTTACAGAGGAGCCCGGGAGGATACGGGAGTGCGCTCTTAAGGCGCTTGCGGACGGCCTTATCGAGGAGGCCGATATCGACAGGGCGGTGTACAACACGCTGCTATGCCGTCTGAGGCTGGGCGAATTTTGCGAGAAGGGAGCATTTCCATACGAAGGAATCTCCGTAAATGATATCGACCGCAAGGCAAATATCCGTCTTGCGAGGGAGAACGCGGCGAAGTCGGTCGTGCTTCTTAAAAACGAGGGCGGTATACTGCCTCTTGACATAAAGGCCGGGGAGAGGATACTGATCGCCGGCAATCACGCTGACAGCTGGTACACTGACTGGTACGGCGGCACGCCCTACGAGAAGATCACTGTGTCGGATGGCCTCAGGGAGACGGCGAAGGAGAAGGGCGCGGAGGTGATCACCTGCGATTTCGCGGACAAAGTGAGGATAGTCAGGGATGGCCTCTACGCATATATGGACGGCGGAGCGCTGAAGCTTACGGCGGAAAGGGGGAAAGCGGATGAGTTCGATATCATCCGCTGGAACTACGGCGCGGTGACTGTGAGATGTCCCGACGGAAGGCTTCTCAGACATGACGACGAGAGGGGCATTGTGGCCGAGCTTTACGAGCCGTTCGGCTGGTTCGTGAGAGAGGTGTTCTACGCGCAGGAGAGCGGGGCCGGACTGAAGGTGTACGACTGGAGGCGGCAGGAGCTGGGCGATATCCGCGTAGAGACTGTGCAAAGCGGTATCAGGCAGGCTAGGCAACTGGCAGCTACCTGCGATCATGTGATAGTCACGGCGGGCAGCACGCCGCTCATCGGTGCGAAGGAGGAGATAGACCGTCCGGACACCACTATGAGCAGCTTCGACAGGGAGCTTTTCGCCGCGTGTCAGGCGGCCTGCAAAAGCACCGTTTTATGCCTTATTGCCAACTACCCCTACAACACGGACGAGACCGATGCGAGGGCGATAATCACCTGCGCGAGCGGAAATATGGAGCTCGGAAGGGGCATTGCGGATGCCCTGACAGGAAGGGTAAGCCCCGCCGGAAGACTGGCGCAGACATGGTACGGCAAGGATTTTAAGTATCCCGATATAAATGACTATGATATCAAAAAGAATCATATGACATACATATATGCGGATAAGCCGGTGCTCTATCCATTCGGACACGGCCTGAGCTATACGACCTTTGAGTACAGCGACCCGGAGATCAAAGACGGTGTTGTCAGCTTCACCATCAGAAACACCGGAAGCAGAGCATCCGACGAGGTATGGCAGGCATACAGCCTGAAGGGCGGCAGGCGCCTGATTGCGTTTGGCAGGCAGAGCATAGCGGCGGGAGAGAGCGTGAGAATATGCTTTGAGGCGGTCAGCGGGGAGCTCCTCATAGGCGCGTCCTCGGAGGATATAAGGCTCAGAATACAGCCATTCATCGGATAATGATACCGTTTTCAGACAAAAAGACAGGCCGAAGCGTTTTGCTTCGGCCTGCCGTTTAAATGACAGTGGACATACAGCGAAGTATTAAATGGAGAGCTCCGGGTTGTTTTCGGCTTCCTTATTATCCTCCATATCGATCTCGTTCTCATCCTGTTCATTATCCTGTCCGTCGTTTTTGAGGAATGAGAAATTCTTGATCTTGTTGTACAGATCAAGATCCGCCTGCTCCTCCTGCAATTCCTTCTCGGCGGTATCTACCACCTCGGGGTCCTTGTGGAGAAAATCTTCAGGCTTGAGATATCCGGGAGTACCGGGGCGAAGTCCGCGCGCAGCGTTTACCTTGTCCAGCTGGGCGCGGTAATACTTTTCCGCAGGCGTTCCCATCGTGATCTCTGCCAGAAGAGTCATGGAGTCGTTAAAGCGCTGGTTCTTTGAAGAAGAGAAGAAGCCCTTTTCCTTGCCGTCCTGGTATTCAAGGATAGAATTGACTGCACCGATCAGATCCTTTTCGCTGACATCTCCCGTATTATGCCTCAGTTTATTGACCGAAGCTATCATGTTCCTGAACTTCGGGCCTCTGTTTCCGAGCTGCTTCTTGTGCGCCATATCAATGGCTTTTTCACGCGCCTGAATGTGCGCTCTTCCTTCATTCGTTCCGGGGCCTATGCCCAGCTTGCGGTGATCCATGAGGATCTTGTTTCTCTCGCCGGGGATCGCCTTTTCGATGTCGGCTGCGTATGCAGGATCGTCTTCGATGTCATAAAATGTTTTCCCGTGCTTCTTTGCAACAGAGATCTCGGCGTTTCTGCGTGCACTCAGATCTACTTCTTCGCGGTATTTTTCGTTCTCGTCGTCAATGAGCCTTTTCCTGACATCCGCTTCAAGCTTCTCAAGGCGGAACTGCATCTCAAGGTCTTCCTTGAGATCGTCATCAAAGCTCTTCAGAGTATGCATTTTCTCCTTGTACTCTTTCTTCAGGAGGTACATGGCATCATTCTTGGACTTATCATCGACGAATTTCTCGAATTCTTCCTTCTGCTTTTTGCAGATGTCCGGAATCAGTGCCCGCTCAGTCTTTTCAAGATCCTTTTCGGGTATTGCGGGAACCAGACGGTTGTAGGTAAGTGTGAAGCCGCGGGTCGTAGAAAACGGCATCTCCTCACCGTCATCATCGTGCTGTAATGCAACTCCGGCGAAGTCTTTGACTGCCTCTGCCGTTTTCTCCGCCACGATCCCCGCATCTCCCGCGATCATTGCGTTCATTGTCGCCTTGTCGCGCATGACTAAGCGGAATGTGGGGTCGTTCAGCATGTCGGCAGTCTTTTTATCCAGCTCCTGAGCGCTATAAGGGCTGTTCGGATGCTTCACGGCAAGTGCGTGAGCTGCCGCCATTTTTGCAGCCTGCTTCAGGTCAGCGGGTCTGCCGCCTGCATTCTTGGTGAAATAGTCCTTGTATCCCGCGTACTCCTGAGCGGGTTCGGGCTTTTTCTCAGGCTCTTTTTTCTCCTCGGTGACGATGCCGAATTTCTTTTTGTATCTGGCATATATGGGAGAATCCAGCTCCTTAAGATCCTCACGAGTCTTAAGATAAGCCTCGAAATCGTCCTCTAACTCTCCACTGTGACCGCGCGTCAGTTTATCTACAGGAAAGAAGCGTTCTGTCTCTGAACTGCGGACCTTGACTGGATCTCCGTGCTGTTTTACATAGGCTTTCCATGCCTCTTCGGGATCCGTCAGATTCTTATTTGCCATGTAATTCTCGAAGCCGGTGGTTTCCATGAGCTCGGCTTTTCTGTCCTGATAGAGCTTGTTCTTGAACTGCTTACGCCTTTCGGATGTATATTCCTGAAAAACCGGGTCCACGATCAGTTTATTGATCTGCCTATCCAGATCGTCCAAACTGATTCTTGTGTTGTCGAGGTTTTTTCTGCTGCCGCGTTTTGCATTCGCAAGCTGTCTGGCGGCAAGTATGGTTGCAAGATCCCTCTCCGAATAGCTTCCCTCATTGTAATTTACTTTATTCTGGATGCCTTCAATGATCTCGGCAGCGGTCTTGTCCTTCGCAAGGGACTGTTGGTGCGCAGTATATTCTTCTTTGCTGCCGAACTTATAACGACCGAATATGGCTCTCGGCAGCTCGTCGTATTCGTCCTCAGGCTGCGAGCGGACCCAGTCTTTCAGCTTGTTTTCAATACGGCTTCCGTCAAGCTTCTTGATATCCGCCGTCTCGTATCTTGTTTGATAATGATCAAGGAACAACTCAAAAGATACGGAATGGAGAAGCCCCTCTGCATGCTTATTCAGTTGCTCCTCGGTAATTTTGGTGTCGTTAAGCCCTTTTTTGCTGTTCTGTGCGAGCTGTCTCGCAGCAATGGTACGGGCGATCAGCATGTCACGGTCCTTGGTCGGGTCATTAAATCCTTCCAGAGCTTCCTTGATCCACTCTGACGACGTTTTTCCCTGGGATGCGTTTGGATTTGTAGGCATATGATTATTCTCCTTTTTGTTGATGCGTGATCTTTTTTTTTGCATCTGTCAGGCATGATAAACCCCTGTGTCCAACAGATGTCCAACAGATTTCGAAGCAACAGTTTTTTTGGTTTGTTCGCTTTACTTTTGTTTTGCCATGTGGTAAAATAACTAATTGAAATGAAAAACAGGAGATGGTGGTGAAGTATGGAACAGTACAAGCAGGAATTCATTGAGTTTATGATCTCATGCGATGTTTTGAAGTTCGGCGAGTTCACGCTCAAAAGCGGAAGAAAGTCGCCGTTTTTCATGAATGCGGGCGCGTATGTCACAGGTGACGCGCTGGAGAGGCTCGGCGAGTATTACGCGAAGGCCATCCACAAGGATTACGGCGATGATTTCGACGTGCTCTTCGGGCCGGCCTACAAGGGCATACCGCTGTCGGTGGCTACAGTCATGGCATTTTACAGGCTTTACGGTAAAAAGATCCGCTACTGCAGCAACCGCAAGGAGGTAAAGGACCACGGCGACACCGGTATTCTGCTCGGCAGCCCTCTTAAGGACGGCGACAGGGTGGTCATCATAGAGGACGTGACCACATCGGGCAAGTCCATGGAGGAGACCGTACCCATCCTTCGCGCGCAGGCGAATGTCGAGATACTCGGCCTCGAGGTGTCCCTCAACAGATGCGAGAGGGGCAAGGGCGACAAGGGCGCGCTGCAGGAGATATCGGAGCTATACGGTTTTAAGACAAATGCCATCGTGAGCATGGAGGAGGTCATCAGCTATCTCTACAACAGAGAGGTCGGCGGCCGCGTGCTCATTGACGATGCCATGAAGAAGTCTATAGATGAATATTACGCTCTGTACGGAGTGAAGAACTGAGGGGGAACATGTCATGGATGATAACGAGAAGCTCTACAAGAAGCTTTCATTTACAGGCGCAGGCAATATCGCAGTCGGTATAGTTTTACTGGTGATCGGTATCGCGTGCGGCGTTATGACCATAGTAAACGGAGCTATGATGCTCTCGGGACGCAAGAACGTTTTGATCTAACCTATAATTGGAGGAGACCATGGATTACAAGAATTCCGGAGTTGATATCGAGGCGGGCTATCAGTCTGTCGAGCTTATGAAGAAGCACATCAAGAGGACCATGCGTCCCGAGGTGCTCGGCGGTATCGGAGGCTTTTCGGGAGCCTTCGATATGAGTAAGATAAAGGACATGGAGGAGCCCACACTGGTATCCGGTACCGACGGCTGCGGCACGAAGGTGAAGCTCGCGTTCGTTATGGACAAGCACGATACCATTGGCATCGACGCAGTGGCCATGTGCGTAAATGACATCGCCTGCGCGGGCGGCGAGCCTCTGTTCTTCCTCGACTATATCGCCTGCGGTAAGAATATACCCGAGAAGATCGCCACGATCGTCGGCGGAGTGGCCGAGGGCTGCGTTCAGTCGGAGTGCGCGCTCATCGGCGGAGAGACTGCGGAACATCCCGGACTCATGCCTGAGGATGAGTACGATCTGGCAGGCTTTGCTGTGGGTGTGGTGGATAAGAAGGATATGATCACCGGACAGGATATAAAGCCGGGTGACACCATCATCGGTATCGCGTCGACAGGTGTTCACTCGAACGGCTTCTCACTCGTAAGGAAGATATTCCCTATGACGAAGGAGTCGCTGTCGGAGTACTACCCCGAGCTCGGCAAGACGCTCGGTGAGGCACTCATAGAGCCCACCAGGATATATGTGAAGGCACTCAAGAAGGTGAAGGCGGCAGGCGTTAAGATAAAGGGCTGCAGCCACATCACAGGCGGCGGCTTCTA